>NZ_WHPN01000414.1 GCF_009735685.1 Streptomyces lycii | reverse complement strand
TTCCGGCCCGAATTCCCGGCCGATCCGCAATTCCAGCCCCCGGTTGGAGAGGGATTGTGCTGCGCCTTCCGGCGCGGCCACCACGTTAGCGGATTTCCCCGGCGACTCATAATCGAGCCGGCCAGGACAACCGGAAACACAATTCCGGGCACGCCGGAATCATTCCCCGATCAAGGGACGCCCTACTGAAGTGGTTGCCGCAGAAGCGGCGCGAGGTGGCCACCGCAGAACCGTTACGGCCCTGTGGCAACTCGGAGGACACTACGGATCTCCACGACCGGTGTCAACCTCCGGCCGGGCGCCGCACCGCGGCGGGCGGAATCAGCCCGCCGGCAGGGCGAATTCGCACCACACCGCCTTGCCGCCGCCCGGTGTGCGGCGTGAGCCCCAGGCCGAGGCGATCGTCGCGATGATGGAGATGCCGCGCCCCGCCTCGTCCACGGGATCCGCCCGTCGGCGCCGCGGCAGGCGGTCGTCGCCGTCCGTGACCTCCACGATCAGCCGGCGGTCCGTCCGCCGCAGCCGCAGCCGCATCGGTGGCGCGCCGTGCTGGAGTGAGTTGGCGACGAGTTCACTGGCGGCCAGCACTCCCAGGTCGTGCAGCTCGGTGGGGAAGCGCCAGCTGGCGAGGACGCCCGAGGCGAAGGCACGGGCTCTCGGAGCCGCCTCGACCCCGCCGAGGAGGTCGAGCGCCGCGTTGTGGAACAGCTCGGCGTCGTGGCCCGTGCGCTCGGGGCGCTGGAAGACCAGTACGGCCACGTCGTCGTCGTGGTCGGCGGTCACGCCGAGGGCGCGGATGAGACGGTCGCACACCACTTCCGGAGTGCCCGTCGCTCCCTTGAGGGCCTCCTCCAGGGCGCCGACGCCCTCGTCGATGTCCGCGTCGCGCCGTTCCACCAGGCCGTCCGTATAGAGGACGGCTGTGGCGCCCGGGCCGAGGGGAAGGGTGCCCGAGGTGTGCATCCAGCCGCCGGTGCCGAGCGGCGGCCCGGTGGGCTCGTCGCCGCGGCGCACCGTGCCGTCGGCCTCCCGGACGATGATCGGCAGATGCCCGGCGGAGGCGTGCACCAGCCGGTTCTCGTTCGGGTCGTGCACCGCGTAGAGGCAGGTGGCGATCTGGTTGGGGTCGATCTCGGCGGCGAGGCCGTCGAGCAGCTGGAGGACTTCGTGTGGCGGCAGGTCGAGCCGGGCGTAGGCCCGGACCGCGGTGCGGAGCTGTCCCATGACCGCGGCGGCGCGGACGCCGCGGCCCATGACGTCGCCGATGACGAGCGCGGTGCGGCCGGCGCCGAGGGTGATGACGTCGTACCAGTCGCCGCCGACGGCCTCGTCCGTCCCGCCGGGCTGGTACGTCGCGGCCACCCGGAGGTCGTCGGGCTGTTCCAGCTCCTGCGGGAGGAGGCTGTGCTGGAGGGTGACCGCGGTTTCGCGCAGCCGGCGTTCGCCGGCGCGGAGCCGGTCGGCGGCCTCGACCTGGTCCGTCACGTCGGTGGCGAAGATCAGCACGCCCTGGTCGATCGGGGTGCAGGTGAACGTGTAGTGCCCGGGACCGGTCAGGCCTTCGGCGCGGCGGGCCTTCAGGGTGCGCGGCCTGCCGCTGCGCAGGGCCTGGTCCATGAGGGACAGCAGTCCGAGTTCGGCGAGTTCCGGCAGGGCCTCGCGGGCGGGCGCGCCCGGGGTGCGGGTGCCGAAGGCGCTGGCGTAGGCCTCGTTGACGTACGCCAGCCGGTGGTCGGGTCCGTGGACCACGGCGACCGGGCCGGGGATGCGGCCGAGGACGTCCTGGCCGGCGAGGCCGCGGAGGGCGGGATGCTGCGGGGGCTTGCCGTCCGGTGCGTCGTTGGGCGCGGGGGGCGCGAGGGCGCCCGGAGGAGCGGTCGCGGGGAGCGTGCGCCGGTCGGCGCGCTCCCCGCGGGCGGCCGGTACGGCGCCCCCGGCCGCTTCGGGCGGTTCCGCGTCGCCGTCCGGACCGGGCGGCCGGGGCGGGGCCTGCGGTGGTGCGGCGCTGTCCGAACGCGGCGCGGTGCGACGGTTGGTACCGGGGAGCCGGGCGCTCCAGCGCGTGAAGTCCACTGAGATTTGCCTCGTGATGTCGCTCGGGGTCAGCTGGCCGGCTGCCGGGTGCCGCCGGTGTCTTCGGGCCGGGGAAGGGAACGGGGCCCGCGGCGCCGGCCGCCGCCGTCCCGGCCCTGGGAGGCGGCGGCTCTCTCTGCGGACGTGGCGGATACGGCGGATATGAGCGCGCCCATGATGGTCACAGGTCCAGTGTGGCGGACCGGGCCGACATCCGTCAGGCGTGGTTCGCAGTCGTTTGGTTCCGGCACCGCACAAAGTCGCCGGATCCGGTGACGCGCCGCGCGCCGCCGGGACTTGGCCCGCATCCGCCGGACGGTCCTTCGCCGCCGGTCAGCTCGCTTCGGGGTGCCGGCCGGTGCCCGCAGCCAGTTCGAACTCGGCGCGCGGGTGTTCGAGCGAGCCGAGGGAGACGATCTCCCGTTTGAAGAGCCCGGCGAGGCACCATTCGGCGAGCACGCGGGCCTTGCGGTTGAACGTCGGCACCCGGCTGAGGTGGTAGGCGCGGTGCATGAACCAGGCCGGATAGCCCTTGAGCTTTCTGCCGTAGACGTGGGCGACGCCCTTGTGGAGGCCCAGGGAGGCCACGGATCCCGCGTAGGCGTGCCGGTAGTCCTTCACCTCCTCTCCGCGCAGCGACGCGAGGAGGTTGTCGGCGAGGGTCTTCGCCTGCCGTACGGCGTGCTGGGCGTTCGGTGCGCACAGGGCTTCCGGGTCGTCGGACGTCAGGTCGGGGACGGCGGCGGCGTCACCGGCCGACCACGCCCCCTCGACACCGTCGACGCGCAGGGCGGCGGTGCACTTGAGGCGGCCGCGGCCGTTGAGGGGGAGGCCGGCCGCGGCGAGGATCGGGTGGGGCTTGACGCCCGCGGTCCAGACGAGGGTGCGGGTCGGGAAGCGGGAGCCGTCGCTGAGCACCGCGACGCGCTGTTCGCAGGAGTCGAGCCGGGTGTCGAGCCGGACGTCGATGTTGCGGCCGCGCAGCTCCCGTACGGCGTACCGGCCCATCTCCTCGCCGACCTCGGGGAGGATCCGTCCGGTGGCCTCGACGAGGATCCATTTCATGTCCTCGGGGCCGATGTTGTGGTAGTAGCGAGCGGCGTACCGCGCCATGTCCTCGAGTTCGGCGAGGGCCTCCACCCCGGCGTAGCCGCCGCCGACGAAGACGAAGGTGAGGGCGGCGTCGCGGATCGCGGGGTCGCGGGTGGAGGAGGCGATGTCGAGCTGTTCGAGTACGTGGTTCCGCAGCCCGATGGCCTCCTCGACGGTCTTGAAGCCGATGCCGAAGTCGGCGAGGCCCGGGACGGGGAGGGTCCGGGAGACGGAGCCGGGGGCCAGGACGAGTTCGTCGTAACGGATCTCGACCGGGCCGGTGCCCTCCTCCTCGGTGGCGAGGGTCTTGACCGTCGCGGTGCGCGCGGCGTGGTCGAGCGCGGTGACCTCGCCGATGACGACCTGGCACTTCTTCAGGACCCGGCGCAGCGGGACGACGACATGGCGCGGGGAGATCGAGCCGGCCGCGGCTTCGGGGAGAAAGGGCTGGTACGTCATGTAGGGCTCGGGGTCGAGCACCAGGACCTCCGCCTCGCCCTGCTTCAGCCGTCGCTGCAGGCTGAGCGCGGTGTACATCCCGACATAGCCTCCGCCGACAACGAGAATGCGCGCCGGTTCCTTCACAGAAGGTCTCCTCGTGGTGTCGCTCGTCGTCGTCCGTACGGTTCTTCCCCCCTTCCCCCCGGTACGGGTGCCCCGCAGGGGCCCGGTCACGCCACGGGCCGGAGGGCCCGGGAATCACAGCACCCTCCCATGACGCACCGACGGCGGCCGTTTGTCCACAGGGGCAGCTGAAATGTATGACCGGCGGAAGAGGGCGGAACGGAAGCGTCCGCAGCGTGCGGCGTCGCAAGGAAATGCAGGTCAGCGCGGCCTTGCGGGAAATACCCGAGGTAAGTCCGGGGGGCCTGCGGGGCCTGTGGTCCGAACGGGGGCTGCGCCGCGCGGAACGACCCCCTTCTTTCTTCACCTGGGCTCAACTATGTTCGTATCCCGTCGGGGTGCCCGGACCATGGTGCCCCGGACAAGTCAGGGCGGGGAGTCTCCGGGGGGAGACTAATCATTACCGGGGGAATACATATGCACATGCAGGATTCTCAGTGGTCGGCTGCTGTCGCCTCCGAGCCGAACGGCACCGCGCGGGCGACCGCACCGGCGGACGGCGCCGGAGTCATCGGCGGCGCGCGTTCCGCGCCGCTCCGTGTCGACGCACAGCGCAATCTCGAACACGTTCTGCGCGCGGCGCGCGAGGTGTTCGGTGAATTGGGGTACGGCGCGCCGATGGAGGACGTCGCCCGGCGGGCCCGGGTCGGCGTGGGCACCGTCTACCGGCGGTTCCCGAGCAAGGACGTGCTGGTCCGCCGGATAGCCGAGGAGGAGACCGCCCGGCTGACCGAGCAGGCGCGGGCCGCCCTCGGCCAGGAGGACGAGCCGTGGCCGGCGCTGGCCCGCTTCCTGCGGACGTCGGTCGCCTCGGGCGCGGGCCGGCTGCTGCCGCCCCGGGTGCTGCGGGTGGGTGTCGCCGCCGAGACCGCGGAGGACGACGACACCGCGGCGGCCAGGGTTCCGCAGCAGCGGCAGAAGGAGCAGGCGGCGCCCGGCCAGGGGCAGCCTGATCTGCGGCTGGTGGAGTCCGTGCCGGCCGAGCGGGACGAGGACCCGGGTGCCGCGGCGCTGCTGGAGGTCGTGGGCCGGCTCGTCGAGCGGGCCCGTGCCGCCGGTGAGCTGCGCGGGGACGTCACCGTGGCCGATGTGCTGCTGGTGATAGCCACCGCGGCACCGGCGCTGCCCGACGCCGCGCAGCAGCAGGCGGCGTCGTCCCGGCTGCTGGACATCCTGCTCGAGGGTCTGCGTCCCCGGGCGGGGGTCTGAGCGGGAGGCGGCGGCTCCCGGCGCACGGTTCGTGAGGCTCCGGCCGGGCCTGGCACCGAGCCCGGCCCGGGGCGCTCCGGGGCCGGGCCCGGCGGGGCGGCCTTCCCGGTTCCGGCCAGGCCGGTCGGTGCGCTCCGGTGGTGCTGTGGGGCCGCGCACCCGGCTTGGTGGGGCAGTGCGCCACGGGGCCGTGCGGCGCGGGGCGCTCCGGGGCTCGGTGAGGGACGCCCCGGTCTTGTGAGGCCGTGTTCGCTGGACCCGGAGGCGGGTGCTCCAAGGCCCCGTGCGGCCTGTGTGTTCCGGCGCCCGCGCGAAACGGCGTTCACGGCTCCGGAGGCGGTGTTCACGGCCCCGGGAGGCGGTGATCCGCCCAGGTGGGCCAGTGTGCTTCGGGCTCTGTGCCGCGGTGTTCACGGCTCCGGCTGTGTTCGCGGCTCGGCGAGTTGGGCTCCAAGGCCGGGCTGGGCCCGTCTGCTCCGGCTCCGTGCGGCGGCGTTCACGGCTGCGCGAGGCGGTGCTCCGGGGCTCGGTGAGGCGGGGCTCCAAGGCCCGGCTGGGCCCGTGTTGCCCCGGCTCCGTGCGGCGGCGCTCACAGCTCGGCGAGACGGGGCTCCTGGGCCCTGTGAGGCAGTGCGCCAGGCCCCGGCTGGGTCCGTGTGCCCCGACCTCGCGAGGGGGCGTTCACGGCTTCGGGAGGCGGCGTTCACGGCCCTCGCGAGGAAGCGTTGACGGCTCCGGGAGGTGGTGCCCGTTCGTGAAGATGTCTCCACGTACGGGTGGTTGGTCGTTCCCGCCCCGGGACTGCGTGCGGGTGACTGTGGCACTCTTTCCCGGTGTTCGGATGTTTCGTCGGGTACGGGGGCTTCCGCGATGGGATCTGATCAGCGGGGCGAGTCCCGCGATGACGGCTGGGCGGGCGCGGACGGTTCCGGTGGTCCGCCGCCGGGCCATGTGCCGCATCCGCGGGTGCCCGGAGCAGCGCCGTCCTGGTCCTCTCCGGGGCCGTCCCTGCCGGGCGGGGAAACCGGTGTGCCGCGGCAGCGGAGGGCGGGACCCGGGGCCGGGGCCGCTGAAGGATTGGTTCCGTCGGACGCGGAGCTCGTCGAACGCGTCCGGCGCGGTGACGACAACGCCTATGAGGAGGTCTTCCGCCGGCACGCCCGCTCGGTGCGGCAGTACGCCCGCAGTTGCTGCCGGGACCGGGACACGGCGGACGATCTGACGGCCGAGGTTTTCGCCCGCACGCTGCAGGCCGTACGCGGCGGGGCCGGGCCGACCGCTTCGGTGCGCGCGTATCTGCTGACGACCGTGCGCCGGGTCGCCGCCGACTGGGTGCGCACCGCGAAGCAGGAGCAGCTGGTCGACGACTTCGCGGTGTTCGCCGACACCGCGGCCCGTTCCCGGGGGCAGCAGGACAACTCGCCGGAGCTGGGCGCCGATGTGCATGCGATGCACCAGGCGGAGCGTTCGCTGGCGGTGCAGGCGTTCCGGAGCCTGCCCGAGCGGTGGCAGACCGTGCTGTGGCACACCACGGTCGAGGAGGAGTCGCCGAGCGAGGTCGCCCCGCTGCTCGGGCTGTCCGCCAACGCCGCGGCCGTGCTGGCGCACCGGGCCCGCGAGGGGCTCAAGCAGGCCTATCTGCAGGCCCATGTGGCCAGTGCCCCGGAGGAGAACCCCGACTGCGCCCCGTACGCGGGACGGCTCGGCGCGTACGCGCGGGGCGGGCTGCGGATACGCGCCGAGCGGGGCCTGCGGCAGCATCTCGACGGCTGCGCGCGGTGCCGGGAAGTGGCCGTGGAACTCAGGGACGTCAACGCCGGGCTGCGCGCCACGCTGCCGGTCGCGGTCATCGGCTGGTTCGCCGCCGGATACGCCTTCAAGGCCGCCGGTGTCGCGGCGGGCGCGGCCGGTGCCGCCGCGGGAGCGGGTGTCGCGGCCGCGGCCACCGGAGGGCCGGCCGGCGGGAGCGCCGCGGGAGCGGCGGCGGCCGGAGGGGCCGGCGGGGCAGCGGCGTCCGAAGGGCTCGGGCTGCCGGTGAAGATCGGCATAGCCGCCGGAGTGGCGGTGGCGACCGTGGTCACCGCGTTCGCGCTCACGGGGGGCGACAGCCCGCCCGTACGGCCGCAGGCCAAGCCGCCGGTCGCGTCCGCCGAACCCGCCCCGGCGGAGCCGGATCCCGCGCCGACACCGCGGCCCGAACCGCCCGCCGAGCAGATTCGGCCCGAGCGGCAGCAGGCCCCCGACAGGCCGGCGCCGGCGGCCGACGAGCCCTCCTCGGAGGCGCCGTCCTCCCCGGCCCCGGAGCCCACGCCGACCCGGACCGCCACTCCGACGCCGACCCCCACACCGACGCCGACGACTCCCTCGCCGACGCCCACCACACCCGAGCCGCCGACCTCGTACCCGCTCAACAGGCTCACGCAGGGCTTCCTCGGCGACAACACGAAACCGGCGGTGCGCACGGGCGCGAGTTCCTGGCTCTGGCCGCGCGACAGCCTGACGGTCGCCGGGGTGACCTACGCCCACGGGGTCACGGTGCACGGCCGCTCGTCCGTCACGATCGACCTGAACCGCAGCTGCACGACGTACGACGCGATGGCCGGAGTGGACGACATGTCGGCGCTGTCCGGCCCGGTCCGGTTCTCGGTGTACGGCGACTCGGCCCTGCTGTGGCAGTCCGGTTCGCTGGACGAGGGGGACACGGCCGTGCCGGTGCACGTGTCGCTGGAGGGCCGGCGGTCCATCCGCCTCGTGGTGGAACCGGACGGGCTGGGCGGCTCGTTGGCGCTGGCCGACTGGGCTCAGTCGGCGATCACCTGCCGCTGACACAGCGAACACCTGCCGCGTACGCGTTCTCCTGCCGCTGACACAGCGAACACCTGCCGCTGAGACGATCGCCTGCCGCTGAGACGGTCGCCTGCCGCTGAGGCGATCGCCTGTCCGCCCCGACGGCAATCACCTGCCGTCCACGCGGTTCCCCGCCGCCGACCGCAGTCGGCTGCCGCTCACACGACCCCCGCCGCCGACCGCAATCGGGCTGCGGCTCACACGACCACCCGCCGCCTACGGCCATCACTTGCCGCCGCCGGCGGCGGCGGGATTCGCTCAGAGCGCCGGGCGCTCCGTCACCGGGACGCCGGCGGAGACGGCCCGCTGCCGTGGTGCCTCGGAACCGGTCCAGCAGCTGCCGCGGCGGGCGATCAGGCGGCGCAGCCACAGCTCCGTGGAGACGAGTTCGGCGAGTCCGTCGAGCGGCACCGGCTCGCCCTGCACCGCCGCGCGCAGCGCCTTGCGCACCACGCGCGCCTCGATGAGACCGGCGTCCGCGAGCAGCGGTGCGTCGAAGAGCTCCATCAGACCGCCGACGGCGGCGCGCATCCCGGCGCGGACGGCCGCGGCCTGGGAGGCCTGGGACGGCGCGCCCCAGCCCGCGGGCAGGTCGCGGATGCCGGTGCTCGCCAGGACGGAGCGCAGCACGGAGGCACGGGCTCCGGGCTGGACGCGTACGGCTTCGGGCAGGGCGCGGCAGGCGCGTACGACCTGGTTGTCGAAGAACGGGGCGTGCAGGCGCTGGTGGCGTACCTCGGCGGCCTGTTCGAAGACGCGGTGGTCGGTCGCGTGCCGGGCGAGGGCGGCGTTGGCGCGGCGTTCACCGGGACGTTCGACGGTGCCGGGGCGGGCGGCGGCGCCCTGCAGCCGGAACGCGACCTCGGCGAGCGCCTCTCCGGTGAGCCAGCGCGCGGCGGGGCCGGGCCGGCACCAGGCGAGGGCCGCGAGGGAGGCGTCGACGGCGCTGTTGCCGTGCGGCCAGTTGCCGTCGGTGTCGGGCGCGTCGGTGCCCGGGCCGGCGAAGCGCCGTTCCAGCAGGCGCGCGGCGGCGTCGCGTACGCCTTCCCGGTACGGCGTGCGGGCGAGCTTGCGCGCCGCCCGGTAGACCGTGAACGGCACGAACAGGGAGTTGGCCGCGGGTCCGTCGGCGCGGGCGAGCGCGGCCATGGGGCGCAGCATGCGGCGGCGCTGCCGGTCGAGCAGGAGGTCCGCGAGGCGGGCCGGGTGGGCGTCGAGGACCTGCCGCGCCCCGTGGCCGATGAGGTGGTCGGCGCTGCCCGCGGTGAGCCGGTACCGGTGCCGGGCGGCGGTGACGAGGGACGGGCCGGGTTCGTCGGTGAGGAAGACCGTGTCGAGTCCGGCGTAGGGCAGGGCTTCCTCGCCCGCGGCGACGACGACGTGGTGCAGCCGGGGGTTCTCGGCGATGCTGCGGGCGCGTTCGAGTTCGGCGTCCCCCGCCGCGGCTCCGCCACCGGCCGCGGCGGCCCGGCCGGTGGCCAGGTCGTTGAAGGTGACGGCGAGGAGCCGCTCGCCGGCGCCGGTGCCCTGGCCGAGGATCGTGCCGGGGTTGCCGGGGAGTCCGGCTGCGAGGAGAGCGAGGGTGGCGGAGGCGCTGCCGCCGGAGAGGTCGGCGCCGACACCGGGAGCGGGCGCGCCGCGGGCCGCGCGCCGTTCGGCGGGGCCCATGCCGGGCACGGGGCCGGGGTCCGGGGGCGCGGCCTCGGGGGCGTGCCGGGGGGCCGCGAGCCGGACCCGGACGGCTTCGACGAGGGCGTCCCGTATGGCGTCGACGGCGGAGGCGGCGTCGAGCTGGGGGGCGGCCACGGCGAGGGAGGCGGTGGGTTCGTAGCCGGTGATCTCACGGGCGCCCTCGCGCAGGATCAGCGCGTGGCCCGGCGGTATCCGCCTGACACCGAGGTAGGGGGTGCCGTCACCCAGCGCTTCGGGCGAGTCGGGGCAGGCGAGGAGCGCGGCGAGATGGCTGACGTCGAGCTGGGCCTCGACGAGGTCGGCGAGGGGCAGGGCGGCGGTGGCGTAGGCGGTGCCGCCGTCCCAGGGGGTGTGGAAGACGGGGCGGGCGCCGGCGAGATCGCCGATGACGGTGATGCGGCGGCCGGCCTGGACGACGGCGGTGTAGCTGCCGGGCCAGGAGGTGAGGTGCCGCAGGGCGCCGCCGCGGGCGGCGACGAGCCCGGCGCGGAGTTCGTCGTCGGAGGCGCCGCAGCAGCCGAGGACGGCGATGCGCGTGACGGGGCGCTCCCTGTCCTTGTGGAAGGGGAGGGCGGGCGACTCGGTCTGCACCACGCGGATCTCGTCGGGCCGCCAGTCGCCGACGGCCCAGAGCGGATCCGGTCCGCCCCACAGGAGTTGGGAGCCGACGGGGTGTACGGGGCCCTCGCCGCTGCCGTTCGCGGCGCTGCGCGCCGTCCGGGAAATGCCTGCGGCGGCACTGCTCCACCCCACCAGCCACCGCATCGCCGCCTCCACAGCCTGTGGACAACCAAGAACCAGCAGTCATCATGCACAGTAGTCCGGCGGGCGCGGCATCGGCCCGGCGACGCTCCGGTGACAACACCGCGACCCGCGCAGCCAATCAGCAACGCAGCCACTCACCCACGCAGCCACGCAGCCAACACGGCCTGCCCGGCCGACTTGGCCGACTGCGACTACTGGGCCTGCCCAGCCTGCACAGCCGACACAGCCGACACGGCCGACACAGCCAACTGATCACGTATCGCGGAGGTGTTCGCCGTACCCGGGAGATGTGCGTTCCGCCGCGCTCCATGCTGCCATGACAACGGCGCACGGGGGCGGCTACGGGGCGCGCGTTCGCAAACGGTGTGCGCCCCTCGGGTATAGACGATATTCGGCCAAAGTGCCGCCGGGGAAAGGGCGTCGGGCCGCCGCCGCGGAGATCGCGGCCCGGGAGGCGGTGCGGGCCTCCCGGACCGTTCCGCCACCCGCGGGGAATGAGGTGACGGTGTCCCCCGGCCCACCGGGTCCTGTGCAGCGGGCCGACCCACGCGCTTTCATCGAAACCCTCCGGCCATGGCCGGGACAGCGCGCACGAGCAGGCGCACGGCCGCATACTCCGGGAGCACAGGCCCGGGCGTCACGCTCGGGCACCGGCCACAATCTCGCCAACCGGTACTTCGACCCTTAACGGTCGGGATGTGGCGAACTACGCTGGGTTTACGAATGCCCCGTGCCTATGCCGGGGCGGCCGTCGTTGTGTCGAGGGGTGGCTCATGTCCAGGGAGCAACGCGGGCCGAACGAGAAGCTCGGCACCGTTCTCGCCCTCGCGGGCATCAGCAACGCCGGCCTGGCCCGCCGGGTCAACGACCTCGGCGCCCAGCGCGGACTGACCCTTCGCTACGACAAGACCTCCGTCGCCCGCTGGGTGTCCAAGGGCATGGTTCCGCAGGGTGCGGCGCCGCACCTGATCGCAGCCGCCATCGGCAGCAAGCTCGGCCGCCCCGTACCGCTGCACGAAATAGGCCTGGCCGACGCCGATCCGGCGCCGGAGGTCGGACTGGCCTTCCCGCGCGCCGTGAGCGAGGCCGTGCGCTCCGCCACCGACCTCTACCGGCTGGACCTGGCGGGCCGCCGGGGCGGCGGGGGCATCTGGCAGAGCTTGGCCGGATCCTTCGCAGTGAGCGCTTACGCCACGCCTGCGTCCCGCTGGCTGATCTCACCCGCCGACAGCAGCGCCGGGCGGGACCCCGGCGAGGCGGAGTCGGCCGGCGGCGACGGCCCGCCGCAGCGCGTCGGCCACAGCGACGTCACCAAGCTGCGCGAGGCCGCCGAGGACGCCCGCCGCTGGGACTCCAAGTACGGGGGCGGGGACTGGCGTTCGTCGATGGTGCCGGAGTGCCTGCGGGTCGACGCCGCGCCGCTGCTCCTCGGCAGCTACAGCGACGACGTCGGCCGCTCCCTGTTCGGCGCGACGGCCGAACTCACCCGTCTCGCCGGGTGGATGGCCTTCGACACCGGCCAGCAGGAGGCCGCGCAGCGCTACTACATCCAGGCCTTACGTCTCGCGCGGGCCGCGGCGGACGTCCCGCTCGGCGGATACGTCCTGGCCTCGATGAGCCTCCAGGCGACCTACCGGGGCTTCGCCGACGAGGGAGTCGACCTCGCCCAGGCCGCCGTCGAGCGCAACCGGGGACTGGCCACCGCCCGCACCATGAGCTTCTTCCGGCTGGTCGAGGCGCGGGCACACGCCAAGGCCGGCGACTCGCACGCGGCGGGCGCAGCCCTGCGCGCCGCCGAGGGCTGGCTGGAGCGCTCCCGCGCGGGCGACCACGACCCGTCCTGGCTCGGCTTCTACTCCGAGGGCCGGTTCGCCGCCGACGCCGCCGAGTGCTATCGCGACCTCAAGGCGCCGCGGCAGGTCCGCCGCTTCACCGAGCAGGCACTGTCGCAGCCCACGGAGGAGTTCGTGCGCTCGCACGGTCTGCGGCTGGTCGTCTCGGCCGTCGCCGAGCTGGAGTCGGGCAACCTCGACGCGGCCTGTGCGCAGGGCACCCGGGCGGTGGAGGTCGCGGGCCGGATCTCCTCGGCGCGCACCACGGAGTACGTACGGGATCTGCTGCACCGGCTGGAGCCGTACGGCGACGAGCCGCGGGTCGCGGAACTGCGCGAACGTGCCCGGCCGCTGCTGGCGGCGCCTGCCTGAGCGGGGCGGCGGCGCCGGGTCGCCGGAGGGGCCGCGGCCCGCGGCGACCCGGCGGCGGCGACCGGGTGGAGAGGTTCGGGCGGAGAGGGCCGGGGGAGGCGGTACGGAGACGGCGGCACGGTGGCACGGCCGGGCGGACGCGGTGGCGGGCCCGGAGGCACGGCCGGACGCGGGCCCCCGCGGCCTGCGGGCACCGGCCGGACGGGAGCACCGGTCGGCCCGGCCCGAGGGCACCACCGGCCGGAGGCGGGAGACCGCGGCGGAAGCGGCCGTACGCAGCCGGGGCGGAAGCTGCCGGGGCGGCAGCAACCTGTGCGGAAGGGGCCGGTGCGGAAGGGGCCGGTGCGGAAGAAGTCGGTGCGGAAGAAGTCGTACGGAGACTGCCGGCCGAAGCGGCGGGGCGGAGGCCGCCGGTGGGAACGGCCGGGACCGGCTCCCGGGGGAAACGGGCGGAGACCGGCGGCCGGACCGGAGCGGCGGCAGCGGACCGGACAGGGGACGGCCGACCGGTGAGAGGGGCAGGGCGGCGCTGGGGGCCGGACAGCGCTGGGAGGCGCTGGGCAGCACTGGGGGCGCTGGGCAGCGCTGGGAGGCGTCCGGCCGAGGTCGGGGCGGGGAGCCGGGCGGACGGGGCGCCACGGGGCGCTGTCAGTGCCCCGGTGCATCATCGTGGGTGGTGGAAGGACGGGGCCGGAGCGGGGAGGTGCGGGTGTCCCACGACTGCGACGTGCTGGTGATCGGCGGCGGAATCGTCGGCCTGTCGACGGCCCATGCCCTCACGCGCGCCGCGCCCGGCACCCGGGTCACGGTGCTGGAGAAAGAGCCCGGCCCCGCGCTGCACCAGACGGGGCGCAACAGCGGCGTGATCCACAGCGGCATCTACTACCGCCCCGGCTCGCTCAAGGCCCGGTTCGCGCTGCGCGGGGCGGCCGAGACGGTGAAGTTCTGCGCGGAGCAGGACCTGCCCTGCGAGGTGACCGGCAAGCTGATCGTCGCCACCGACCGGTCCGAGCTGCCCCGCCTGCACGCCCTGGTCCAGCGCGGCCGCGAGCACGGCATTCCCGTGCAGGAGCTGGGCCCCGCCCAGATCGAGGCGTACGAACCGGCGGTGCGCGGCCTGGCCGCGATCCACGTCGGCACGACCGGCGTCTGCGACTACACGGCGATCACGGCCCGGCTGGCCCGGCTCGCGGAGGACGCCGGGGCCGTCGTGCGCTACGGCGCGGAGGCCCGGGTGATCGGCCGTCGGCCGTCGGCCGTCGCGGTGCGCACGGCGGACGGCGCGGTGCTGCGGGCGCGCGCCCTGGTGAACTGCGCCGGGCTGCACGCCGACCGGGTCGCGCGGCTGGCGGGTGACGATCCGGGCATGCGGATCATCCCGTTCCGCGGGGAGTACTTCACGCTGCGCCCGGAGCGGTCGGAGCTGGTGCGCGGCCTGGTCTACCCGGTGCCGGACCCGGCCTTCCCGTTCCTCGGCGTCCATCTGACCCGGGGCATCGACGGCGGGGTCCACATCGGGCCGAACGCCGTCCCCGCGCTCGCCCGTGAGGGGTACGACTGGCGGACCGTGCGCCCCGCCGAGCTGGCCGGGACCCTAGGTTTCCCGGGCTCCTGGCGACTGGCCCGCCGCCACTGGCGGTACGGCGCGGGTGAGCTGCGCCGTTCGCTGGACAAGGGCGCCTTCACTCAGGAGGTCCGCAGGCTGCTGCCGGAGGTGACGGAGGCGGACCTGATACCGGCCCCGGCGGGTGTCCGCGCCCAGGCGGTGCTGCCGGACGGGACGCTGGTCGACGACTTCCTGTTCGCGGAGGCCCCGCGGACGGTGCACGTGCTGAACGCCCCGTCGCCGGCGGCGACCGCGGCGCTCCCGATCGGACGCGAGATCGCCCGCCGGGCGCTGACGGCCCTGGGGACGCTGCGAGTCTGACGCCCACGGGTCCGATGCCGGTCGGTCCGATGCCGGTCGGTCCGACGCCGGTGGGGCCGAGGCCCGCGGGTCCGATACCGGTGGCTCTGAGACCAGTGGGCCCGATGCCCGCGGGTCCGATACCGGCGGGTCCGATACCGGCGGAACCGAGGCAGGTGGCTCCGAGACCGGCAGGCCCGAGGCCGGTGGATCCGAGGCCGGTCGGTCCGATACCTGCGGGCCCGAGGCAGACGGATCCGAGACCCGCGAGCCCGAGACCGGCGGAACCGAGATCGGTAGATCCGAGACCCGCGAGCCCGACGCCCCGGCCCCGGCGCCCGCAAATCCGACGCCGCGGCCCCGGCGCATCGCGAACCGCCCGGCCCAGCCCGGCCCAGCCCAACCCGACCTGCCTGGCCCAACCCGACCTGCCTGGCCATCCCAGCCCGGCCCGTCCCGACCCGCCTGGCCGCCCCACCCCGGCCGGCCCGGGCTCCCGGCCAGCCCCGGGGCTCCCGGCCCCGGGCTCGTGGCCTGCGGGGGCGCCGTAGAATCGGGGCATTGTGTCTGAGCAGAACGACTCCCCCGTGCCCGAGCCGCACGGCGCGACCCGTGCCGACCGGAGGCTGCAGTTCCCGGAAGGGCCCGCGGTCGACCCCGCCGGCTCTCATCACGAGCGCCGCATCCGGAGCTTCCGGCCGCGCCGTGGCCGGGTGACCTCGGGGCAGGGTGACGCGCTGCGCCGGCTGTGGCCGAAGTGGGGGCTGGACATCGACGGGCGGTCGGTGCTCGACCTCGACGAGATGTTCGGCGGACGGCCCGTCGTGCTGGAGATCGGCTTCGGCATGGGCGAGGCGACCGCGCAGATGGCGGCGGCCGACCCGGACACCGGCATCCTCGCGGTGGATGTGCACACCCCCGGCCAGGGCAATCTGCTGGCGCTGGCGGAACGGGAGGGCCTGGACAACGTCCGGGTCGCCAACGGCGACGCGATCATCCTGCTGCGCGAGATGATCGCCCCGGGCGGGCTGGACGGGCTGCGGATCTTCTTCCCGGACCCGTGGCACAAGAAGCGGCACCACAAGCGGCGGCTCGTACAGCCGGAATTCGTCGAGCTGGCCGCCTCCCGGCTGCGGCCCGGGGCGCTGGTGCACTGCGCGACGGACTGGGAGCCGTACGCGGAGCAGATGCTCGAGGTGCTGACGGCGAGCCCCGACCTGGAGAACACCCGGCCGGACGGCGGCTACACCCCGCGGCCGGACTTCCGCCCGCTGACCAAGTTCGAGACGGCCGGGCTCGGCAAGGGCCACACCGTGCACGACCTGGTCTTCCGCCGCCGCTGAGCCCGTCGGTCACTATGTCCCGGGCCCCTGGCCCGTGCCGCCGCCGAAGCGGCCGTCCCCGCCGCGCCCGCCCTCCCCGCTCTCCCGGCCGTCCCGTCGTCCCGGCATCCGCTGGGACAGCGGCGCGGCGATGTCCTCCAGCGAGCGCCGCTCCGCGGGTACGGCGAGCGCCACGGCGACCAGTCCCGCGAGCGTCATCAGCGACGCGCCGATGCAGAAGGCCAGCGCGGTGTCGCCGACGACCCCGGACTCGGTGAGCCTCGCGAAGATCAGCGGGCCGCTGATGCCGCCCGCGGCCGTGCCGATGGCGTAGAAGAAGGCGATCGCCATGGCGCGGGTCTCCATCGGGAAGACCTCGCTCACGGTCAGATACGCGGAACTGGCTCCGGCGGAGGCGAAGAACAGGACGACGCACCAGCAGGCGGTGAGGGTGCGGGCGGTGAGGTGGCCGCCGTCGAAGAGCCAGGCGGTGACGAAGAGCAGCACACCGGAGAGGATGTAGGTGCTGGAGATCATGATCCGGCGGCCCACGGTGTCGAAGAGCTTGCCGAGGAGCAGCGGCCCGAAGAAGTTGCCGAGGGCGATCACGGCGAAGAAGTAGCCGGTGGATCCGGTCCCGACGTCGAAGAAGGTGGTCAGGATCGCGCCGAAGCCGAAGGTGATGGCGTTGTAGAGGAACGCCTGGCCGATGAAGAGCGAGAGGCCGAGGACGGCCCGTCTGCGGTAGTGGGAGAAGACGGTGCGGGCGATCAGCCCGAAGCCGATGCTCTTGCGCTGGTGGATGGTGATCTCACCGGCGGGCGGCGGCAGCTCGCCGCCCTTCTCGGCGACGATCCGCTCCTCGGCCGTGCGGACCAGCTTCTCCGCCTCGTCGCCGCGGCCGTGGATGAACAGCCAGCGCGGGCTCTCCGGGACATGGCGGCGGACGAGGAGGATCACCAGCCCGAAGACGACACCGAAGGCGAAGGTCAGCCGCCAGCCGAGGTCGATGGCGAAGAGGTCGGTGTCCAGCATGACGATGGCGAGCAGCGAGCCGCCGACGGCGCCGAGCCAGAAGCTGCCGTTGATGATGAGGTCCACGCGGCCGCGGTACTTCGACGGGATCAGCTCGTCGATCGCGGAGTTGATGGCCGCGTACTCGCCGCCGATGCCGAAGCCGGTGAAGAAGCGGCAGAGGAAGAACCACCAGGTGGAGAAGGACAGCGCGGTCAGCGCGGTGGCCGCCAGATAGACCGCCAGGGTGATGATGAAGAGCTTCTTCCGGCCGTAGCGGTCGGTGAGCCAGCCGAAGAAGAGGGCGCCCGAGCAGGCCCCGGCGACGTACAGGGCGGCGGCGATGCCCGTGACCTGGCCGGAGGTGATCGGGAGCCCGCTGCCCTCCTCGGAGAGCCGGCCGGCGATGTTGCCGACGAGCGTGACCTCGAGGCCGTCGAGGATCCAGACCGTGCCCAGCCCGATGACGATCGTCCAGTGCCAGCGGGACCACGGAAGCCGGTCCAGCCTGGCCGGTACGGCGGTGGTGACGGTGCCCGTCTCCGCCGGGGACTCCAACGGGTCCTCGCCGCTCGCCATCCCTGCCTCCGTCCGGCCCGGGGACCCGCGCCCCGTGCGCATCCGTAGCAGCAGGTTCCCGTAGCGGAGGGCTTCACGCATCCGAAGGGGCGTCACCGGCCGCCTCCTGCGGGGCGCCCGCCCCCGCGCGTTCGGGAACTGAGGGCACTCCGCCCCGTACGCCCGGCCCGGCCCGCGCACGCCCCGGCGGCACAGGCACCGGCGGCCCCTCACACCGGACGGCACACGCACAGCGGCACACGCACAGCGGCACACGCACAGCGGCACACGCACAGCACCGGCCGCTCCCGCCCCTGAGGGCGCGTACGGCCGGTGCGTGCGGCCGGTGCGTGCGGCCGGTGCGTGCGGCCGGTGCGTGCGGCCGGTGCGTGCGGAGAGGTGAGAGGCCGCGGGCCGGCCGGTGGTTCACACCGTCCGGGCCGCGCGGCGCCGGTGGTTCACACCGGCTCGGCGGGCGGGTTCAGAGGCTCTTGCCGTGCTGGCCGAACCAGGCCGTCGGGTCGACCGGGTCGCTGCCGCCGGGCCGGACCTCCAGGTGGAGGTGGGCGCCGGTGACGTTGCCGGTGGCGCCGACGCGGCCGATGGTGTCGCCGGTGGTGACCTCGCCGGAGGTGACGGTCATGGACGAGAGGTGGCAATACCAGATCTCGGTGCCGTCGTCGAGGGTGAGGATGATGCGGTAGCCGTACGAGCCGGCCCAGCCGGCCTCGGTGACGGTGCCGCCGTGCACGGCCTTGACGGGGGTGCCGCTGGGCGCGGCGAAGTCCAGTCCGGTGTGGGTGCTGGACCACATGGAGCCGGACTCGCCGAAGACGGAGGTGAGGGTGTAGGAGGAGAGCGGAACGGCGTAGCTGGCGGCCAGCTTGGCGCGGCGCTCCTCCTCGGCCTTGCGCCTGGCTTCCTCCTCCGCCTTGCGCTCGGCCTCCGCCTCGGCCGCCTTCTTGTCGGCCGCGGCCTGGCGCTTCTTCTCGGCAGCGGCTTCGGCGGCCTTCTCGCGGGCCGCTTCCTCCGCCGTGCGGCGGTCGTGCAGCTCGGCGGCGGTCTGCTGCTGCTCGGCCTGGCGCATGATGCGCGCCCGCAGGGCCTCTCCCGCGTCGGCGCCCTGAGCCGCCTCGTCGGTGGTGAGCCCGGCCTGGGTGAGCGGCGCGCTGTTCGCGGCGAGGGTCTCCTCGGCGGAGCCGTCCGGGACCAGGGAGTCGAGGCCGGGGACCTTGTCCGTGACGGAGGAGAGGTCCGGCAGCGAGATCGGGGCCGGCGGGCGGTCCTTGGCGGTCGCCATGCCGCCCGCGCCGACCGCGGCGATGACGCCGACACCGAGGACCGCGCCACTGCGCGCCATGCCGCCGCCGCGCTGTTTGACGACGCGGTGCCGTCCCCGTACGGGTGCGGTGGATCCGGCGGTGGGATTCCAGTCGCCCTGGGGCTCCTCGTCGAACCGGGGGCCGGAGTCGGTGGTCGCGAACCAGGACTCGGGGGCAGGGCTGTTGGACGCCACGGAGGCGCACTCCTTTCCTTCCTTCTCGCCTACCGGGTTAGCTGACGGGTTCGGAGCAGGAAGGTCTCCTACGGTTCCCTCCTCGCGGAGGGGACCGATTCACCCCAAGGTGGTGGTTCCCCGGTTCCCTTGGTGCTGCGTACTGCTGGGTGGTGCTGGTGCTGCGGGATTCGGCGATGACACGCGGCGCCGCCACTTGCGGCGACTGGGACGACCGCGCTGCGTTATCGAACGTTAATAGAGGGCAGTCCCGTATTCCAAGCCGTTCCTGATGATCGTTTGACCTCTTGACGGGAATCAACCAGGACAAGATCCGGCACAACGGGGCGAGTTGCCCGCAGTTGAGAAAACCTTTCGACGCCGATCGTGTACCAGTCGTTATGCGGACGGAATCCTTCCCATTACTCAGGGTGAGATTCCCCGGGCGACGGTCCGGCCGGCGTGCTCTCCCGGCTCGCCGCGAGCAGCGCCATGTCGTCGGCCGTCCGGCCCCCGGTGTGCCGCGCGACGTCCCGCACCAGCATGTCGAGCAGCACCGCCGGGTTGTGGCCCCGTAGACCCGGCAGCCGCGCCTCCGGGTCGTAGAAGACGCCGTTCTCGTCCCTGGCCTCGGTGACGCCGTCGGTGTACATCAGCAGCGTGGTCCCGCCCGGGAACGGCACCGTCTCGACCCGGTCCGGCCAGCCGGTCAGCCCGGACATGCCGAGCGGCAGGGCCGGCGAATCCGGGTACACGCTCCGCACGGTGCCGTCCGCGGAGAGCAGGAACGGCGGCGGATGGCCCCGGTTCAGCAGCCGCAGGTCACCGGGCGGCCCCGGGGGGATCTCGGCGAGCAGCGCCGTGGCGAAGCCCTCCGACCGGTCCTCCCCGCCCCGGACCGCCCCCGCCCGCCGCAGCGCCGCGTCGAGCCGGGCCGCGACCGTCTCCAGCTCGGGCTCGTACTCGGCGGCCTCGCGGAACGCCCCCAGGACGACGACCACGGTCTCCACCGCGCCCAGGCCCTTGCCCCGCACGTCGCCCAGAACGAGCCGCACGCCGTACGGGGTCTGCTGGACGGCGTAGAAGTCGCCGCCGATCTGCGCGTCCGCCCGCGCGGCCTCGTAACGGGCGGCGACGCGCAGCCCGTCGACGCGTTCCGGCGGGACCGGCAGCAGCGCCCGCTGGGCGGCCCCGGCGACGTCCCGCACGGAGGCGAGGGCGGTCACGCCGCGGCGCACCAGCAGATTGATGAGCAGGGCCAGCACGGCGACGCTGCCGACGGTGAGCAGGTCCATCTGGTCGGCGAACTCGTCCGGTCCGCCCTTGGCGATCTTGACACCCAGCAGCAGGAGCAGGCCGGACGCGCCGACGAGGACCGTGGCGCGGACGGTGTAGATCCCGACGCCGACCAGCGGCGCCGCCGTGAAGAACGGGGCGGCGCTCACGTTCGCCGGAGTCAGCAGGCCGAAGAGCGCACCGACCGCCAGAAACAGCAGCGGCAGTGAGTGAACGAACCGGCCGGCGCCGCGGAGCGGACCGGCACGGGAGCCACTGCTGCCGTACAGCCGCTCTCGCTGCCCCACCTGTGCTCTCCCGCTTCCGCTTCCGGGCGCGTCCGGCCGCGGACGACACCGCACTTCTTTCCAGCGTGCGGGAGGTCGGGCCCGGCGGCCACTCGGGGCCGGTCCGGCGCCGCCCGGCCGGGCCCGGGGTGGCGGCTTCCGGGACACACCGCCCGCCGGGCCGCACGGAGTCCTGCCCCGGGCCCGCACGGGACCGATTCCCGGGCCCGCACGGCGGCCTTCCCCGCCGGTTGCACCGGAACGTTCCGATCAGCGGCGAAGGTCTTTCTTGCTCCTTTTGATGTAACTTCGAAGATATGAGGAGCACATCGCACCACGCCGTGCTCGGACCGGTGCTGGCCCTCCTCGCCGCCCTGTTGCTGGCGGCCGGGGTGACCGCCCCTGCCGCGTGGGCGGCCGACGGTGTCGGCGACGTGGCCTCCGGACTGCGCGACGGCCCCGTGTACGTCGATCCGCGCGCCCAGGGACAGCTCTCCGACGGCGAGGCGAGAGCGCTCGCCGACCGGATCGAGGACGCCGACAAGCCCGTGTTCGTCGCGGTGCTGCCGCGCGCCGAGGAGTTCCCGCCGGAGACCGTGCTGCGGGATCTGCGCACCCAGGTGGGGGTCGCCGGGGTGTACGCCGTCGTGCTCGGTGACGGATTCGACGCGGCCGCCGACGCGTCGGTGATGTCGAACAACGCCGTCGACAACCTCACCGGCGCCGTCGAACGCGAACACGGTGCCGACACCGCGGCCCTGCTGAACGACTTCACCGACGACGCGGCCCGGCAGGCGAACGGCACCGCACCCGCCTCCTGGGACGGCGGCGGGCCCGGCGGCGGAACCGGCGGCCTGGTCCCGCTGGTCACCCTGGGCGCCCTGGTCCTCGCGGCCGGCGCCGCGGTCCTGACCTCCGGCCGCCGCACCCGCAGGCGCCGCGCCGAACGGGAGCGCCAGGAACTGGAGACGCTGCGTCCGGTCGTGGACGAGGACATCACGGCGTACGGCGAGAAGCTGGACCGGCTGGACTTCCGGCCCCGGGATCCCGAGGCCGACGACGCGATGCGGCGGGACTACGAGCACGCCCTCGACGCGTACGAGAAGGCGAAGAGCGCGATGGCCGCCGCGCGCCGCCCCGGTGACGTGCGGAAGGTGACCGAGGCCCTGGAGGACGGGCGGTTCTCGATCGCCGTCCTGGAGGCACGGCAGCAGGGCGGCCCGCTGCCCGACCGGCGGCCGCCCTGCTTCTTCGACCCGCGCCACGGCCCGTCCACGCAGGACGCGCAGTGGGCGCCCGCGGGCGGCGCCGAGCGGACCGTCCCCGTCTGCGCGGCGGACGCCGCACGGCTGGACGACGGCGAGGAGCCGATGGGCCGCTCCGTGGACACCCCGAGCGGCCGCCGGCCGTACTGGGAGGCCGGTCCGCTCTACGGGCCCTGGGCCGGCGGTTACTTCGGCGCCGGGCTGCTCCCCGGCATGCTGACCGGCACGGTGCTCGGCAGCATGATGTTCGCCCCGCACGCCTACGGCTGGGGCGGCGGCTACGGGGGTGAGGGCGGCGGTCCCGAGGGCGGCGACTACACCGGCTCGGACTTCGACGCCGGGGACTTCGGGGGCGGCTTCGGCGGAGGCGATTTCGGGGGCGGCGGCGGTTTCGGCGGCGGGGACTTCGGCGGCGGCGGGTTCTGACCGGGCTGCCGGCCGCGCGCCTGCTGCCCGTGCCCCTTGCCTGCTGCCTGTCTCGCCCCGTGCCCCGTGCCCCTTGCCCGCTGCCTGTTTCGCCCCGTGCCCCTTGCCCGCTGCCCGCGCCCGCTGCCTGTCTCACCCCGTGCCTGTGCTGCCCGCGCCCTGTACCTGCTGCCCGCACCCCATGCCCGCGGCCCGCGGCCCCGCGCCCGTGCTGCCCGCGCTGACGAGTCCCCGCTGCCGCTGACGAGTCCCCGCTGCCCGTGCCGCGGTTTCACGAGCGTCCGGCGCCACCCGCACGAGCGTCCGGCGCCACCCGCGCCCGGGGCGCGTCACGCGCGTCTCCCGTGCCCGCACCCGTGCCTCCCCGGGGACGGCCGCGCCCGCGGGCCGGGCCGTCCCCGGGGCTCAGTCGCTCAGGTGCCGCTCGGCGTAGACCTTCATCGCGTCCCGGATGAACTCCGCCGTGCCCGCGCCCTTCCGGTCGTAGTGGGCCGTGAAGCGCGGGTCCGCGACGTACATCTCCCCCAGCCCGGTGAAGTGGCCCTTGGACGGGCCGCCCGGGGTGGTGATCGACAGCCACGCGTGGTGCCTGCGGGTGATGTCCTGCGCCTCGTCGCCGTCCGGGGCGCTGCCGGCCCGGTGGGCCCGGGCGTAGTCGGTGGCGATGTCCTCCTGCTCCTGCTGGAACTCCTTCTTCTGCTCCTCGGTGAGCGAGCGCCACCAGCGGTCGCCGTCCTCGTAGGCCGCACGGCCCCAGCGGCGGGTCACCTCCTCCTCGTACCGCGTGTGGTCGAATCCGTCGAACATTTCCTCGGCCATGAGCGCGCCGCCCTCCTCCGTCTTGCGCAAGGTCGTCCGGACCGACTCGATCTGCCGCCCGATCCGTTCCCGTTCCTGCTCCAGCAGGGCGAGATGGGTACGGAGTGCGGCGGCCGTGTCGCGCTGGCCGGCCAGCACCTCGGCGATGGCGGGCAGCCCGAGGCCCAGCTCGCGCAGCAGCAGGATCCGCTGGAGGCGCAGCAGGGCGGCCTCGTCGTAGTAGCGGTATCCGTTGCCGCCGACGCGGCTGGGCTCGAGCAGCCCGATGTCGTCGTAGTGCCGCAGGGTCCGGCTGGTGGTGCCCGCGCGGCGGGCGATGTCCTGGATCGACCACTCCACGGCGGCCACCTCCTCCGGCTGGTCCGGTACTGCTCGCGCCGGGCGGTTTCTCCGCCCGTGACGACGACGCTAGAAGTTGACGTTACGGAAGAGTCAACCTCTCCGGGTCAGGCCGGGTCGATCAGCTCGACCCGGCTCGGCCGGGGCCACTCGCGGTCCACGGCGAAGTGGTCGTGCCAGGTCTCCGCCGCCCCGAAGCGTTCCCCGGCCGAGCGGGCCGCGTACACGGTCCCGTCCGTGCCCCGGGAGTACGCGAGCAGGTCCGCGCGTCCGTCGCCGTCGACGTCGCCGACGCCCGGCACCCGGGTGCCCGCGGCGAAGTCCTCGTGCCACTTCCGGCCGCTCCCGGAGAAGTGCCGGCCGTCGGACAGCGACACGTACACGTCGGCCGCCGCACCCCGGGTGAAGGCGGCGATGTCGTCCCGGCCGTCGCCGTCGAAGTCGCCGACCGCGGGGATCTCGTCGCCGGGCGCGAAGTGGTCGTGCCAACGCCAGCCGTCCTGCCGGAAGACGCTGCCACTGGACAGCGACACGTACACCTCGGCCTTCTCCCCCCGGGTGAAGGCGGCGATGTCGTCCCGGCCGTCGCCGTCGAAGTCGCCGACCGCCGGGACCTCCCCGTCGAGCGCGAACCGGTCGTGCCACTTGCGGGCGTCGCGGAAGCCGCTGCCGTCGGACAGCGCCACGTAGACGTCGCTCTCCGCGCCGCGGGTGAAGGCGGCGATGTCGTCGCGGCCGTCGCCGTTGAAGTCACCGACGGCGGGGATCTCGTCGCCGGGCGCGAAGTGGTCGTGCCAGCGGACGCCGGTGCCGGTGAACTCCGTGCCGTCGGACAGCGCGACGAAGACCTCGGCGGCCGTACCGCGGGTGAAGGTCACCGCGTCGGTGCGGCCGTCGCCGTCGAAGTCGCCGGTGAACGGGATCTCCGAGCCGCCGGCGAACCGGTCGTGCCAGCGCAGGCCGTCCTGGACGAACCGTTCGCCGTCGGACAGCGACACGTACGTGTCGGCCCGCTCGCCCCGGGTGAAGGTGACCGCGTCGTCCCGGCCGTCCCCGTCGGCGTCGCTGCGGACCGGGACGGCACTGCGACCGGAGACCTCCGCGCCGGGCTCGCCCGCGCGGCCCGCCGTGTCGACGGCGACGACCCGGTAGTGCCAGTCCTCCCCGGCGGTCAGCGGGCCGTGGGTGAAGCCGGGCGTGCGGACGGTGCCGAGCAGGGTGTCCTCGCCGATGGGAACGGACTGCGAGCGGGCGCCGTGGATCCGGTACTCGCGGACGCCGCTGTCGTCGTGCGGCTCCTGCCAGCTGAGGTGCAGCGCGTGCTCCTCGCCGCCGACCAGCGCGAGTCCCGGTACGGCCGCCGGGCCGCCGCTGTCGGTGTGCGCCCCGGGCAGCAGGCTGTCGGCGGCGTACCGGGCAGCCGTCCACTCCGGGGCGCCGGGCAGCGGGGTCAGCTCGATCCGTACGGAGTCCTTGCCGGCGGTGGTGCCCGCGGGCAGGGCGTGGCTGTCGGTGAGCCAGCGCTGCGTGGTGTTGCCCAGCGGCTGCCGCCAGGTGCCGGCGTCGGCTCCGTCGACGGTGACCCGCACGGCCTGGCCGCTCTGCCGCTGGTCGGCGGTGCGGCGCAACAGCACCCCGGTGTTGTCCGGGTCGACGGGCAGCTCGAAGGCGATCGGGCCGGAGGCCGAGCGGACGGTGCCGCGCACCAGCTGCTGGTCGCGGTCGCCCTCGTAGTGCGAGGTGAGGGTGGTCTCGGTCGCGTCGCCGTCCGTGTAGTCGTGTGCGGCGCGGCTGCCGGGGTCGCCGGTGTGCAGGGTGGCGGTGCGGTGGGTGCCGGGCTCGGGCTTCGTGTAGAGGTAGGCGGTGGAGCCGTAGCGGGCGGGGGCGTCGTTCTGGAAGCCGTGTTCGATGCCGAAGCCGAGGGCGGTGGAGTAGTCGACGGCGTCGGTGAGCATCAGCCGGTAGGTGGCGTCGCACTCGTCGGCGCAGCCGCCGCTCTCCAGTTCGTGGGCGGTGTTGCCGTTCAGCGGGTTGCTGAAGGTTCCCTGGTTGAAGTACCAGCCGGCCTCGTAGAAGTCCTCGGCGCCGGTGCCGTGGAGCTGCGGGGTGTCGGCGCCGTCGACGTGGACCCGCTCGTCGCCCTCCAGGTACTGCCGCCGGTTGCCCGCGCCGGTGTGCCCCTCCATGGTGTGGCTGACTCCGGCGAACTTGCCGCGGCCGGTGCGGTCGGCGAACATCCAGTCGTCGTCGGGCACGGTCTCCCCGGAGTGCGACTCGGCGGTGAAGTGGCCCGCGTTGCCGCCGGGGGCGAGGGCGGTGTCCCACTGGTCGTCGGGGGCGGCGGTGGTCTCGGCCTCGATGCCGGGGACGGTGCCGCCGGTGGTGTTGACGAGGCTGACGACGGCCTTCTCCCGGTACGGCATGGGCCACCAGGTGGTGTACCAGCCGCCGGCCGCCGTGTCCATGGCGAACAGCAGCGACCGTACGGGGTGTTCGCCGAGCCCCGAGCCGAAGAACTCGCCGACCGGGGCCTCGGCGGTCTGCCGCCCGTCGAAGGAGAGCCGCAGCCGCAGCCCGGCGAGCACGGCGTCCGTGTCGTGGCTGTCGGGGATGCGCAGCCGGAGCGCGGACAGGGCGCCCGGTCCGGTGGTCCGGGCTAGTTCGGCGCTTTCGCCCGGCGCGAGGTCGACGGTCTCACGGGTGGTCTCGGCTCCGGCGCGCGCGGGCTTGGGGTCGCGGGTGCCGGAGGCCTTCAGCTGCTCGAGGACATCGGTGGCGCGGTCCGCGGGGTCGAACGTCCGCACCCCTTCGGCGTCGGGGAAGTGCCGGTGGGTGACGTGGTAGAAGAACGGGTTGTTCTCGACGTGGATCCGCATCGACTCGCGGTACGGCATCGGCACCTTGATGTAGACGCCGCCGGAACTCTGCTCGGCGTTGGCCACCAGCGGGTAACTGAACGGGGCGCCCATGGCGCCGTTGACCAGGTCCTGCAGCGGCATGTCGACGACGGTGCGGCCGTCGAGTTCGATGCGGATGTCACCGGTGGCCCGCACGTCGCCCCCGTCCCGGGTGAACCAGATCGAGGCGATCTCGCCGGGGCCGGTGTCCTCGGCGATCAGGCAGCCCGCGGAGTCGGTGCGCAGACAGGAGTAGCGGCCGGAGAAGCCGTCGTCGACGTTGCCGCCTGCCCGGTCGAAGCTGGAGAACTGCCGGGTGCTCGTGCCGGGGCTGAGATACGGGAGCCGGTCGAGGCGGCGGAAGGTGTCCCAGCCGACGGGGCCGTTGCCGGGGTCGGCCGCGGTGGGCCCGGCCGGGTCCCCGCCGTCCGGGGCGCCGCCGTCCGGGGCCGGGGCCGCCGGGGCGGGCGCCGCCGGCGGGGATGCCGCGGCGGCCGTGGGTGCCGTACCGCCGAGGGCGGTGGCCGGGCCCAGCAGGAGGGCGGCGACGAGCGCGGTGGTGACCGCCCGCGCGAGCCGTGGTGGACGCATCGTGTTCCTTTCGGGGGGGGTGCCGAGGGGTCCGCGAGCCCGCGGGGGCGGGCGGGGGGAAGCGGAAGGGCCCGGCCGCGGGCGGGCCCCTACGGGGGGAAGGGGGCCGCCCGCGACCGGACCGGTCGGGGGTGTTCCGGGAAGGGCCGGCCGGTCCGGAGACCGGTCCGGTCGGAGGGCCGGTCCGGTCAATGGGAGCCGGCCGGGTCAGAGGCTGGTCTCGCCCGCCAGGCCGAAGAAGTCGTGCCAGACCCGGCTGCCGGTGAAGGCCGTACCGCCGTCCGACAGCGCCACGTAGACGTCGTTCGACGAGTCGTGCGTGAACGTCACGATGTCGTCGTCGCCGTCGCCGTCGTAGTCGCCGACGTACGGGAACTCGCCGTCCAGCGAGAAGCGTTCGTGCCACTTCCCGGCCGCGCCGAAGTTCTCGCCGTCGGAGCGCGCGACGTACACCGCGTCCGTCCCGCCCTGCACGAAGGTGACGATGTCGTCGTCGCCGTCGCCGTCGACGTCACCGACGCGCGGGGACTCGGCGCCGTAGGCGAAGAAGTCGTGCGCCTTGTACGGGGTGCCGAAGCCGTCGCCGTCGGACAGGGCGACATACACGTCGGCCTCCTCGCCCCGGGTGAAGGCGATCAGGTCGTCCCGCCCGTCGCCGTCGACGTCACCGACCGCCGGGAAGCGGCCCCAGCCGGCGAAGTCGTCGTGCCACTTCTCGCCGGGGCCGAAGTTCTCGCCGGTGGACAGGGAGACGTACACGTCGGCCGCGTCGTCGTGGGTGAAGGTCACGATGTCGTCGGTGCCGTCGCCGTCGAAGTCCCCGACGGCGGGGGTCTCCCGGCCGGGCGCGAAGTGGTCGTGCCACTTCGCGCCGGTGCCGAAGCCCGTGCCGCTCGATTCCCCCACATACACGTCGGCGGCCTCGCCGTGCGTGAAGGTGACGGCGTCGTCCTTGCCGTCGCCGGTGAAGTCCCCGGTCAGCGGCGTCTCCCCGGCGGGTGCGAAGTGGTCGTGCCACTTCCCGCCGGTGTTGAACGAGTCGCCGCGGGAGGTCGCTGCGTACGCCTCGGCCGCGTCGTTCTGGGTGAAGGTCACGATGTCGTCGGTGCCGTCCCCGTCGAAGTCGGCGGGCGAGCCGCCGAACTGCCCGCCGCCGGTGAGGCGCACCCGCATCAGATAGACGTTGTACGGGTCCCACTGCGACATCGTGAAATAGAGGTACGGGCTGTTGGAGTCCGCCGACCAGGGGTGGACGAACGCCCCGTACAGCTTGGGGAAGTCGGCGCCGGAGGCCACGGTCTGCTTGGCGCTCCACGGACCGGTCGGGCTCGGCGAGGTCCGCATGACGACGGCACCCTGCGGCTCGTCGAGATACATCATCACGAACTGCCCGAGGTAACGGCTGTACTGCACGGACACCTCGCTGACGGGCGCCTGGGCGACCGGAGCGGCGGCGTTCTGGTCGGTGACCCAGGCGCTGCCGTCCCAGTAGCGGTACGCACCGGGCTCCAGCAGCTCGCCCGCAGGCACCCGGGCCAGGTGCACGTCGCCGAACCGGCCGTTGGGCGTGCCGTACATGTAGACGTGGCCGCCCTGCCGGACGAAGGCCGCCATCTGGAACTTGTTGTCCCAGGCGCCGGTGTTCTGCCAGCGGGCGTCGGCGTCGCGGACCCAGTTCTCGCCGTTGTCGTCGGACCAGGCGATGCCGGCGTAGTTGGTGAACCACTCGCCGGGCCTTCCCCAGCGGTTGACCGACATGTAGTGCATGTACTGGCGCTTGCCGACGGAGATGCCCGCGGTGGGGATGGTCGTGACCTCGTCGCCGTCCTGCCGCTTGCAGGACAGCAGCTGCTTGGCGTGGTTGTTCCGGTCGCTCGGCATGCTGGTGAGGGTCATGCCGTCGGCCAGCTCGCGGTCGTTGCTGCGGCCGAGGACGTTGCACCGCCAGTCGAGGGTGGCCGGGTCGCCGACGGCCGCGCCGGGACCCGTCCAGCCGTTGCCGTAGGTGTCGCCGAACGCGGTCAGGATCTCGCCGGACCCGTTGTCCCACATGATCCCGAGGTCGGTGGCCTTGACCTGCCAGCGGCTGTCGGTGGCGCTGGTGGAGCCGGGACCGGTGACCTTGGCGACCCGCTCGGCGCGCGACAGCACACCGGCGGTACGGGCGTCCGCGGCGGCAGCCGTCGCGGCAGCGCGGTAGCCGGACGCTTCCGTTCCGGCGGCACCCGCCGGGCCCGCCGCGGTCAGCAGGGAGCCGGTGAGCAGACCGGCGAGGCACAGCGAGACGGCTGCCGGAATCCTTCTGCCGGATCTCTTGCGCATGGTTTTCTCCTTTCGGTGCTCGGATTCGGGAGCGCCGGGCGTCAGAAGGACGTTTCGCCGGGAAGGCCGAAGAAGTCGTGCCAGACCGCGGCACCGGTGAACTGCCCGGCACCGTCGGACAAGGCCACATACACATCACTGCGGTCGTCGCGGGTGAAACTCACGATGTCGTCCATGCCGTCACCGTCGTAATCACCCAGATACGGGAATTCACCGGCCGGGGAGAACCACTCGTGCCACAGCTCCCCCGCACCGAACTCCCCGCCGGCGGACCGGGCCACATACACATCACCCCGGTCGCCCTGGGTGAACGTCACGATGTCGTCCCGCCCGTCACCGTCCACGTCCCCGACCCGCGGCTGCTCACCGCCGACCGCGAAATGCCCGTGCCACACCCGCGACGCCCCGAACCCGTCGCCGTTCGACAGGGCCACATACACATCCGCCTCGGCACCCTGCGTGAACGTGATCAGATCATCCATCCCGTCACCGTCCACATCACCCAGCGCCGGAAACTCCCCCGCAGGGCCGAAGAAGTCGTGCCAGACCTCCGCGGCACCGAAACGGCCGTCACCGGTGTTCAGCGCCACCCACACATCCGCCTCGTCGTCATGCGTGAACGACACGATGTCGTCGAAACCGTCACCGTTCACATCACCCACGGCCGGCACCTCACCGCGCAACGAGAAGAACTCGTGCCAGACCTCCGCCGCCCCGAACCGCTCACCGTCCGACAACGCCACCCACACCTTCGGCGACGCCTCACGGGTGAACGTCACGATGTCGTCCACACCGTCACCGTTGAAATCACCGCTCAACGGCGTCTCACCACCCGGCGCGAAACGCTCCTGCCACACCCGCGAATCCCCGAACCCGCCCTCGCCCGCGGACGCCACATACACATCGGCCTCCGCGTTCTGAGTGAACGTCACGATGTCGTCC
>NZ_WHPN01000413.1 GCF_009735685.1 Streptomyces lycii | reverse complement strand
GGACGACATCGTGACGTTCACTCAGAACGCGGAGGCCGATGTGTATGTGGCGTCCGCGGGCGAGGGCGGGTTCGGGGATTCGCGGGTGTGGCAGGAGCGTTTCGCGCCGGGTGGTGAGACGCCGTTGAGCGGTGATTTCAACGGTGACGGTGTGGACGACATCGTGACGTTCACCCGTGAGGCGTCGCCGAAGGTGTGGGTGGCGTTGTCGGACGGTGAGCGGTTCGGGGCGGCGGAGGTCTGGCACGAGTTCTTCTCGTTGCGCGGTGAGGTGCCGGCCGTGGGTGATGTGAACGGTGACGGTTTCGACGACATCGTGTCGTTCACGCATGACGACGAGGCGGATGTGTGGGTGGCGCTGAACACCGGTGACGGCCGTTTCGGTGCCGCGGAGGTCTGGCACGACTTCTTCGGCCCTGCGGGGGAGTTTCCGGCGCTGGGTGATGTGGACGGTGACGGGATGGATGATCTGATCACGTTCACGCAGGGTGCCGAGGCGGATGTGTATGTGGCCCTGTCGAACGGCGACGGGTTCGGGGCGTCGCGGGTGTGGCACGGGCATTTCGCGGTCGGCGGTGAGCAGCCGCGGGTCGGGGACGTGGACGGTGACGGGCGGGACGACATCGTGACGTTCACCCAGGGCGACCGGGGTGATGTGTATGTGGCCCGGTCCGCCGGCGGGGAGTTCGGTGCGGGGGAGCTGTGGCACGAGTGGTTCTCCCCGGCCGGTGAATTCCCGTATCTGGGTGATTACGACGGTGACGGCATGGACGACATCGTGAGTTTCACCCGCGGCGACAAGAACGATGTGTACGTGGCGCTGTCCGACGGGTCCGGGTCCTTCACCGGTGCCTCCGTCTGGCACGACTTCTTCGGCCTCACGGGCGAAACCACCTTCTGAATCAACGAGATCCCGCGACTGATCCCGTTTGCTTTCCCGAGCTGTTCCGAAAGGGGTACACCCATGTCCAGATCCGGCAGACCCGGCCGTGCGGCCGACCGGAAGCGCGCTGTCCGCCGCGGCCTCACCACCTTGGCGGCCGGCCTGCTCGTCGCCACCGGGACCGCCACCGGGACCGCTCCCGCGTACGCCGCCGAGGACCCGACCGTGCCCCCCGCGAAGGAGCACCGGGCCAACGCCGAAATCCTCGACGCGGAGTGCGTGGTGCCGCCCACCCACGACCCGGCCGTCAACGTCATCGTGCACCGCGTCGCCCGCGCGCACGACGCCAACGCCAAGGTGATGCTCGCCGCCTTCGAGGCCGGCTGGGTCGAGTCCCACATGAACAACCTGAACTGCGGCGACAAGGATTCCATCGGCGTCTTCCAACAGCGGCCCAGCTACGGCTGGGGCACGGTGGAGCAGATCATGGACCCGGTGTACGCGGCGACGCAGTTCGTCGTACGCGCCATCGAGAGCGACCGGCGCGACCCCGGGCAGACCGCCGGCCAGCTCGCCCAGAGCGTCCAGGGCTCCGCGCACCCGGGCCGCTACGACGTCGCCGAGCCCACGGCCCGCGCGCTGATGGCCGAGGCCGCGCGGATGGCGGGCATCTTCGGCGGCTCGCCCACGGACTTCAACGGTGACGGCAAGGACGACATCATCACCTTCACCCAGAACGCGGAGGCGGACGTCTATGTCGCCACCGCCGGGGACCGGGCGTTCGGCGGGGCGAGGATCTGGCAGCAGCGCTTCGGCGTCGGCGGGGAGACCCCGCTGACCGGGGACTTCAACAAGGACGGCATCGACGACGTCGTCACCTTCACCCACGGCAGTGAGGCGAAGGTCTATGTCGCGCTGTCCAACAGCCAGGAGTTCGGCCCCGCGAGCGTCTGGCACGACTTCTTCGCCCCGCGCCACGAGACGCCCGCCGTCGGTGACGTCAACGGTGACGGCTACGACGACATCATCACCTTCACCCACGACGAGGCGGCCGATGTCCATGTGGCGCTGAACACCGGTGACGGCCGCTTCGGCGCCGCCGAGGTCTGGCACGACTTCTTCGGCCGCACCGGTGAGTTCCCGGCGCTGGGTGATGTGGACGGCGACGGGATGGACGATCTGATCACGTTCACGCAGGGTGCCGAGGGTGATGTCTACGTGGCCTTGTCGAACGGCGACGGGTTCGGGGCGTCGCAGGTCTGGCACGAGCACTTCGCCGTCGGGAACGAGCAGCCGCGCGTCGGGGACGTGGACGGTGACGGCTTCGACGACATCGTCACCTTCACCCAGGGCGACCAGGGCGATGTCTATGTGGCCCGGTCCACCGGCGGGGGCTTCGGCGCGAGCGAACTCTGGCACGAGTGGTTCTCCCCGGCCGGTGAATTCCCCTACCTCGGTGATTACGACGGCGACGGCCAGGCCGACATCGTGAGCTTCACCCGCGGCGACAAGAACGATGTCCACGTGGCGCTCTCGAACGGCACCGACGGCTTCGTCGAAGGCGCCGTCTGGCACGACTTCTTCGGCCTCACGGGCGAAACCAGCCTCTGACCGGCGGTCCCTCACCGTCCCCCCACGCGATCCCCGATCCCGTGAACGGCTTCCAAAGGAGATCACCTGTGCCTCCCCACCCCACCCGCGCGGGCCGCGCCGGAGCCCGGACCGCCCTGCTCGCCACCGTCCTCGCCTCGGCCCTGGCGCTGACCGGCCCCACCGCCTCGGCGGCCGTCCCGGCGGCCTCGTCCGCGCCGCGCACCGCGGACGCGCACCGCACCGTCGACGACGCCTTCGCCGCCGCGAGCAAGGAATCCGGCGTCCCCCGGGACCTGCTCGTCGCCGTCGGATACGGCGAGACCCACCTCGACGGCCACGGCGGCGAGCCCAGCTCCGCCGGCGGCTACGGGATCATGCACCTGGTCAGCAACCCGGAGCGGAAGACCCTGGAACAGGCCGCGAAGCTCACCGGCCTGCCGGAGACCGAGCTGCGACGCGACCCGGCCGCCAACATCCGGGGCGGGGCCGCCGTCCTCCGCGCCCACGCCGACGAACTCGGCCTCGACGCCGCGGACCGGGAGCGCGTCGGCGCCTGGTATCCGGCGGTCGCCCGCTACAGCGGCACCGGGCAACGGCCCACCGCCCGGCTGTACGCCGACACCGTCTACGACTTCCTGGCCTCCGGCATCCGCGCGAAGACCCCCGACGGTGAACGCGTCACCGTGAAACCCCGCGAGACGGAGCCCGAGCGCGGCCCGTACGCCGGAGTCCGCAGCCTCGACCCCTCCACCGGTGACGAGCCGGAGGCGTCGGGCGTGGGCATGTCGAGCACCGACTACGGCCCCGCGCACTGGGTCCCGGCCCACGGCAACAACTACCAGCCCGGGCGTTCCGCGGCGATCGACAAGGTCGTCATCCATGTCACCCAGGGCTCGTACGCCGGCTCGATCAGCTGGTTCCAGAACGCGTCCTCGGGCGTCAGCTCGCACTACGTCATCCGCTCCGGGGACGGCGACATCACCCAGATGGTGCGCGACGCCGACACCGCCTACCACGCGCGCAGCGCCAACCCCTCGTCGCTCGGCATCGAGCACGAGGGATATGTGAGCGACGCGTCCTGGTTCACCGACGCCATGTACCGCTCGTCGGCCGCACTCACCCGGCACCTGTGCGACACGCACGGCATACCGAAGACCCGGGCGCACATCCTCGGCCACAACGAACTGCCGGGGAACGACCACACCGACCCGGGGCCGAACTGGAACTGGGACTACTACATGCAACTCGTCACCAGCGGCGGCGGCGCCAAGAAACTCGCCGGTTCGCCGACGGATTTCACGGGTGACGGCAAGGACGACATCGTGACGTTCACTCAGAACGCGGAGGCCGATGTGTATGTGGCGTCCGCGGGCGAGGGCGGGTTCGGGGATTCGCGGGTGTGGCAGGAGCGTTTCGCGCCGGGTGGTGAGACGCCGTTGAGCGGTGATTTCAACGGTGACGGTGTGGACGACATCGTGACGTTCACCCGTGAGGCGTCGCCGAAGGTGTGGGTGGCGTTGTCGGACGGTGAGCGGTTCGGGGCGGCGGAGGTCTGGCACGAGTTCTTCTCGTTGCGCGGTGAGGTGCCGGCCGTGGGTGATGTGAACGGTGACGGTTTCGACGACATCGTGTCGTTCACGCATGACGACGAGGCGGATGTGTGGGTGGCGCTGAACACCGGTGACGGCCGTTTCGGTGCCGCGGAGGTCTGGCACGACTTCTTCGGCCCTGCGGGGGAGTTTCCGGCGCTGGGTGATGTGGACGGTGACGGGATGGATGATCTGATCACGTTCACGCAGGGTGCCGAGGCGGATGTGTATGTGGCCCTGTCGAACGGCGACGGGTTCGGGGCGTCGCGGGTGTGGCACGGGCATTTCGCGGTCGGCGGTGAGCAGCCGCGGGTCGGGGACGTGGACGGTGACGGGCGGGACGACATCGTGACGTTCACCCAGGGCGACCGGGGTGATGTGTATGTGGCCCGGTCCGCCGGCGGGGAGTTCGGTGCGGGGGAGCTGTGGCACGAGTGGTTCTCCCCGGCCGGTGAATTCCCGTATCTGGGTGATTACGACGGTGACGGCATGGACGACATCGTGAGTTTCACCCGCG
>NZ_WHPN01000030.1 GCF_009735685.1 Streptomyces lycii | reverse complement strand
GCGGGTGCCGACAGCTCGACCCGGTCCCCGGGTGCGAGCCGGCTGCCGGTCCTGAAGTGGACCTCCTGCCCGTCCGGCAGCCGGGCCTCGACCGCCAGTTCGCGGCCGTGGTATTCGACGACCTCGACGGTGACCGGAATACGTCCGGCCCCCGGTGAGCCGTCCGCCGCGGCACCCTCCGGTGTCACGTCCAGGTCCTCGGGGCGGATCGCGGCGACGGCACGGGCCCCCTCGGCCAGGCCGTCCCGGTCGGTTCCCGGGAGGGACACGCCCGCCACCGCGAGCACGACCCCGCCGCCGCCGAGGGTCCTGGCGACGGTGGCGTCCAGCATGGTCCGGTAGCCCATGAATCCGGCGACGTAGCGGTTGGCGGGGGTGCTGTACACCTCCTCGGGGGTGCCGATCTGCTGCGTCCGCCCGTCACGGAGCACCACCAGGCGGTCGGCGAGGGACAGGGCCTCCTCCTGGTCGTGGGTGACGTAGACGGTGGTGAGGCCGAGGCTCTGGTGCAGCCGGCGGATCTCGGTGCGCATCTGGAGGCGGAGCGCCGCGTCCAGGTTCGACAGCGGCTCGTCCATGAGCACCAGCCGCGGTTCGAGGACGACGGCCCGCGCGATCGCGACGCGCTGCTGCTGGCCGCCGGAGAGCTGGCCGGGGCGTTTGCGGGCGTGGTCGGCCAGCTGTACGAGGTCCAGGGCCTGCCGCACCCGGCGGTCGGTCTCCGCCCGTGTCACCTTGGCCATCTTCAGACCGAAGGCGATGTTGTCGTACACGGACATGTGCGGGAAGAGCGCGTAGTTCTGGAAGATCATTCCGAAGCCGCGGCGTTCGGGCGGCAGCGGGTCGATGCGCTCGTCGTCCAGCCAGATGCTGCCGCCGGTGAGCGGCAGCAGCCCGGCGAGGCAGTTCAGAGCGGTGGACTTGCCGCAGCCGGACGGCCCGAGGAGGGCGACGAACTCGCCTCCGGAGATCTCGAGGTCGAGCTCCTCGAGCGCTCGGTGGCGTCCGAACCTCCGGGACACCTGGTCCAGCCGGATCGCGGAGAACTGGGACATCACTGCCTTCCTTGCGGCTTTCCGGGCACGGGCCGCCGCGGACCGCGGACCGGCGGGGGCCGCGGCGGCCGGTCCCTGTGCACGCCCTGGTGCGGACCCTGGCTGCTTACTGGCTCGCGACCTCTCGGTTCCACATGTCGAACGCCTCGACCTGCTGTTCCGCCGGAAGTGAGGGCTGCTTGGGGAACTCCTCGATCCAGGTGTCGAGTTCGGGCGCACCGTATTCCTCGATGACCTGCTGCGACTTCTCCGGGGCCATCTCCAGCGGGACGTCCTTCACGGCCGGGCCGGGGTAGAAGTACCCGTCGTCATAGGCCTTCGCCTGCTGCTCGGGCGTCAGCATCCATTTGATGAGCCGCAGGACAGCGGACATGGTGTCCGCGTCCACACCCCGCGGCACGACGGCGTACTGCGCGTCGGTCACCCAGGTCATGTCGTGGAAGTGGGCCACCCGCACGTCCTTGGGCACCGTGCCCAGCGCGCGCGGGTTGATGTACCAGCCCGTCGTCGTCGCGACCATGTCGACCTGGCCGTCGGCCAGGTTCTGCATGGTCTCGGTGGTGCCGGAGGCGTAGTTGTCGATGTACTTGTCCAGCTCCTTGAGGTACTTCCAGGTCTTGTCCCAGCTCTTGGGGTCCTTCGGGTCCTTGTCGCCGAGCAGATGGGGCAGGCCCATCAGAAAGGTGCGGCCGGGACCGGAGTTCGCCGGGTCCGCGTACTGGAACTTCTTCGGGTTCTCCTTGGCCCAGGCGAGCAGTTCCTGCGGGCTGCCGGGCGGGTCGGTGACCTTGCCGGGGCTGTACTGGATGAGCGGGCCCGACGGGTAGTAGACTAGGACGGTGCCCTTGCCCTGGGTCAGTTCCTGCATGTCGGCGGCCGGTTCGAGGTAGTCCGGGGCGCCGCCGATCGCCTTCTCGTGCGCCGACATGTCGGTCCACAGGTTCTGCGAGATACCGGCTGCGAGCCCGTCGGTCCCGGTCAGCACGAGGTCGATCTGCACCCGGTCGGCCTGCTGCTGTGCCTTGATCTTGCCGGCGAGGTCCGGCGCGGGGGCCTTGTCGTAGGAGACCTTGCTGACGATGTCGGGATTCTGCTCCACGAAGTCGTCGATCATCGGCTGGGTGAGCTGGAGGTTTCCCGCGACGTCGAGGATTTCGAGCGCCACCGGCTTGCTGGGCTTGTCGGGTATCGCGGCGGGCGAGTCGTCGTCCGCCGGCGCGTTGTCGTCGGGCGCGCCGCACCCGAAGACCGACGCGGCGACGAGCAGCCCGGCGAGAGCGTGGACGACGGGGCGGGGGCGAGAATTACGAGGCATCGCGGCTCCCTGAGAGGAAGAAATCGGGGCGGGAGAGGCCGGGCCGCTTCCCGCAAGCCTGCCCTGAGTGAGGGAACTCCCGTGGTGTGACAACGCTTTCCCGCGGTGATGCCCGAACAAGGTCCACCGCGCCCGGTCACGGTGTCAAGAGGCGAGCTGTGCCGGAAAGCGGAGGCGG
>NZ_WHPN01000412.1 GCF_009735685.1 Streptomyces lycii | reverse complement strand
GGGCGCGGGCCGTCAGCCCGCGGCGGGCCCGCAGGGCCCCTGCCGCGCGCCGCAGGTGGCGATCGAACACCACCGCCGCCGGCCGCCGCTGTCCAGGAAGAGCCAGCCGCACTCCTCGCTCGGGCAGGCGCGCACCGTGAACCGGCGCGGATCGGCGAGCAGTTCGCCCGCGGCGCGCGCGGCGGCCAGCAGCGGCAGCCGCAGCCCCACCGCCGGCGGCAGCCGCCACCGCCCGAGGCCGTCCTCGTCCCGGGTGAAGACCGCCGGCCGTGCCGCGTCCTCCACCACCGCGGCCACGGCCTTGAACGCCCGCGCGTCGCCCGGACCGGTCAGACACGCGTACAGCCGGGTACGGAACTCCCGGGCCTCCCGCAGCACGTCCTCGGCCTCGCCGGGGTGCTGCCGCGCCCGCTTCAGCAGCCCCGTCACCACCCAGTCCTCGGCCAGGTCCAGATGCCCGGCCCACACCGCGAGCGTGCGGTAGCTCCGCAGCCACTCGCCGCCCGGCTGCTCCGGGCCGCCCCAGCCCGCGTAGGTGTTGCACAGCTCCAGCGCCGGATGGCCGCCGGTGTTCCACGGCAGCCACTCCCCGTCGACCCGGACCGCGTGGACCGGCGCGGGCGGGCGGTCCAGCCGCGGGTCACCGCGCAGGATCCGGTCGTGCAGGGACCGCAGCCCCGCGCCCGGCTCGATGCCCAGACCGGAGACGAGCGCCTCCCGCGTCGAGCGGTACAGCGCCAGGGCCTCGGCCTGCCGCCCGCCCCGGTGCAGCGCGGTCATCAGCGCGGCGACCAGCCGCTCCCGCTCCGGATGCTCGCGGGCGGGCCGGGCCAGGTCCGTCACCACCCGGTCGTGCGCACCGGTGGCGAGCCGCGCCTCGGCCCGCTGTTCCAGGGCGGCCAGCCGGAGTTCGGCCAGCCGGCCGCCGAGCCGGTCGCGCAGTTCGTCACCGGCGACGTCGGCGAGCAGCGGGCCGCGCCACAGCGCGAGGGCCCGGTCGTGGAGGCGGATCCGCTCGGCCGGATCACCGGTGTCCTCCGCCCGCCGGGCCAGTTGCTCGAACTCCAGCGCGTCGACGGCGTACGGGCCCGGCTCGACGGCGTATCCGTCGTGCCGGGTCGCGATCCGCACCCCGTACGGCTTGAGGGCGGCGCGGAGCCGGCCGATGTAGGTCTGCACGGTGCCGCGGGCCGAGGCGGGCGCGGCCCCGTTCCACAGCAGGTCGACCAGGCGCGGGACCGGCACGGCGCGTTCCGCCGAGAGCAGCAGGACCGCCAGCAGACAGCGCTCCTGGCGGCGGCTGCCCGCCAGGGCCGGCCGGCCGTCGTGGCGGGCGTCGAACGGGCCCAGCAGCTGGAACTCCATGGCGCCGCCAGGGTAACCGCGCCCCCGGACCCTTTCACCCCCCGTGCGCGGGTGGTGAGAATCTGGTCAGCGCCCCCGGCGAAGCTGGCCGCCGAGCCTCCGCAACCGCGCCCGACCGGGAGAAGACATGAGACGTACGCTCGTCGCCCTGCTGGCCCTGGCCCCCGTCCTGCTCGCGGCGGCGCCCGCCTCCGCCGCCGGCCCCGTCGCCACCGCGTCCGGCGCCGGCTGGGAACCGGCACCGCCGACTCCGCCCTCGGACTACGCGGCCGGTGAGCGCTGCGACTTTCCCGTGCACGGCGAGCCCGTCGTGGACGAGGTGGTGCAGCGGGTGCTGGAGACCCACCCCGACGGTTCGCCGAAGCGCGTCGCCTACAAGGGCGACCTGGTCGTCCGGGTCACCAACACCGACACCGGTGCCGCGTACGACGCGGACGCGAGCGGCACGGCCGTCGTCGACTACCGCACCGACGGCTCGCAGTTCTGGTCCGTGCTCGGCCCCGTGCTCGCCAACTTCCGGGAGAACGGCGGCGACCTGCCGCGCGGCCTGTACATCCTCGACGGCCTGTACACCCTGGACATCGACGCCACGGGTTACAAGGACCTGACGATGCTGCACGGCACGCACGACAACATCTGCGACCGGATCGGCTGAACGGGTCCGGTTCAGGAGCCCGGACCCGGGCCTGTGGTCCTGGTCCGTGTCCGGGCGGGGCGGGCCGGTACTCGTCAGGGCCGGACGGCCGGACCATCCGGACCGGACGCGTCCGGGCCGTCCGGACCGTGCCCCGCCCTGCCCGCCCTGCCCGCCCTGCCCGCCCGGACCGGCCGGCCCGGACGGCCCGGACGGGCGCACGCGGCGGGAGCCGCCCCTCGGGGGAGGTGGTTCCCGCCGCCGCCCGTCAGGCGGGCCCGGAGGGCGCCGCGGCGGCACCGGGCGGTGCCGCGCCCGGGCCCGGCACCGGTACGGCCGGCCCGGTCGGGGCGGTCACCGGCAGCCCGGCCGCCCGCCACGCGCGGAAACCCCCGATCATGTCCGTGGCCCGCCGGAGCCCGATGGTCCGCAGGGACTGCGCGGCCAGCGAGGACGCGTACCCCTCGTCGCAGAACACCACCCAGCGCAGGTCCGTCCCCGTGGCCTCCGGCAGCGCGCCCCCGCTGGCCGGGTCGCAGCGCCATTCGAGGTGGTTGCGCTCGACGACGAGGGCGCCCGGGATGCCGCCCTCGGTGCGGCGCCGGTCCTCCGGGCGGGTGTCGACGAGGATCGCGTCACCGGTCCGGGCCGCGGTGTGCGCCTGCTCGGGCGTGAGCCGGCGGAACCGGGCGCGGACCGCGTCCAGATGGGCGTCGACACCGGTCATGCTCCGGCCTCCTGCTCCGTACGGACCTCGACCAGGCGGCCGTCCGCCGTCTGCTCGTAGTAGGACATGGTGGCGAGCGACGGGGCGTACACATGGATGCTCGTCGCCGGGGTGCCGCCCTCGTTGGTCACCCGGTGGACGTGGCGCGGGCCGAAGCCCCGGACCGCCCCCGTCCCGAGGCGCCACGGCCGGGCCGCGCCGGTGCCGCCCCGCGGCGGGAAGGCACGCTCGGTCAGTTCGCCCCGTACGACGCAGAACGCGCCGGAGGAACCGCCGTGGCCGTGGATCTCGGTGCCCTGCCCGGGAAGCCAGGTCAGCAGCCAGACCTCGTAGGTGCCGGTCCGTTCGAGCCGCGCCCAGTGGCGCTCCGGGCGGGTGAACCGTTCCAGCTGCCGCCAGAGCCCCGGCCGGGCGGCGACGAAACGGGCGTGCGAGGCGAGCGCGCCGGGCGTCGGCGCGCGGCCCTCGGCGGGGGTGAGCGGGGCGTGCGGGGGCAGGGCGGTGACGATGCTGGACACAGGTTCTCCCGGTCGTTGGGTGCACGGCTGCGGCGAGCGGCTGTGGGACGTACGGCTGCGGCGAGCCGCTGTGGGACGTACGGGTGCGCGCGGGCGGCTTCAGACGGCGCCGGCGCCGGCGCGGCGACACAGCGCGCTGGACACCCGGACCAGGTCCACATGCGCACGGGAGAAAAGGTGCTGGGAGATGAGCACGGGCTCACTTTGGCAGCGGAAACACACACAGGTCAAACACGCCGGTGGGCGCGGCCGAATTCTCGTACAACGAGACAACGGGCCTTCTCCATTGACGAGCCGTCCGGGTGCCGGCAGGCTTCCGACTGTGAGAAATGCCGTGAAGCTCGTCTCGCGTCTCCACGTCGACCTGCGACGTCACGCCGGCGCCATCTGTGCCGCCGGCCGCTGAGCCACGCGCCGGCACACCTCTCGCCACCGGCCCCCGGACCTCGTGACGACCGCATCCCCGGTCCACGGCGCCCCGGGCCGCCCCTCCCCGTACCGCGCCGAACGCACCGGTGAAGCCCCCTCCCGCTCTTTCCGGTAAAGGCATCCCGGTTTCTTTCCGCGCGGCTTCCCAGGCCCTTTCTTCATTCGGCCTGCCCTGATGACATTCCGCACCGGGATTGCGCCTGCCGCCTTTCCGGTGCGGGCTCCGGAAGGAGAAAACCGTGCACCAAACCGCCGGCCCGCCGCCGGACAGCGCCCCCCTTTCCCCTGCCTCCGTACGCCGCCATCTCCAGGCGGTGAGCAGCGGTCCGCCCGGAGACGGTGAGCTGACCGCCTATCTGGTCCTCGTCCCGGACCGGCTGCCGCCGGACCAGGTCTTCGCCCCGCACCTCACCGTCCGGCGGGTGCCCGTCCCGGCCCCGGCCGCCGCTGCGCCGGGGACCGGCCGGCCGGAACCCGGCGATGCGGAAGGGACAGGGCCCGGTGAGGCGGCGGAGGGGCTGCGGGTCGACGCCGCCCGGCACACCGCCCGGCTCGACGGCGCGGAGCTGGACCTGACGTATCTCGAGTTCCAGCTGCTGGCGTATCTGGTGGAGCATCCGCACCGGGTCCACTCCCGGGACCGGTTGCTGAGCCGCGTGTGGGGTTACGACCACCCCGGGGACGGCCGCACCGTCGACGTCCACATCGCCCGGCTGCGGCGCAAGCTCGGACCGGCGCACCGCGATCACATCGTCACCGTGCGCCGGGTCGGCTACAAGTTCGTCCCCCTGCCGTGACGGCGTCCGGCGGGGGCGGCGCGAGCGGGCGGGGGCCGGTGGTCGATAATGGGGGGATGCGGATCTCGGCCAAAGCGGACTACGCGGTCCGTGCCGCCCTCGAACTGGCGGCCACTCAGGAGACCGGTCCGGTCAAGGCCGAGGCGATCGCGGACGCGCAGGACATCCCGCACAAGTTCCTCGAGGGCATCCTGAACGACATGCGCCGGGGCGGCCTCGTGGTCAGCAGGCGTGGCGGCTCCGGTGGCTACCGGCTGGCCCGGGCGGCCGACTCCATCTCCGTGGCCGACGTCATCCGGGTGGTGGACGGGCCGCTGGTCTCCGTGCGCGGCGAGCGGCCTCCCGAGCTGGCGTACACCGGGCCGGCGGAGGCGCTGCTGCCGCTCTGGATCGCCCTGCGGGCCAACGTCCGGGAGATCCTCGACGGGGTGACGCTCGCCGATGTGGCGTCGGCGGGGCTGCCGGCCGGGGTGCGGGACCTCGCCGACGACCCGGAGGCCTGGACCAACCCCTGACCGCGCCGCTCTCCCCGGCCCGGCCTCACCTCCCTGTTCCGCCCGGTCTTCCCCCGCCGCCCGGCAACCGGTCTGTGCCGCCTGACCGGTCTGTTCCGGTCCGGTCCGCGCCCGGCCGGCTCCTGCCTCGCGACAGGTCTGTTTCCGTCTGCGCGGCCCGCCCCGCCTGTTCCGCCCGGGCCCTGTGGACCTCCGCTCCGTCCGGCCCTTCCGGGGCTCCGGCCTGCGTCGTCCCGTATGGCGGTCATGTGAAGTCCAGTATGTGAATGCCCTCTTGGGGCCGCGGTGAGCCCGTGGCATTATCCCTACTAATTCAGTGGGATTACTGGGAAAGAAGTGTGGGTGGCGTGCGAACACTGATCCTCCTGGCCCTGGCGGGGCTGGGTGCCCAACTGGTGGACGGCAGTCTGGGCATGGCCTACGGCGTCACCTCCACCACGCTGCTGCTGGCCATCGGCACCAATCCGGCGGCCGCTTCGGCCACCGTCCACCTGGCCGAGATCGGCACGACCCTGGCCTCCGGGGCGGCGCACTGGCGCTTCGGGAACGTCGACTGGCGCGTGGTGATCAGGATCGGCATACCGGGGGCGGTCGGCGCGTTCGCCGGAGCGACCTTCCTGTCGAGCCTCTCCACGGAGGTCGCCGAGCCGGTCATGGCCGTGCTGCTGCTCGGCCTCGGGCTCTACGTCCTCGGGCGGTTCACCTTCCTCGGCCTGCCGGCCGGCAACCTCGGCAAGCCGCTGCGGAAGCGGTTCCTGTCACCGCTCGGTGTGGTGGCCGGGTTCCTCGACGCCACGGGCGGCGGCGGCTGGGGCCCGGTGGGCACCCCGGCGATCCTGGCGAGCGGGCGGCTGGAGCCGCGCAAGGTGATCGGGTCGATCGACACCAGCGAGTTCCTGGTCTCGGTGGCCGCCAGCGCGGGCTTCCTCGTCGGACTCGGCTCGGAGGGCATCGACTTCGGCTGGGTGGCGGCGCTGCTGGCCGGCGGCCTGGTCGCGGCCCCCGTCGCGGCCTGGCTGGTGCGCCATGTGCCGCCGCGGGTCCTGGGGTCGGCGGTCGGCGGCATCATCGTCGTCACCAATGTCCGTACCGTCCTGCGGAGCGACTGGCTCGCGGCGGGGGACGCCGTCCAGTGGGCGGTCTACGCCCTGCTCTACGCCCTGTGGGCCGCGGCCGTCGGGTACTCGGTCAGGGAGCACCGCCGCACCCCGGAGCCGCGGGCTGACCGGGACGCGGCCACCCCGGAGGAGGAGCCGGCCGACGCGGCCGGGGCCGCCGCGTCGGGCTGAGGCACCGCGGCTCACCCGGAGGCATCCTCGGAGGTGGCTGAGGGTGCCGAGGGCGCCGCGGGCACGGAGGGAGCGGACGAGGCAGATGGCGCCGTGGGCGCTGTGGCCGCGGAGGGGGCGGAGGGTGCCGAGGGCACGGAGGGGGCGGAGGGCAGCAGCTCGGCCGCCCGCACCTCGGGGATGTGGACGAGTATGTCGTGCCAGCGGGACAGCGCGATCTCGTCGTCCGGCTCCTCGTAGCCGCCCGGGGTGGTGCTGTAGGCGGCGCCGATGCTCCAGGTGAAGCGGGGGAGGGCCAGCCAGGCCCGGGCGGCGGGCGGGGTGTGCCGGAGGTCCAGCGCGAAGGGGCGGCCGCCCAGCTCGTTCAGCATCTCCTCGTTGCTGCCGGGCCGCGCGCCGAGGGTGAAGACCTGGCGCTTCCCGGTGCCCGGGTCCACCGCGTTGAAGGAGCCGCGGCCGAAGGTGGTGCCGATGCTCACGTAGTCCTTCCCCAGCCGCTCGCGCAGGAAGGAGCCCTGCACGCGGGGGTAGTTCTGCGGCTCGGAGGTGACGTAGGCGAGGTGCAGGTTGTGGGCGGAGACGAGCATCTTGTCGCCCGTCTGCCGGTGCCACCAGTCGACGTTGGCGGCCATCGTCGCGTCGCGGTACTCCATGCTCGCCCGCATCCCGTCCCCCGACGGGTCCTCGAAGTCGAAGGAGTAGATGCGGAAGGTCTGCTCGACGGCCCTCGCGTGCTGCACCGCCCAGTCGTACGCCTCCCCGGCCCGCCGCCCGGAGGTCACGGGCCGCTCCGTCAGCAGCCGTACGGCCTCGGCCGCCCGCGCCGCGTCCGCCCGCCGCTCCGCCAGGGGCCGCCGCACCACCTCTGCCATGAACTCCGCGGCGGAGCCGGTGGGCCGCAGGTCCGCGTAGATCTCCTCGATACGGCCGGCCAGGCCGGGGCGGTGCCGCTCGACGTAGTCCGACACGCGGTCGAACACCTCCGGGCCGGCGTGGCCGAAGTCGTCACCCATGACGCGTACCGGATCGTGCGGGTGGCGGACGTTCCAGGCGCGGATCCACCGGTACATCTCCGCGGACTCGGCGGTGTTCCAGGCCCAGTAGCTGCCCTGGAACTCCTCCCGGAGGATCTGCGCCAGGTCGCCCCGGCCGGTGCGCACGTACGTGTCGAGGCGGAGCCCGGTGCTCCAGCTGGTTTCGAGGGCGAAGGTCCGGAAGCCCTTCTCCGTCACCAGGTGGCGCAGCGTCCGGTCCTTGACCGTGAAGAACTCGTGGGTGCTGTGGGTCGCCTCACCGAAGCCGACGACCTCCGCGTCACCGATCATGCGGCCCAGCGGGCGCAGGTCGGCCGGGTTGCCGCCGGGCTCCGTGGTGCGCAGCGGGCGGGCGGCGTGCCGGAGGCCGTCGAGCACCGCCCGGTCGGAGGAGGCGTGGGGGGAGCCGGACCGGAACGCCCCGGCGGACTGCCCGGCGGCAGGGGGCACCGCCCGGTCCGGGAGCGCCGGGCCCGCGGTGGCGGCGGATGCGGTCAGGCCGGCCAACAGGGCGGCGAGCAGGGGCGCGTGGAGTCGCTTCATGGCGGGGTTTCCCTTTCGGGGGAGGACCGGTGCGGGCGCTGGGTACGACTCCATTGCACGGTCGGGCCCGGCCGTTCTCCTCGGTCGGCCGGGCGAACTTGCCGCTCCTCTCTCCGGAGGAGCGGACGCCGGCCCTCCACCGCCCGTCCGAGCCGGGGCGGCGGCTGCCACCGCGGTTTCGCCGTGATGCGGCGCCGGGCTGCGGGCCCCGGCGGGGGAGACCCGGGTGCCGGGCGTGCGCGGCCGGCGGTCACCTCGGGCGTCCGCGCGGTGCCCGCCGGCTGTTCTCCGCGGATGAGTACGCCCCGGCCAGCAAAAAGGCCCTCCGTGGGGGGAGGGCTCTGCGGCGGTACGGTGTGCGCCCCCGGCAGGAGCCGCAATCAAGGGCTGGTAGCGCCGCATCCGATCTGACCAGCGGAGATGCCCTCGTGGTGGCTATGTCGGCAACTCTGTCCAAGACCCGTGCCGCCTGATACGCCGCTTAAGGCTGATACCTCTGTGGCCATGCGGGGCAGCCCTCCCTCGACGGAGGCGCGGTTGCGTCCTGGGAAGCGGTGTACGGGTTCGACCTGATCCGGGTGAGTGGGCGGCTGGCTACTGGGCTGAAGGGGCTGCTGCAATCCCGAGCCGTGCGGGGGCAGCGGCCGTACGGTTCCCGCGGGCCGGTGTTGTCTGTCGTCCGCCGACGGTCTCCGTCGCTGCTCGACGCCGTCTGGTGCCGACCCCGGCCACCCTGGAGGGGGACTGCCGGGCGGAGCTCGGCCTCGGCGTAGACGGGAGCGTCGGGGTGCCATCCTTGGCCGCCCCGCAGGGCGACGGCCACGCGGGCGCACCCGGTACACGGTGATCGAGGCGAAGTTGCGATCCTCGGCCGCCCCGGAGGGCGACCGCCACCCGGCTCGCACGTCGGGTGGTGGCCTGACCCGTCATCGTTGCGATCCTCGGCCGCCCCGGAGGGCGACCGTCACCTGGGGCACGTTGGGGTCGGTGACCAGTCCCTCCTGGTTGCGATCCTCGGCCGCCCCGGAGGGCGACCGCCACGCGACCGGCAGGTCCGGCACCCGCCCGTCGGTGAGGTTGCGATCCTCGGCCCCCGGAGGAAGAGTTCAGTGGATGAGCCGGGTCAGGGTCACCCCGGTGGGGACTTTGTCTCCGTTGATGCTGATGCGGTCAGCGTACTCATCCCAGGATCGTGCCTCGCTGTGCTCGAGCGGCTCGACGCGGATCAGGTCGAAGAGCTTATGGGCGGGGGCCCGCCCGTAGGCGTCGTCGTGGGAGAAGACGTACAGGCCGCGGAGGGCCATTTCGCCGCGGGAGGATGCCCGGTCGTGGTCGAACATCATCGTCAGGGCCTGCCAGTAGGCGGCGAGGTCCTCCGGGGTCACTTCGGCCTTGGCGCCGAGGGCTCCGGAGTAGAAGCCGTGACCTCGGTAGAGCCCGTAGGGGACGTAGTGCTTGTTTCCCATCTCGGTGACCTTGCCCTTGGCCAGGTCCTCGGGTTTGTTCGGGGCGACACGGGTGATGCCGGCATCCAGCGGGGTGATGGGGTCGATGGACCGGGAGAAGGTGAGCTGCATGGGCCCGCGGGCCCTTCCCGCGTGCTTCTTCTGGTCGCCCACGGACATGACGGCTCCGAACAGGCGCACGTCCCAGAAGTTGCGGATCATCCACTCCTGCGCGGTGCCGGTTTCGCCTTCCTTGGCGCCGCCTTCGGTATAGGCGCGCTGGATCTGCGGATTGAGGGCGACGCCCTCTTCGACGTACATCTCGAAGCCGGGCTTGCCCTGGTGGATGAGAGTGACGGTGTTGCGGATCTTGCGCTTGAGGGCGACGTCGGTGATGAGGCCCTGGCCGGTGATGGGGTCGGTGCGGGGCATGCCACCGGCGTCGGGGTCACCGTTGGGGTTGCCGTCCTTGACGTCGATGAGGAAGACGTAGTCGTGCTTGCGGGTGGGGTCCAGGTGCGCATCGATCATGGTTGTGCTCGGTGTCCTTCCGGGGTTAGGGCGTTGTGGTGAACTGGCGGCGGCGGGGCGTTACCAGAGGGTGTCGTCCGATGAACCGTCGTCGGCGGTGGCTTCGGGGAGGGCGTCCGCTTCCTGTTCTGCGGCGAGTTCCTTGCCGGCTTCCCGCGCTTTGATGGCTTCTGCTGCCGCGCGTGCGGAGTGGGCCCGCTGGTGGTCGTAGCCGAGGATGAAAAGCGCCTGTTGTTCGGTATTCAAGTGGGCCGGGATGGTGTCGAGCAGGTCGAAGGCGTCCCGCAGTCTGCTGTCCATGGCCTTGGCCGCGGGGTCACTGGTGCGGGCGATGGTGCGCAGGTGTGGCCGTGCTCCGATGCGGAGGCGGGTGAGGACGGCTCGTGGAGAGACGACCGCGGTGCCCAGGTATTTGTCGATGATGGTGGTGTTGACCTTGGGCATGGCCTTGCGCTGGATCGCTTCGAGCATGGCCATGATCCGCCCGCATACGTAACCGGGCTCGGTCGACAGGGGGTTCAGCTGGGGCACACAAAGCTCCTTGTGGTGAACGGTCGTACGAATCAGGGCGAGGCGCAGCAGGGCGACTCGGGGCCGGTCAAGGCGGTGGTCGGCGCGGATGCGCTGCAGGAGGACCGGGAGGAGATGGGCCGGTGGCGCGGCGCCGTGGAGCGCGGCTTTGGTGAGGTCGGCCTGCAGGTGCTTGGGGACGGTGGTGTCGACATACTTCTTCTTGCGCTTGTCCCAGCGGGCGCAGGCGAGGGCGAGTCGCCAGACCGACCAATAGGTGTAGGCGTTGTTCCAGCCGTCCCAGGTCTGCTGGTCGGCGAACCAGGTGCCGAGTCTCCACTTCAATTCAGGGACGGGGATGGTGATCCAGTCGGCGACGATGACCCTGTTGGTGTTCACCCGCAGGGTGAGGGCGTGGAAGGCGTCCTCATTGAGGACGGCCAGCGCGTCTCGCCCTCGCCGGGGCTGGCGGACTCCGGCGACGAGCTGGGCCACCTCCGCGGGCTGAGGGTCGCGCAGGGTCCACATGGCTGTGTCGGTGCCGGGATCCCGGGTCCACCAGACGATGGCGGAGTCGCCGGCAAAGGCCCGGTGTTCGGGGTCGGACAGCAGCGTGTTCAGGGCGGTGGCGGACTTCCTGCCGCAGTCGATGCAGATGGGGGTGGCACCGAGCTGCTTAGTGCCGGCCCGGAAGTGAGCGCGCTGGTTGAGGCAGACCAACTGGGTGTTCATTCCGGAGTTGGGGATGCCCTTGATGGGAACCGGGAGCTTGGACAGCAACGGCATGACGCGTCCGCACACGAGGCAGAGTCCGTGGTTCGCCTTGCCCGACTTTCCTCTCTTCGCGCTCTCGACCGTGTGGGCCGCCCACCAGCTCTTGGCTTCCGGTAGGTCGTGGACCCACTCACCGTCCATGCTGATGGCAACAAGATGGTCCTTGTCCATCTCCAGTGGCCATGCGGTCGGCTTGTGGTTGTTCAGCCATGCGGCCATTGCCTGCGCCTGCGGAAGGTGCGGGTGGTCATTGCACCAGGAAGTGACCAGGCCACGGTAGGTGGCGTGCCGGGTCCTCGCCTTGGTGATGTCAATAGAGTCGGTCGAGAGGATCTTCTCTCCGTCCGGTCCTCTGCCCAGGCCAGGGTGTGCGAGTGCGAATTGCGCGGTGTCGACAAACAGGATCGGTGCCGGCTTTTTCCCGGAGCGTCCCGTGTACGGGACGGTAATCTTGCGCCGTTCCTGACGGAGATCGATGACCAGCGGTTCGCCGTCTCCCGTGCCGGAGAGATCGACCTGCCACATGACCCGGCGTGCGAGGTAGTACTCGGGGGTGTCGCCCTGGCGACTGTCGGCCTGTTGAACGAGGCTCTGCAGCAGCACCTCAGCCCACCTCCTCCGCGGAGGCGCGCCCCTCGGCCCCGGGCATGCCACCGGCCTCGGCGGGGGTAAGCGGGCGGTCCGGCACGTGGAGAACGCCGTGCTCGAGTCTGGCCCGGAACCAGTGGTAGCGCTCCTTGCCCTTTGAGAGGTACTCGATGTGGTGGAGCATCAGCCCGAGCTCGTCGATGGGCGGAATGCCCGCCTGGTCGGCGGCCGTGACCGCGCCAGCCTCCTCTGCCGATCCACGAGGCCCGAAGAAGGCCGCGAACTCGCGGCAGCCGAAATGGGGCTGCTCGTAGCAGGCACCACGTGTGAGTCGGCGGTCGAACTGGTCGCGGTACTTCGGTAGGGGTGCGGTGCACCGGTCGGCGGTGCCAATGGTCGCGTGGATGCGGTACGCGACGTTGCTCAAGGCAACGGTGACCCGTTGGCCGCGGTCGTCGGCGACATCGTAACGGCAGCCGTTGTTGGCCCGCAGGCTTTCGTAGACGTTCTTGGTGATGACCGAGTCGTTGACCTCATTGCGCCGGAAGCGGGTCCACCTCACCGGCTTGAGCTGCTCGATCCGCTCGACCCGGTAGATCATCTCCGGCTTCCAGAAGATGGCCTCCAGTAGGCCTCTAGCTGCCGAGGGAGTCATGGTCGGATAGGAAACACGTTCAACCTTGAGCTCCGGGCGGGTGAAGCAGGCCAGCGGACCCCATGCCTCCACCTGGACGTGAAGTGGCCGGTCAGCCCTCTCCTCGCGCCGCTTTCGGGGGTGTGACGCAACCATGCACTTTCCCTTCCGTGCCTGCTGGCACAGCCCGTTGTCAGTACCTGCGGCTAGCTTCCTCACGTCGCGCGATTCCGGAGTCTGCACGGCATGATTTAAGGGATATACGTCGATCTCATCGGATCTCAGCGTATAACTGATAGGAAGTCAAATATGGTTGCACAGAAAGAAGTTGACGCGCTAGGCGATCCGAGTCCGGCTCCTGAGGGCAAGCTCGTAGCTCACTCGCCGGGCCACGATGGGACCTGGCACTGGTACGAAGACCACGCCCGCGGTACGGGCGAGCTGGCCCGTCGGTTCGCCGAGCCGTGGGGCGGCGGTGAACTTGCCTACCGGCTGGGACGCGACCACGACACGGGCAAAGGGGCCTGTGCGTGGCAGGAGGGGCTGATCGAGGAAGCTGCCACCGGCCGCAAGACCCAACGGCCGCCACACAACGACGCCGGTGCCTTCCTGTTCGCCCGGGCGGCCGAACCTGTCCCCGCTCTGCTGCCCTGCGCCGGTGTGATCCAAGGACACCACACCGGACTGTCCGCGTGGCCGGAGGTCCGGCTCCGGCTGAAGGCCCTGATGGCCGACTCCAGCGAGGTCGACGAAGCCATCCATCGAGTCGCAGCGGTCATGCCGGAGATTCTGGACGGCTCGTGTCCGGCCGCGCCGGACTGGCTTGACCCCGGTGACAAGATCGCTGTGGAGATGCTGGTCCGCATGACCTTCTCGGCTGTGGTCGACGCCGACCGTCTCGACACCGCCGCCCACTTCAGGTCCGGTACGCACATCCGGCCACACGTCGGGATGTCGGAGCTGTGGGAGCGGTACGAGAGTCGCCGGCAGGAAGCCCTCGCCGAGCGCCAGAGCTCCAAGGGCGCCTCGTGGCTGGACAAGCTCCGAGAGAACGTCTACCAGGAGGCACTCGAAGCCGCTGTCGGCAAGCCGGGCGTGTACCGATTGCACCTTCCGACCGGGGCCGGAAAGACGTTCACCGGCGGAGGGTTCGCCCTCCGCCACGCCTCCCTGCACGGACTGCGGCGCGTCATCGTCGCGGTCCCGTTCGTCTCGATCACCGAGCAGAACGCGGCGGAGTACCGAAGACTGCTGGACCCGGAGCAAGGACCGCCGACGGTGCTGGAACACCACTCAGCCGTGAACGTCGAAGCGCCGCAGCAGCGTACGCTGCAGTCCGCCGGGACCTCGAAGAACGTGCGTCCCGGCCAGACACCTGGCCGCCCCAACCGGTGGGCGAAACTGGCCACCGAGAACTGGGACGCCCCCTTCATCGTCACTACCACCGTCCGCCTGATTGAAACGATCTTCGGAAACACCCCCTGGGCCACGCGCCGACTCCACCGGCTCGCCAACTCCGTGATCGTTCTCGACGAGGTCCAAGCCCTTCCCGACAGGCTCCTGACCCCGATCCTCTCGGGCCTGCGGGAACTCGTGGATCATTACGGAGTCACCCTCGTACTGTCATCGGCGACCCAGCCGGAACTCGCTGCACTGAACCCTTGGCGCTCAGGTCTCCTTCAACGCGACGTGGTCTCCGACCCCGCGCCCCTCTTCGAACAGCTGCGTCGGGTCAGGTACGAGTGGCGGACCGGCCCGGACGTGACCCTCGCCAGCATTGCCACCGAGGCGGCGGAGCACGATCAGGCCCTCGTCGTGGTCAACGGGACCAAGGACGCCAGTCAGGTCCATCGCAAATGGCTCAGCACGAACCGCGGCAAAGACCCAGGCGCCTTACACCTGTCGACCCGCATGACCGGCGGCCACCGCCGAGAAACTATTCAGGCGACGAAGCAACGCCTGGAGGAGGGCTTGGACACCCTCCTCGTATCAACCTCGCTCATCGAAGCGGGCGTCAATCTCGACTTCCCGCGCGGATACCGTGCTAGATCAACACCGGAGTCCGAACAACAGGCCGCCGGGCGAGTCAACCGCGAGGGCAAGCGCCTCGCGGAGGACAGCGTCATGACCATCTTCGATCCCCGGGACGGCCTCAACCCGGAGGTGGTCTACAACAAGTGCGCCGTCGCAGCAGCGGTCCGCCGCTTCGGCGACGGGCTGGCCGCTCCCGACGATTTGGACGCCCTCCGCTCGTACTACCAGCACCGCTACCGTCTCCAAGCAGGACAACACTCCAAGGACCCAAGCGGAGCCACCGGAGAAGTCATCGAAGCACTGCGGGCAAGGCTGCACTATCCGGAGGTCGCGCACAGAATGCGAATCATCGACAACGAGCACTCCGTGGCCGTGGTCGTCATTCGCCAGCAACTCGACGAAGAAACCCAACGGGTCGCGCAGAAGGCAGTCGAACAGCTCCGCCGTGGCCTGCCGACACCCGTGACCTACCGCACCTTGCAAGAACACATGGCATCCATTCCCGAGCGGGAACTGGAACTGGCGATCAACGCCGGCCACGCCATCGAAGTCGCCGGTGACCTGCATCAGTGGGTCGGCCCCTACCACCCCCAACGAGGCATCGAACCCCCTGCATGACCGATTCAGGCCACCGAGCGACGCCCACGAGTACGCTTGCGGAACTGAAACCAGTCGGCTGCCGATGTGTGGTGATCAGCTTCCAGCTCTGAAATTCGATGGCCTGACCGGTAGCGGTCTGGTGGTGCGGCCGCCCTCCGGGGCCGACCGAGGATCGCAACGACGAGTCGGACCCGTTCCTGCGTGGCGACTTCAACGTGGCGGTCACCCTGCGGGGCGACCGAGAATCGCAACCTCGGTAGGGGGTTTGCGGCGTGGGCCGTCAGCGGGGCGGCGGTCGCCCTCCGGGGCGACGGAGGATCGCAACTCGGAGATCGCCTCCCACGTGTACGCCACGCGGAATGGCGGTCGCCCTGAGGGGCGACCGAGGATCGCAACCTGATGTACGTGGGCATCCGTGACGTGCCGATCCGGGAGTGGCGGTCGCCCTCCGGGGCGACCGAGGATCGCAACGGCGCGTACGTCGGGGAGCAGCTCGCCACCTGCCGGTGGCGTTCGCCCTCCGGGGTGACCGAGAGATCGCGTCCCTGCTTCTCTGGTGAGATCTACAAAGCCGCCCGGCGTGGTGGTCGCTAGGGTCGGATTGGTGCAGTTCCGGGTGGCGGTATATCGAGATAACTCGGAGGTCGGAAATCCAGCCTTTAGTTTCCGCTTCTCGTAGAGCACCCGGTGTCGTGGTCGTGGACCGTTCGCGATCACTGGAGGCGTTCACCGTGACACCGCTCTTGTTCATCGCTTTTCTGCTGCTGCCATCTGTTGTGGTCTCTGGCCCGTTCGCCGGTGTTGGCGTGCGCGAGTATGTCGGACCGGGGCGAGGCCGTCACCGACGTGTCGTGCGCGGGCGGCACGCAGCTCGGGGTGGGCGGCGATGATCCGGAACCCCGCCCGGGAAGCTGCAACGTGGGTCGTATGACGCTGGAGCAGTTGCACTCACAATGCGACGTCGCAGGCTCGCACGGCAATGGAGTCGGCTCTCGATCAGCTCGGTCATGAAGGCGAATTGGTCAGCGATGCGGTGCTGGCTGTCTCGGAGCTTGTCGCGAATGCTGTCGAGCATGCGACGGGGCCGTACGAGATTCGGCTACGC
>NZ_WHPN01000411.1 GCF_009735685.1 Streptomyces lycii | reverse complement strand
TAGGAGCTCTCTTTCGGATCACTTGGTGACGGTTCGATTTCAGGGCCTGCTGATTCCGATGGAGCTGCCGCCTGCGACGATGCGCTGGTGAGCTATGACCTTGCGGTGTGGGACGGCGACCGTCCACTCAACGACGGCCAAGCGGGCTCGACCTACGACGAGCTCTTCGAGCGCTACCTAGAGTCGGACGATGTTGTCGTACCTCCGGTGCCGCGCATCGTGGCCTACGTGGAAGCCCTCGTCGCGCGGTACCCGGACGACGAGGGCAGTGGCGTATGGGCGTCACCGCCGGTCATTGGGGAGGCATCGGGGCCGATGGTGTACCTGCTCATGTCTTATGGCAAGGCTGAGGAGGTGTCCGAGTACGCCTCTGCGCTGGCTCGCGAGCATGGACTTGTCTGCTTCGATCCGCAGGCGGAACGCCTCCGGCCGTGAGCTGCCTTTCTCTCAGCGGGCAGACCATAGGAAGATGCCAGCAATGTGGAGTCCGGCCAGGTAGATGGTGGCGGTCTTCTCGTAGCGGGTGGCGATGCCGCGCCACTGCTTGAGGCGGTTGATGCACCGCTCGACGGTGTTGCGCTGCTTGTAGGCTTCACGGTCGAAGGCCGGTGGCCTGCCGCCTTGGCTGCCGCGTCGCAGCCGGTGGTTCCGCTGGTCCGCCGGGATGGGGATCACCGCCCGGATACCGCGTTTGCGCAGGTGGGCGCGGATCGCGCGAGATGAGTAGGCCTTGTCGGCCAGGACTACGTCCGGCCTGGTGCGCGGACGACCGCGCCGTCGAGGAACACGCAGGCGGGCCATGACACCAGCGAAGGCGGGCGCGTCGCCGGCCTGTCCGGCGGTGAGGACGAACGCGAGCGGCCGACAGCGGGCATCGGCAGCAAGGTGAATTTTCGTGGTCAGCCCGCCGCGGGAGCGACCGATGGCGTGGTCGTCCGGCTCGCCGACCGGGGCCCCTTTTTACGAGCTCCGGCCGCGTGCTGGTGAGCCCGCACGATCGTGGAGTCCACCGACACGGCCCAGCTCAGGTCCTCATCCGCGTCGGCCTGGGCAACCAGGGCGGTGAACACCCGCTCCCAGGTGCCGTCCAAGGCCCACATCCGCAACCGGTTGTAGACGCCCCGCCAGTTGCCGTACCTCTCCGGCAGGTGCACCCACTGCGTGCCGGTCTGGAACTTGTAGGCGATCGCGTCGATCATCTGGCGATGATCCCGCCAGCGCCCACCCCGCTTCGGTGTCCGGTCCGGGAGCAACGGCTCGATCCGCGCCCACTGCGCATCAGTCAACGGCACACCCGGACCAACGACCGACTGATCCAAACGAAACTGCCTAGCCGCGTCGATGTCGGCGAGTTCGATGAGGGCCACGAGCGGGCACTGCGAAGCGCCGCGATCACTGCGATCTCTCCGCCAGTGTTCGGGCTCGGTGTGCACCGTGTGGGCGAGGCAGGGAACAGGGCCGTGGTGGTGGAGATCCCGGCTAGCGTCGACGGTCCGCACCTGATCTATCGGCACGACTATTTTGGCGCTCCCGTCCGCAACGACGCCGACACGGTATGGATGAAGGAACGCCAGATCGAGGCCATGTACCGCGCTCGCTTCGACGAGCGCCGCCATGCGACCGAGGCCCTGGACTCGCTGTTCACCGAAGCCGCCGCCGGGCGCGACAGCCGCAAGCGGGCGTGGCTGATCGCGGTTGCCCACCCGCGGCTCCCTCTCGTCCGGGAGAGGCTGACGCGAGACCAGGCGCAGAAGGTGATGTCCAAGGCAGAGAGCCTTGCCTTGATGTACGCGGGGCGGGGTGGTGTTCACCCCCTGGAGAGCGTGGACCGGCTCAACCCTCGCCCTGGCCTGCGCCGGTGGGTCCTGGTGAGCACGGCAGCGGCCGCCTTTTCCAGGTGGAAGGAGGCGTGGGCCACCATCCACCACGACGGATCGGTCACCCTGGCGGCCGCTGTGGGCGGACACCGGCGTGCTGCTTCGGGCGCTGAGGGCGGGGAGTTCTTCGAGGGTCGGCACGTCGAGTCCTCTGCCATCGAGTGCTCGATCGCGGACGTGATGGCGTTGGTCCGAGCGACTGCGGACCTGACCGGTGCCGGGGAGTACGACGTGCGTGTCGGAGTCGAGTGGGCTGGCGAAGGGCCGCTGACGATTCTGCCCCGGGACACCATGGGCTTCGTTTACGACGAGGTGTCGACCCCTCTGCATCGGTATACGCCTGTCGAGACGACTGTGAATGCTGTCGCTTCTGACCTGGACTTTTTCTGGCAGGTGCACGACCTGGCGCAGGACTGCGTGAATCAGGGCGGTGTGTCGAATGTTCTGATGATCCGCCCTCCAGAGCGTGACGGGTCGGCGTAGCTGAGCTGCTCCCTGCGGGCCTGCTGTTACCGACTCCGTTCATCCCAGAAGCCGGAGTGTGCGATGGCGTCGGCGGTGACGGGTGGGGTGCGGTCGGCAAGGAGAGGGTGGGGACGGGATCCACGGTCTCCTTCTTGCGGGTGCCGGTTCGTGGCTACAGTCCAGGCCATGGCTTCTCCCGAGGCACTCGCAGCGCGCGCACTTGCCCAGGCCGCGGTGAAGCTGGCGCAGGCCGCCAGCAACCCGACCGTCATGGTTAAGCACGGCCGGCGCGAGGACCGCGCCGCCGCGTATGACCGCTTCGTCCAGGCCTGCGCTACCTTCTACCAGAGCAGGGGGAGCGACGGCGTCAACGACCTTTACGCCGCCCGCCACTCGGTGGAGCTGCGGGCACCCCGCAAGGTGAGGGAAGCCGCCGGTATCCTGTGTGACCGGATCGTGGGCGCCTGGCTCGACCCCGAGACACTCACCGCCTGGCCGCCGATCCCGACCGACAGCACTCACCCCTCCCTCGTCGGGCATCTCGTCCACGACAAGCCGCCGGTGACGGTGCCGGCATCACACGCTCCGCCACCCCGACCGGACGCCATGTCGACCAAGGTGATCGCCGACCCCGACGAGCTTCGGCAGGAGATCAGCAAGTTCATCGACCTGGCGCGGGCCGACATCAACAACCGCTGGTGGCAATGGCCCATCGCCACTCGCAACGGCGACCGGGGCTGGTGGAAGTGGACCGCCAGGCGCATGCCGTTCCTCACTCGCTGGTGGCGCGCCCGCTAGCAGAGCCGGCGTCAGCGGCCGGCATAGCGGACTGCGCAGATTTGCACCGCGAAGCCGAGCCTGGTCGTCTCGGACTTGTTCCGCACCCGCTTCATGTCGTCTTCGAGCAGCGTCCAGACCTCGGTCAGGTTATTCGGCTCCCAGTCCTGCCGCACCCGTGCTCCTCTACCCCACCCGAGATCACTCGTTCAGCTCAACGAGACGCCCAACGAGGGGAAACGACGACCACAACGGTCACGCAGCGCTACATGTCTGTTTGCCGTAGCTATACGAGGACAGGGCCGAGAGACGGGTGCTCATGTCCGCGTAGGCGTCGCTGCCAGGGCCCTCGGTCGGCGAGATCGGAGAGCCGGTGGCGGAGGCCGTCGTCGGCTCCGGCCTATGGCCTTGCGGGCTGTATCCAGTACTCATGGCACTGCCTCTCAAGTGGATCAGGTTACGGAGTGCGGGCTCAGAAGCGGGCGTACCGGATGTCGATGCAGTCCGAGCACATGGCGATCGATTCTTCACCGGGCTCTATATTGAGGACGGTCCCGCATCCGCCTTCGCACTCGATCAGGTGCTCGAAGACGGTGCCGCAGGAGAAGCACAGGGGCGTCACCCCGGGCTGGCCTGCCGCGGTCACCGCTTCCGTCACGAGGGCGCATACCCCGCACTCCGGGCAGTCGACTACCGGCGGATCGCCGCCGTCCTGGAAAGCGGAATGCTCGTCCAGGCCCAGGATGATCCATGCGTAGTTGGCGGCGGCGGACACCGGGTCGTTGGGCCACACCTGGTGGCAGAACAGGCAGCTAGGACCCTCGTCCCTGCCGTCGTAGGTGACCATGGCCCACTGCTCGCAGTCCGGGCACTGCACCGTCACGTCGGCGACCTTGGCCAGGTCGCTCCGGAGGTTGTTCATGCGCTGCTTGACCAGCGTCTCAATGCCCTTGAGTTGCAACCGGAACGAGTCCATGTCGTTCTCGACGCCCTGAGCTTCGGCGGGGTCGAGTCCTGGGATGAGGTGCTGGTGGATGAACGTGATCAGGAAGTCGAGCACCCGCGCCGCGCGGGACTCGATGGCGTACGCGTTGTACGTCAGCCCGTAGTGCTGGAGGGCGTTGCGGCTCTCGCCAAGTTCCTTGATCCGCTTCCGGTCGTTCTCATCGAGGGCCAGGCGGGCGATGCCGCGCAAACGGTCGAAGGTCTCCAGGGTGCCGCAGCTCTTGAAGTCGCCCTTCTGCCATGCGTTGTGTGTCGCTTGGGTGGGGTCGGCGAAGATGAGGCTGAAGTGCTCCTGCGCGAGCCGGGCCTTGAGCAGTACCTCGGTGGCCGCCTGGAGGTGGAGCACCGTGTACTTGAGGTCCCGGGCGCCGGGTGGCTTCTCGCCTTCGGTCAGGTGCTGGAAGACGCTCGAAAGGTAGTCCATGCCGTTGGTCACGGGGGCGTAGGACAGGTCCGGCCGCTTGGACGGGCGCTCCGCCTTCTCGCTCTGGGCGGGCACCGCCGCCGGCGTCGGGGCCTGATCCGCGCCGCCCTCGGGTTCGGCGGGGTGCTGCGCGCCTGTCTGGTCGGTCATTGAGTTCCTTGCCCCTAGGTACCGGTTATTCCAAGGAGAATCGTCGCCCCTCGCAGGTCAGTCAAATGGTTGCATCAACGAGCGGACAGCGCCGATAAGATCGAAACGACTTCGGCGGATACTTCGTGGAGGCCAATCCCAAATATCCGTCATGATCGGTAATGTCCCGCCGTCAGCACGGTGTTCGTGCGGGACGAAGTTGTCTGGGATCCGGTGTGGCCTGACGTCGAAGGGCTGGGCATCGACGCGGTGGACGTCGTCGGGGACGTGGTGTGGATCTACCTGCATGGCCGGCGGCAGACGGTAGCGTGCCCTCGTGCGGCGTGGCCGCCGTCACGCGTGCACAGCACGTTGTGGAAGTTCACATAATGGCCCAGCTTCTGACGTGGGCAGACGGCAAGGCAGATCGCGAGCTGTTTCCAACTTCAGCTTGAGCAGGTCAGATGCAGGGTGAGGACCGCACCCGCAGCAACCGCTTCAAGCGCTGAACACTTCGCGAAGCTTTGTGAAGGGCACGGCTTACGTGTCCAGAAGTCGGTCTTCGAAATCGTCGCCAGCGACGTCGACCTGCTGAAACTCTTGGCCGAAGTCGAGTACATCATCGACTCGGACCTGGACAACGTACGCGTCTACCGCCTCCCGCACGACGGCCTGACTCAGGTCCGCACGCTTGGAGTCGCCCAGATACAGTCACACCGCGAAGACGCCATCCTCTGACCTACTTCGGAACCACAAGCAGACACGCGACACGCCAACCGCACCGAAGCAAAATTCCCTATATCCGCCTCTTTGTCCTCTACGGGTGCTGGGCCCACGGGCGATCGATGCGGACTTTTCGCTGGTCAACCAGCGTGGCGGTCACCCTCCGGGGCGACCGAGGATCGCAACACCGGATCGAGCCACTCGGAGAAGTGGCGCGGGCCGGTGGCGGTCACCCTCCGGGGCGACCGAGGATCGCAACTGCACGCCCTCATCGACGAGGCGCTGGAGGTCGCTGGTGGCGGTCACCCTCCGGGGCGACCGAGGATCGCAACCACATAAGGGAGTAGACTATGGCGACATGGAGTAAGGTGGCGGTCACCCTCCGGGGCGACCGAGGATCGCAACCTCGAAGCCAAGTCGAATCCGAGCGTTCCGCTGCTGGTGGCGGTCACCCTCCGGGGCGACCGAGGATCGCAACATCCGCATGTACCCCGACCACACCGGCGGCGCCGCCGTGGCGGTCACCCTCCGGGGCGACCGAGGATCGCAACGAATGGCGCATCGCGTCGTACCGGGACGGCGACGGCGTGGCGGTCACCCTCCGGGGCGGCCGAGGATCGCAACTCCGCACCCGGCGTACTGAGCGACGGCACCGTGCCCGTGGCGGTCACCCTCCGGGGCGACCGAGGATCGCAACCGGTGCAGTACGGGCAATATGCGCCTGTACAAGCACGTGGCGGTCACCCTCCGGGGCGACCGAGGATCGCAACGGGGTGTGCTGGGTGGGGCCTCCCGCGCTCGGCGCGTGGCGGTCACCCTCCGGGGCGACCGAGGATCGCAACGACCAGGGCGAGACGGCCGTGAGCCTGAGCCGGGCTGTGGCGGTCACCCTCCGGGGCGACCGAGGATCGCAACGTGGTCTTGGGGCGGTGGCCGGCGGAGAGGATCCAGTGGCGGTCACCCTCCGGGGCGGCCGAGGATCGCAACCTGTCGATCATCACGTGTGGGATCTGGGCCATCACGGTGGCGGTCACCCTCCGGGGCGACCGAGGGTCGCAACCGGGCGGTAGTCTCCGACACCGCGTAGGCCTGGCAGTGGCGGTCACCCTCCGGGGCGACCGAGGACGCAACGGCGCACGCCGTCTCCCAAGGCCCTTGGGAGCCTCGTGGCGGTTACCCTCCGGGGCGACCGAGGATCGCAACGCCAGGAGTGCCAGGACCTCGATGCGGATCTGCTGCGTGGCGGTCACCCTCCGGGGCGGCCGAGGATCGCAACTCCTCGGCGCACCAGGCGGAACGTGTTCCCGGAACCAGCCGAGGATCCGGGAACTGCTCGAGGTCTGGCCGGGCATGCCTGCGACGGTGGTGGCCGAGCGGATCGGCTGGCAGCGGGGGACGACAGTTCTGCGGGACCGGCCCATGCTCTGCGCTGATGCTCGCGCACCTTCGCGCCCTGGGCTCCGGGCGGTCACAAGATCCGTCGGACAGGCCCTGGCGTGCACGTCGGTGTGTGGACCACCCGATACGGGGCAGGCCGACAGGGTCCAGCACCCGATGAGGCACCAGCGGAGTGACTGTGCCGGGGACACAACTCTGTCGGTGGAGGCGGCGCCGGCATGGACGCGCGGTCAGTAGGCGTGATTCAGGCAGACACGAACGCAGCGTTCAGCCGAGTGGCACCTGTGTGTGCGGGGTCCACTCATACATCCGGTTGTCGCGGTGCAGCATGATCAGCTCGGCAGACGTGATGTGTGCTTTTGCCGGTGGGATGTCGAGTTGTGCGAGTGCCTGGGCGACAGGCTCGGTCTGCCGGTCGGCGGCGTTGTAGGCGACGGAGACGTGTGGGGTGAATCCCTCGGCGCGCTCGGGAACATCGTCCAGGACGTCGCCGATGGCGGCCCGGATGGCGTTCCGTACGGCATGAATGGGTTTTTCGGGGCGGGCGGGCAGCAGGATGGCCTCGGGGTGGATGACGGCGGGTCCCAGCTCGACCTCGGCGGGGGGTACTTGGGCCAGTCGGGTGGCTGCGGCGGAGGCGATGTCCTGGATGGTGTTCTCGTCGACCTCGTTGACGAACCCGATGCCCTGCATGGTGAGGTGTAGCCACCGGTTGGGAATGAGGGTGAGGTCGGGCAGCTCTGCCAGCCCTTCCCGGTAGGCGGCGGCGGCTCGGTGCACGTCGGTCTGGCCGTCGAAGGTCAGGTGCCAGGTGTAGAAGCGGCGGCCGACGTCCCAGCCCGGACGCCACCACCAGTGATCTTTCATGCGCTCCGGCTGCGTGGTCATGGGGCGTGATCCTCTCAGGCCGGGCCGGTATCTGACGAGAGGGCGGCCCGCGGCGCGCTGTCGGTACACCAGTCGTTGATCTCTCCGCGGAGTGCGGCACCGGCCGCGCCGCTTGCCCGGGTGCGCGCCATCGTGGTGGAGAGGTCGCGCATACGCCGGATGACGGGCTCCAAGCGGTGGTCGGGGGGCATGGCGAGGACCGGGCGCAGCGCGTCGGTGGCGCCGTCGGAGTCGCGCAGGGCGAGGTGGGCCTGGGCCATGGCGATGTGCATCTGGGCGCTGGTGCCGTAGGAGTGCGGTTGCTGTGTTGTGACGGCGTCCAGGGCTGTGTGCAGGGCAGCGGCCGGGTCTCCCGTGCGGAGTTGGACGGCGGAGTTGTAGTTGGCTCGCCGGTAGGCGCTGCAGGAGAAGAGTCCGCCGATGTCGTCGTGTCCGGGAGCGGTGTCTTCGTTCTCGGCCCGGGTGAGGGCGGCGCGGGCTTCCGCGGCGGCTCCGAGTTGGGACCAGGCGTCTGCTTCCTGGCAGGCGAGGAGGGTGCTGACTGTGCCTGTCGTGGTGTACGAGGCGCCACGGCGTGCGTGAGTGATGGCGTCACGGAGGCGCCCGTCCCAGAAGGCGATTTTGGACCGGATGGAGAGGACCCAGGCCCAGAGCTCGTTGTGGCCGGCGAGTTCGGCACAGAGCCAGGCGGTGCGCCCCTGGGTGTCGGCGTCGCGGAGGCATCCGAAGTCCGAGCTCATCCAGGCGAGGAGGCCGCAGAGGTATCCGGAGGCGACGTAGAGATCTGCGGACTGCCGGGGATGCTGGTGGCCTTCCAGCAGAGCGAAGACACGGTCCCGGAGATGCCGGGTTCGGGCGAACAGGGCGGCGGGGTCTCCGGTGAGGTAGTCACGGGACAAGGCCCGGATGTCCGCCATGAACTGCTCGATCGCGATCTCGCCCACGTTGGACGCCTCGGCCCAGGACGCCCATGCTGCCGACTCCTCGGCGGCCGCCTGAATGGGCGTCGCTCCATCCCGCACCGCCATCACACTCGGGGCGGCAGTCTGCTGCTCTTGGCTGTCCGCGGCTGCTGTCGGCTCTGCGGTGTGCCGTAGGACCCGGAGCTCGGCCTCGGGGAGCATGCGCCGGTCCTCGATGTCGAGCAACTGGCCGATGGTGCAGCCGTACACCTCGGCGAGGATCCCGAGGACGGGCAGGGTGGGCCTGCGGCCGGACGGGGACGGCCACTTTTCCCACTTGCCGACGAGGGAGGCGTCAGCAGCGAGCGCTTCGCCGGGGCGTTGGGCGGCTGCCGCGTCGATGCGGTCGGCGGTTTCCTGGAGTGTCCAGCCGTGGGCATGCCGCCACGCTTCCCGGGGGCGCATGCGGTACCGGGCGCGCATCTCGGTGGCGATCTCAGCCGGAGTCAATCCGGCGTCATTCATCTCTTGGCGCAGGCCGTCGCGCTCCGCCTTGCATCCGGACTTCGGGTGAGCCATTCGCGATCTCCTCGTGCTCGCTCCTGCACTCACGGTAGCCATGGGCAGGTGCGTGAGAGGCCCGTTGTTGTTGAGCCGTGCGGCCGCCCCGTCCACCCAACCGGCGGAATATCGCGTTTCCCCAGCTCACATGCCTGTGCCCGGTCCAGAGAAGTTGGACACCGGTGCCCGTGACGGCTACGCGCCCGGATTGGGACTGTAGGAGCTCCACAAATCCGCTACAGCGGTCGTTGCTTGGGAGTTCCCCGTGCCAACCAGAGTGAAAGTAGAACCCGCGCCAGGCCCTTGGCAGCCTCCGGCCGGGCGGGCGAAGCAGCCGGGCCGGATCACGCCCGCGGCGCGCGCCTACCGGGACCGTCGCCCGGACCCGGAGCGGTGGACCGAAGCGGAGTGGGAGACCTACGGCGAGCTGGGCGGCATCGCATGAGCGCCGTGGAGCCGAGCCTGCTGGGGCGGAGTGACATGCCGCCCGAAGTCCTCCCAGGTCGCCCGCCGAATCCGCCGGTGCAGCAGGAGCGGCAGTCGGCCGAAGCCGTGCGGAACGTGGACGTGGTGCGTGCCCCGTCCTTCATCGCCGATCAGGCGCTGCCCCGGCTCGGTGACGAGGTCGGGGCGGTGATCCGTGACGTGTACCTGCACCGCGTGTACTGGCTGCTGCCGGCCGGCTCGGCCGGGGCATGGATGCCGCTGCGGCATGTGGAGACCTACGGACCGGGTGCCTCGGTCGAGGTCCCGGCTGCCGATTGCACGAAGGGGGTGCGCCGTTTCTGGCAGGTGCCTCCCGGCCGGGGCCGCCTGCTGACTGACCCGGAGCTGCTGCACGACGTCCTGAGGCCGTTGGTGCTCCGGGCGTACGGCCCGATCGAGCCGGGATGGTAGCGGTGCAGCAACTTGCCTTCGTGTTGCTGATTTTCGCGACGGCTGCCGCGGTCCTCGTGCCCCTCCTGGTGACGGCGACGCCGCCGAGTTGATGCGCCCCTCCCGGCAGCGGGCCGCGAACGCGCCCGGGGTTCTGCCCCTTGAACTGCTCGCCCCTGCCCATGTGCTCCCCCCGTAGCCGTGGGTCGGGGCGGGCTCCCCACCACCCGGGTCCGGCCGCACGGCGGTGCCGGCCGGACCCGGGCCCTCAGTGACGACGAGAGTGAGCGAGATCAGCGGTGGACGACACGAGGCGGCTGGAGAAGCTGCTGTACGAGCTATGGAGCGGTGACTGGCAGCCGGCGGCTGCCCGGGCCGGTGAGGTGATGCGCGAGGAGATGATCCGGCTCGGGGTCTGGCAGACCGCAGTACCGGCGGACCGGGCCGCCGTGCTCTGGTCGGTGGCCACCGGCCGGATGATCAGCGAGGAACGAACGCCCTACCCGGACCGCACCAAGGAACGCCTGTCCCGCCTGGCGGGGCTGGTGCAGCACGTGTCCCGAATGTGTGAACGCGCCCCGTATCTCTCCCAGCGGACGGTCGATCTGCGGCAGGCGGAGGAGATCTACCAGCGACTGCTGGCGCTCCCGGAGGGCTGGCGGCAGGAGGCCGTACGACGCGTCGTGATGGGCGGCGAGGACGTCACGCACGTGGTGGCCGATGCACAGATCGCCCGCAACCGGGTGCGGTCCTACGGGATCGATCCGAACGAGGCAGGGGACGTGTCGGCCGCAGGGGTGGCGTCGTGATGACCCACCGGAGCGGTCCCGATCTGGACTGGCTGCTGGAGTCCCTGATCCAGAGGATCCCCCGTACCCGCTGCGCTGTCCTGCTCTCCTCGGACGGGCTGGTCAAGGCCGCGCACGGCACGCAGACCGACACCGCGGACGCGCTCGCCGCCGCGGCGTCCGCGATCTACGCCCTCGCCCGCGGCCTCGCCTCAGCCATCGGAGACCAGGGCAACGTCCGGCAGATCGTCGCCGAAGTCGGCGATCACGTCGTGCTCGTGGCGACCGGCGGCGAAGGAGCCCGGCTCCTGGTGGCCGCCGAGCGAGACGCCGACCTGACCGTCCTCGGCTACGAGATGGCCAGCCTCGCCAAGAGCGTCGGCACCCACCTGGCCACCCCCACCCGCCACGTTCCCACCCCCACATCCGACCGATGACTCTCTTGGAGGTTTGCCATGGCGACACCCACGCGCCGACCCTTGCCGATTCTCGCCCCGCAGCAGGCAGCCGGCTTCCACGCCAAGATCGCTGACCCGATCGAGTACCGGAAATCGGGACTGTCCCTGAACTGGATCGTGGGCTGCCCGTTGGAATGCGGGTACTGCATCCGGCACCTGCTCGACAATTTCGGCATGAAGGTGCCCCGGCGGCTGATGGACGACGAGGACGCGGCGCGCGCCCTGGTGGAGCACCGGTATTTCGTGGAGCACGTCACGCCGATCCAGCTGCTGAACAAGGCCACGGACCCGATGCTGCCGGCGGTCAAACCGCACCTGTTCGCCGTGCTGCGGCACCTGGACGACAGGGAGCTGACCAACCACACGTTGATCATCACACGGTGGCGCGTAGAGCCGGAGGACTGCGAGGTCTTGAACTCCTTCAAGCATCTGAAAATCACGGTGCTGGTCACCCACTCCAACATCAGCGACGACCGCATCGAGCCGGTCGACTCCGCCATCGCCGCGCGCAGTCTGCGCACGCTGACCGAGCACGCCGAGGGGTACCGCACCGTCCTGTATTGGCGGCCGATCGTCCCCGGCCTCAACGACAGCGACGCCGACCTGGAGCGGGCCCGTCAACTCGCGGAGCACGCGCACGCCACGGTGTTCACCGGCCTGTTCTTCCGGCACCAGATCGCCGACTACTACAAGGCGAACGGTCTGCCCATGCCGTACGACGACACCGCACGCCGCAAGATCATGCCCCGCGAGGCGGAACAGCGGATCCTCGACTTCTTCCACCGCCCCGACGACCGTGAGGCACCTTGGGGCCCGCTGTTCCGCAAGACCAGCTGCGCGGTCACCTTCGCCCACGGGGAGCCCGACTACAACGGGCACTACGGCATCCGGGAACTGTGCACCATCTGCCCACGCGCCCAGCTCGCCCGGTGCGCTGGGGCCTGGACCAAGCCGGACCTGCGGCACGTGACCGACGACGCCCGCCGGCTCGGCGCCACCGGGGCGGTCACCATCAACGAGCGGGCCATCACCGTCGAGGGCCTGGACGAGCCGCCGCGCTACTACCTCCAGCACCGGTACGGCTTCCAGTGCCACGACCGGGACAAGCCCCACCTGCCCCACCAACACGGCCGAGCCCCCATCGGCTGGAACCAGGAGAACGGAGCCCCCGCATCGTGAATTTCACCCACTGGCCCGCGCTGTGCGCGGTGGACGTCGAAGGCAACGGGGCCCGCCCCCCGGACCTGGTGGAAGTCGCCACCCTGCCGATCCGCGACGGCCGCCTCGACACCGGCCGGCAGTGGCTGATCCGCCCACCCCGCCCCATCACCTGGCAGGCCACCCGAGTCCACAACCTGACCACCGACGACGTGTCCCAATGCCCACCCTGGCAGGACGTGGCCGACGAGATCCGCACCGCCCTCAACGACACCTGGATCTGCGCCCACCACGCCCACGTCGACTACCGGGTGCTGAACGCACACCTGCCCGACTGGCAACCGGCCGGAGTCCTGGACACGCTCCGTCTGGCCAAGCACACCGTTCCGGGCCTGAACGGCTACTCCCTGGACGCACTGATCCGGCACTTCGGCCTCGACCTGACCGCCGCCCCCGGCGAACGGCACCGCGCCGCCTACGACGCGTACGCCGCCGGACAGCTCCTGCTCACCCTGGCCGTCCACTACGACTCATGGCAGACGCTGGCCGCCGCGGCCGCCCCATCCCGCCTCCCGGGCAGCCCCGACAACGACGAGAAAGAGCCCACCCTGTGGTAACCCCGACCCCGACCGCCCGTATCGGCGTCCTCGGCACCCAGTTCACCGGCAAAACAACTCTGGCCAAGAACATCGTCATGGAGCTCCGTGGCCACGGGCTGACCGTGACCCGTGTGGGCCGCCTGGCCAAGCGCGCCGCCGCCCTCGGCCTGCCGAAGATGACCCAGCAGGACGCCCGCGCCACCGAGTGGCTCATCGCCCAGGGCATCGCCGACGAAACCGCCGCCCTGGTCGATGCCGAAGTCGTCATCGCCGACGGGCCCGTCCTCGCCCCGCTGGCCTACTACACCGCGGCGCAAGAACTCCGCGGGGACGCGGACGCCGACAACGCTCCCGTCCTTGAACGGCTACGACTCCAGGCGTCACTGCACGCACCGCGGTACGACCTGCTGATCGCCACCATCCTCGACCCGAACGAGAGCAACGGCGGAGCCCACTACGACCCGCAGTTCCGGACCCTGGTGGACCAGCACACCCACCGGCTGCTCGCCGACCTGGAGATCGAGCACATCACGGCGGAGAACTCCACCACCTCACAGACCGAAGCCGTCAACCGCGCGGTGGCCGTCGCCCGGAAGGCGGTGGGCCAGTGACCACCGGGCCCGGGGGAACCATCACCATCGCCGACAAGACCGTCTCCCGCCTCGGGCTCGGCACCATGCGCCTGACCGGACCCGGCACCTGGCGCGACCCGGCCGACCGCCACAAGGCCATCGACGTGCTGCGTCGCGCCGTGTACGAGCACGGCATCACGCACATCGACACCGCCGACGCCTACGGCCCGCACTCCGCCGAAACCCTCATCCGCGACGCCCTGTACCCCTACCCCGACCACGTGCTCATCGCCACGAAGGTCGGCATGGTCCGCCCCGGGCCCAACCTGTGGGCACCACTGGGCCGGCCCAGCTACCTCCGCGCCGCGGTGGAGGGGAGCTTGCGGCGCCTCGGAGTCGATGCACTGGACCTGTGCTACCTCCACCGGATCGACCCCGCCGTGCCGCTGACCGCCCAAGTCGGCGAACTCGCAAGCCTCCAGCGGGAAGGGAAGATCCGGCACATCGGCCTGTCCAAGGTCAGCACCGACCAGATCAGCCTCGCCCTCGGCCTGACGAAAATCGCCGCCGTGCAGAACGTACTCAACATCTCCCAGCCACACGATCCGGCACTGGAATTCTGCCGAGACCACGGAATTCCCTACGTGCCCTACCGGCCACTCGACGCCGGCCGCCTCGCCACGCCCTCCGGGATCTCGAAGCCGCTGGAATGGCTGCTGCAACTCGGAGAACACATCGCACCCATCCCGGGTACCAGCTCGCCTCAGCACCTGGCTGAAATCACCGCCGCATGCGCCCCGTCACACTGTCGTTGCGCAGATTCCTCTGCTGCTCCCATGCCTGCGAGGCACTTACGGCGACCAGGAGTGCGTGCGCCATGATGGCGATCACCGCGACCCGGGCGAGGCGGGAGCGCATCGTCAGAGCGCGGCGCCATCGCTGATACCAGCGCCGAGGCTTGGAAGTCATGGTTCCTCAAGCAGTCGTCGAAGTTGGCGGGTCGAGAGGTGGGCCGCCGGGGCAAGTATTCCGTGAGCCGTTATGCACGGGGGAGCACGTGGCCGGAATGGGAGGCGTGCCCCGACGGCGGTCCATCGGCGGGTGTGCCGGGGCGAGCGGAGCGCCGGTACGCCTCGTGTTCAGGGCCCGCCGGAGCAAGGGTGGGAACCCGTCCCGTCAGGCGCGCACACCGCGGCCGGAGGAAGCCGGGAACGGGTCAGGCTCAGCCAGTCGTGCAGCGACTGTGGGTCAGTGAGATAAGGCGTGCCCGGCGGGATCAGCCACAGGTAGACGCACCGCCGCTCCAGCGGCCGGCCCGACCGAGACGTGCACGCCCGGATTACCTCGTAGTGGTCCCCACAGGCAGGGCATGTCATCAGTAGACGGGTGTCGTCGACAGCTGCGGATTGCCCGGGGAGAACCTACCTCGAGGCGGGTCGTGGAGGATGATCACCGATTCGGCCCGCGATGGAGGCTGGTCTGGCGGCGTCCCGCATGCGGCCTCGGGCCGGCCGGATAAGGTCACACTACGAAGACGCCATCCTCGGACCTACTTCGGAACCACAAGCAGACACGCGACACGCCGATCGCACCGAAGCAAAATTTCGTTTATCGACACTTTTGTCGCCTGTAGGGGGCCGCACTCGTGGTAAGAAATGGGGAGTCTTCGCTGATGAACCAGGGGTGGCGGTCGCCCTCCGGGACGACCGAGGATCGCAACCACAATCCGATCCGATCCGTCACCGAAGACGGCCGCGTGGCGGTCGCCCTCCGGGACGACCGAGGATCGCAACCTCGCCATGAGCGGTGCAGCTCGCGCCTCCGTCGTCGTGGCGGTCGCCCTCCGGGACGACCGAGGATCGCAACACCACGATGACCTGGGACGACAACACCACCTACACCGTGGCGGTCGCCCTCCGGGACGACCCAGGATCGCAACCGCACGAAGCGGGCCGCGAAGGAATGGGGCGAGGACCGTGGCGGTCGCCCTTCGGGACGACCGAGGATCGCAACTACAGGGCCAGCGCGACGATCATCCCCAGCAGTGCAGTGGCGGTCGCCCTTCGGGACGACCGAGGATCGCAACCCCATCGACGACGCCGCGGCCGAGATCGAGCAGATGTGGCGGTCGCCCTTCGGGACGACCGAGGATCGCAACAGCGACGACGGGATCGACGGCGACCCGAGCGACACGGTGGCGGTCGCTCTCCGGGACGACCGAGGATCGCAACCGCATGTTGGAGCCCCACGAGATCGGCCGGGCCATGGTGGCGGTCGCCCTCCGGGACGACCGAGGATCGCAACGACATGCTCCGCGGCCTCGTGCAGCGCGCCAGCCGCGTGGCGGTCGCCCTCCGGGAGGACCGGGGGACCGCAACGAGTTCGGACAGCCGATCTTGGTTGGCCACCACAGCGGTGGCCGCCGTCGTTCGGGGCGACTGAGGATCGCAACACCTGCCTCACCGATGAGATCTGCGAAGCCGCCTGGCGTGGCGGGCGCCAGCACCGGATTGACGCAGGCCCGGGTGGCGGTATACCGAGATAACCCGGAGATACGAAACTCAGTCTGTAGGGCACTACTCGCTCAAAAGTGGATTCGCATTCCGGGATGTAAGTTCTGACAGATCTCATGAAAGTGGTATTCCGCTTCTCGTAGAGCATTGGTGTCGTGGTCGTGGACCGTTCGCGATCACTGGAGGCGTTCACCGTGACACCGCTCTTGTTCATCGCTTTTCTGCTGCTGCCATCTGTTGTGGTCTCTGGCCCGTTCGCCGGTGTTGGCGTGCGCGAGTATGTCGGACCGGGGCGAGGCCGTCACCGACGTGTCGTGCGCGGGCGGCACGCAGCTCGGGGTGGGCGGCGATGATCCGGAACCCCGCCCGGGAAGCTGCAACGTGGGTCGTATGACGCTGGAGCAGTTGCACTCACAATGCGACGTCGCAGGCTCGCACGGCAATGGAGTCGGCTCTCGATCAGCTCGGTCATGAAGGCGAATTGGTCAGCGATGCGGTGCTGGCTGTCTCGGAGCTTGTCGCGAATGCTGTCGAGCATGCGACGGGGCCGTACGAGATTCGGCTACGC
>NZ_WHPN01000410.1 GCF_009735685.1 Streptomyces lycii | reverse complement strand
CTAGGCAGTTTCGTTTGGATCAGTCGGTCGTTGGTCCGGGTGTGCCGTTGACTGATGCGCAGTGGGCGCGGATCGAGCCGTTGCTCCCGGACCGGACACCGAAGCGGGGTGGGCGCTGGCGGGATCATCGCCAGATGATCGACGCGATCGCCTACAAGTTCCAGACCGGCACGCAGTGGGTGCACCTGCCGGAGAGGTACGGCAACTGGCGGGGCGTCTACAACCGGTTGCGGATGTGGGCCTTGGACGGCACCTGGGAGCGGGTGTTCACCGCCCTGGTTGCCCAGGCCGACGCGGATGAGGACCTGAGCTGGGCCGTGTCGGTGGACTCCACGATCGTGCGGGCTCACCAGCACGCGGCCGGAGCTCGTAAAAAGGGGCCCCGGTCGGCGAGCCGGACGACCACGCCATCGGTCGCTCCCGCGGCGGGCTGACCACGAAAATTCACCTTGCTGCCGATGCCCGCTGTCGGCCGCTCGCGTTCGTCCTCACCGCCGGACAGGCCGGCGACGCGCCCGCCTTCGCTGGTGTCATGGCCCGCCTGCGTGTTCCTCGACGGCGCGGTCGTCCGCGCACCAGGCCGGACGTAGTCCTGGCCGACAAGGCCTACTCATCTCGCGCGATCCGCGCCCACCTGCGCAAACGCGGTATCCGGGCGGTGATCCCCATCCCGGCGGACCAGCGGAACCACCGGCTGCGACGCGGCAGCCAAGGCGGCAGGCCACCGGCCTTCGACCGTGAAGCCTACAAGCAGCGCAACACCGTCGAGCGGTGCATCAACCGCCTCAAGCAGTGGCGCGGCATCGCCACCCGCTACGAGAAGACCGCCACCATCTACCTGGCCGGACTCCACATTGCTGGCATCTTCCTATGGTCTGCCCGCTGAGAGAAAGGCAGCTCACGGCCGGAGGCGTTCCGCCTGCGGATCGAAGCAGACAAGTCCATGCTCGCGAGCCAGCGCAGAGGCGTACTCGGACACCTCCTCAGCCTTGCCATAAGACATGAGCAGGTACACCATCGGCCCCGATGCCTCCCCAATGACCGGCGGTGACGCCCATACGCCACTGCCCTCGTCGTCCGGGTACCGCGCGACGAGGGCTTCCACGTAGGCCACGATGCGCGGCACCGGAGGTACGACAACATCGTCCGACTCTAGGTAGCGCTCGAAGAGCTCGTCGTAGGTCGAGCCCGCTTGGCCGTCGTTGAGTGGACGGTCGCCGTCCCACACCGCAAGGTCATAGCTCACCAGCGCATCGTCGCAGGCGGCAGCTCCATCGGAATCAGCAGGCCCTGAAATCGAACCGTCACCAAGTGATCCGAAAGAGAGCTCCTAGTCGCCGCCTTCTGCGTCTCTTGCACGCCGTAAACGATCACACCACCGCCGCTGTTCGCCATGGCCGCGACATCCTTTGGGAAGTCTGTCTGCGGCAGACCTTTGGCGGGCGGCAGCTCGGACTTCCAGTCCAAGTCGCTGCGTTCCGTCACGCCATCTGTTACGGCGGCGTCCAGGATGTCACCGGTCAGTGGCCCAGGCGCGAGCCCGAGCATGCGGTGAAGTGGCGTGAAAGGCATGGCGCAAGCTTAGGAAAGCCCTCTGTGCCCTGTCCTCCTGAAGCTGCCACGAAGTGACCAGTAGCTCCAGGACGGCAGCGCTGCCGGCCGGGATCCGCCCGACCGGGGGCCGCATACGCAGCGGCCGCTCTCACCCCCGGAGCGTTCGGGCTACGCGAGCGGGGCATTGGCGCCGGTGAGGTCTTCGACCACACCGGGGTCGAGCTCCGCGGCGCGATCCCGCAGACGTTTCTGCTGCGCAGGGGTCAGGCCGAGCTCGTCGTCGAAGGCGAGGCGTTCGAGGGCGGCGGCGACGTAGCCGGGCGCGGCTGCTGCCAGCGCCTGGCGCATGGCCTCGCCGACAACGTCTGCCGGGGGCAGGCTGGCGGAGTAGTGCGCGGCGATGCCATATGTCTCGGCCGCGCGCGTGTTGATTCGCCCCAGCGCGGCCTGCATATTGGCGTCACCCTGGTCGGCACGCAGGACGAGGTCCACCTGGTCGCGGCCGTTGGCGGCAGCAGTCACCGGTCGGAGACCAGACGCAGTCGGCCGCTCAGGGGCAGTCTCCTGTACCACCTCGGCGGCCGGGGTGTCCTTGGGCCTGCGTCGCAGCTTCTCCTTAAACCGGCGTGCCCCGTCCTTGAGGTACGGGGTGGCAACCTCCACGGCGGCGACCGTCACGGTTTGAGCAACCTCAACCGCAGTGTCGGTGACGCAGTTGACGAGAAGATTCCTTAGGCCGTCCCTGTAGCCCTCGTCGTACCGGTCGTCGGCGTCGAAGAGTTCGGCCTGGGCAACGAGCGAGTTGTCCCGGTCATCGCGGGCGGTACCCCGCATACCGCCGGAGGAGGCACGGGAGCGGTCGAGGTGGGTGCCGGCGGGGAACTCGACCCGCATGAACTTTCGATTCAGTTGGGGCCGTTGATAGTTGGACATGACGGAACTGTAGGAGGCCGCACCGACAGCGCGGCCGTTTTCAGAGATCGCCATCAGTCGTCGCTGAGGAGGTCCCTCGTCCTCGCTCCGCTCGAGTGCCTCGTCCGTAGCCCTATCGTGCCGATCCTCTCGCGTCGGCGGCGAGGAACGTGCCTGATGTGCCTGCACAAGCTATGGGCTTGTGACCAGCGGTTGCACTTGACAGATGCAGATAAGGCCGCTGGTAGGGTCGGTGGGTGGTCTTCTGTTGCGGTGCACGAAGGCGGGGATGCCGACTTCACAGACGAGCTCAGTTCCGGTACAGCGTAGCCGAATCTCGTACGGCCCCGTCGCATGCTCGACAGCATTCGCGACAAGCTCCGAGACAGCCAGCACCGCATCGCTGACCAATTCGCCTTCATGACCGAGCTGATCGAGAGCCGACTCCATTGCCGTGCGAGCCTGCGACGTCGCATTGTGAGTGCAACTGCTCCAGCGTCATACGACCCACGTTGCAGCTTCCCGGGCGGGGTTCCGGATCATCGCCGCCCACCCCGAGCTGCGTGCCGCCCGCGCACGACACGTCGGTGACGGCCTCGCCCCGGTCCGACATACTCGCGCACGCCAACACCGGCGAACGGGCCAGAGACCACAACAGATGGCAGCAGCAGAAAAGCGATGAACAAGAGCGGTGTCACGGTGAACGCCTCCAGTGATCGCGAACGGTCCACGACCACGACACC
>NZ_WHPN01000409.1 GCF_009735685.1 Streptomyces lycii | reverse complement strand
CTCCCTCGGCGGCCACCCCGAGCTGGACCGCACGGCAGCAGCCGAAGCGGCAGCGCTGCTCGACGCGGGCCGCACCGCCACCGTCACCATCGGCACGGACGGCAGCCGCTGCGGCCGCCCGCTCACCCTGCTGGTCGAGTCCAGCGTGCCGCCGCCCCGCATGATCGTCTTCGGCGCGATCGACTTCGCCGCCGCGCTCACCCGGACCGGCAAGTTCCTCGGCTACCACGTCACCGTGTGCGACGCCCGGCCCGTCTTCGCCACCCGGCAGCGGTTCCCGGAGGCGGACGAGATCGTCGTCGAGTGGCCGCACCGCTATCTGGACGCACAGACCGGCGAGCCGGGGGCCCTCGACGGCCGCACCGTCCTGTGCGTGCTCACGCACGACGCCAAGTTCGACGTCCCGCTGCTCACCCGTGCGCTCCGGCTCCCCGTCGGCTACGTCGGGGCCATGGGCTCCCGCCGCACCCATCTCGACCGGCTCGCCCGGCTCCGGGAGGCCGGGCTGACCGAGCCCGAACTGGCCGGACTGCGCTCACCGATCGGGCTGGACCTCGGTGCGCGTACGCCCGAGGAGACAGCGCTGTCGATCGCAGCCGAGATCGTCGCCGACCGCAGGGGCGGCAGCGGGGTGCCGCTGACCGGTGCCCACACCCCGATCCACCACGACCCGGCCGCCCCGGCTGCCCGGGCCGCCCGGATCGGCTCGGTGGCCTGAGGCCGGGCCCGGCGGGCGGGGAGCCCGCGCGGAAACGGAGGGCTGGCGTCCGTCGCGGACGCGAACCGGCGCCGGGCCGGCACGGGAACAGGCCGGCGTGTCGCGGGAACAGGCGGGAACGGACCGGCGTGCCGAGCCGGCCCCGGCAGGGTCCCGGTGCGGAGCCTTCGAGCGATGCGGCGACGATCCGGCTCCGGAAGGGAACGGCGCCGAGCCGTCCGCAGGCCCACGCCTGTCGGTCGGCCCCCGCCGGACTGGCGCGCCGGTCCACGCCCGCCGGTCCACGCCCGCCGGGAAGGGCTGCGGAGACGCTCCGGACGCCCCCGCCGGACCACGCCCCCTGGTCCGCCCCCGCGCCGGTCCGCACTCGACGGATCCGCGCGCCGGTCCACGCGCGAGGGACTACACAGACCGGGAGGCGATGAGCCGGTGGCGGAGAACCCGCCGGTCCACGCGCGAGGGACTACGCACCCCGGACCACATCCGCCGGGCAGCACTGCGGAAACGCGCCGGACGACCACGCCCCCCCGGCAGCCCCTGCGGAAACGCGCCCGGTGACCGCCGGGACGCGCAGTCGGGACGTGCAGTCGGGACACGTCCACCCCTCCGGGCCGACGCCGGGACGTGCAGCCAAGGCACGTCCCCCTCCGTGGCTGACGCCGGGACGCGCTGCCGGGACGCGTTCACCCCTCCGGGTCGCGGACCGGACCTGTCCGCAACTCCGCCTACCGTGGCAGCCATGACGAAGACGCAGCGCACGCCCCCGCCGGACCGCCCGGCCCGGAAGGCCCGCCCCGCGGCGCGGTCCGGCGCGGCAGCGTCGTCCGGCCTGCCGCTCCTGACCGCCCGTGCCCTGAACCGCGCCACGCTGGACCGTCAACTGCTGCTGCGCCGGGCGGAGCTGACCGAGGAGCAGGCCGTCGCCCATCTCGTGGGCGTACACGCGCAGGTGCCCGTGGTCCCGTACCACGCCCTCTGGGCCCGGCTGGCGGACTTCGACCCCGGGCGGCTGTCCGCGCTGCTGGAGAACCGCCGGGCCGTCCGGATCTCGCTGCACCGCTCGACGCTGCACCTGGTCACCGCCGAGGACTGCCTGCGGCTGCGGCCGCTCGTCCAGCCCGCCCAGGACCGCATGCTGCGCGGGCAGTTCGGCAAGCGGCTGGCGGAGGTCGACCTCGCGCGGCTCGCCGCCGTCTCGCGGGAACTGGTCGAGGACCGCCCGCTGATGTTCCACGAGCTGGGCAAGGAGCTGGCCCGGGTGTGGCCCGGCGTGGAGCCGTTGGCCCTCTCCGTGGCGGCGCGGACCGTGCTCGCTCTCGTACAGGTCCCGCCGCGTGGTCTCTGGGGCCGGTCGGGCCAGGCCCGGCACACCACGGTCGGGCAGTGGCTCGGCCGGGAGCCGTACGAGCCGGCCGCGGGCGCCGTCGAGGAGCTGCTGCGCCGCTGTCTGGCGGCCTTCGGTCCGGCCGCGGTCGCGGACATGCAGACCTGGTCGGGACTCACCCGGCTGCGCGAGGTGGTGGAGACCATGGACCTGCGCGCCTACCGGGACGAGAACGGCACCGTGCTGTACGACCTGCCGGACGCGCCGCTGCCCGACCCCGAGACCCCGGCGCCGCCCCGCCTGCTGCCCGAGTACGACAACGTCCTGCTGTCCTTCAGGGACCGCACCCGGATGGTCGAGGACGCGTACCGGTCCCGCATCTGGGCCGGCAACCAGGCGCACCGCGCCTTCCTCGTGGACGGGACGGTCCGCGGCGTCTGGCGCCCGGACACCCCGTCCGGCCCGAGCGCGTGGAGAGCCCGGGATGCCCGGAGCCGTACCGCCTCCGTCGACATCGAACCGTTCCAGCCGCTGACACGTTCCGAGGAGGAGGGGGTGACGTCCGAGGCGGCCCGGCTGCTCCGGCTGTGCGCTCCCGGCGCCGTGCACGACATCCGGGTGCACGGCGCCGCGCGGAGACAGAGGCAGGCACGGCGCCGGAAGCGGACCGTGCCCGTACGGATTGATCTTCATCACCGCTGAGGGGTGGTGAGAGCCAGGTCACAGGCGTCAGGATGCTCATGGACGGTCCGGTGACGAGGAGGGCACATGACGGCAAGCGGCGCGGCCGGTACGGAAGCCGCCGGGGACACCGCCACGGCGGAGTTCCGGGCGGCCCGCGACTTCCTGTTGCGGCACCGGGAGGACTACGACACGGCCTACGCCGGGTTCCGGTGGCCCCGCCCCGAGCGGTTCAACTGGGCGCTGGACTGGTTCGACCGGATCGCAGCGGACGACGAGAGCCGGAACCGCACCGCGCTGCACATCGCCGAGGAGGACGGCGGCGAGACCCGGCGGACCTTCGCGGAGATGGCGGAACGCTCGGACCGGGCCGCGAACTGGCTGCGCGCGCGGGGCGTACGGGCCGGGGACCGCATCGTCGTGATGCTCGGGAACCAGGTCGAGCTGTGGGAGACGGCGCTCGCCGCGATGAAGCTGCGGGCCGTCGTCATCCCCGCGACGCCGCTGCTCGGCCCGGCGGACCTGGCCGACCGGGTGGCGCGGGGCCGGGCCCGGCACGTGATCGTGCGGTCCGCCGACACGGAGAAGTTCGCGGACGTGCCGGGGGACTACACCCGCATCGCCGTGGGCGGTGTCCCGGCGGACGGCGGCTGGCTGCCGTACGAGGAGGCCGCCGGGTATCCGGCCGTCTTCGAGCCCGACGGGCCGACGGCGGCCTCCGACCCGCTGATGCTCTACTTCACCTCGGGCACCACCGCCCTGCCGAAGCTGGTCGAGCACACCCATCTGTCGTATCCGGCGGGGCATCTCGCGACCATGTACTGGATCGGGCTGCGCCCGGGCGACGTGCACCTCAACATCTCCTCGCCCGGCTGGGCCAAGCATGCCTGGAGCAACCTGTTCGCCCCCTGGAACGCCGAGGCGACCGTCTTCATCCACAACTACACCCGGTTCGACGCGGCCCGGCTGACGGAGCACATGGACGGGCACGGCGTGACCAGCTTCTGCGCCCCGCCGACCGTGTGGCGGATGCTGATCCAGGCCGACCTGGGCCGGCTCCGCACCCCGCCCCGCGAGGCGGTCGCCGCGGGCGAGCCGCTGAACCCCGAGGTCGTCGAGCGGGTCCGGGAGGCCTGGGGCGTGACCGTACGGGACGGCTTCGGCCAGACCGAGACGGCGGTGCAGGTCGCCAACACCCCCGGGCAGCCGCTGAAGACGGGCTCCATGGGACGGCCGACGCCCGGCTTCACGGTCGCGCTGCTCGACCCCGTCACCGGCGAGCCGTCCGACGAGGGCGAGATCTGCCTCGACCTGAACGGCCCCGGCGGCCGGCCGGTCGGCCTGATGACGGGCTATCACGGGGACCCGGAGCGCACCGCCGAGGCCATGGCGGGCGGCTACTACCGCACCGGCGACATCGGCTCCCGGGACGCGGAGGGGCGGCTGACCTACGTCGGGCGGGCCGACGACGTCTTCAAGGCCTCCGACTACAAGATCTCGCCGTTCGAGCTGGAGAGCGCGCTGCTGGAGCACGAGGCGGTGGCGGAGGCCGCCGTCGTGCCCGCCCCCGACCCGGTCCGGCTGGCCGTCCCCAAGGCGTACATCGTGCTGGCCGACGGCTGGGAGCCCGGGCCGGAGACCGCGGCGGCGCTCTTCGCGCACTCCCGCAGGACTCTGGCGCCGTACAAGAGACTGAGGCGCATCGAGTTCGCCGAGTTGCCGAAAACGGTATCCGGCAAGATCCGCCGCATCGAGCTGCGGGAACGTACCGCAGAGGGAAGCACCGCCGAACACCACGAGGGGGACCACACATGACGGAGCGCGAGCTGTCCTACGCCGCAGGCACCGCCGACGGCCCGCTGCTGGGCGACACCATCGGCGTGGCCCTCGACCGCGCCGTCGCCGCGTATCCGGACCGGGAAGCGCTGGTGGACGTGGCCTCCGGCCGCCGCTGGACGTACGCCGAGTTCGCCGAGGCCGTCGACGAGGTGGCCCTCGGCCTGCTGGCCAAGGGCGTCTCCAAGGGGGCGCGGGTCGGGATCTGGGCGGTGAACTGTCCCGAGTGGGTGATGGTCCAGTACGCCACGGCCCGCATCGGCGCGATCATGGTGAACATCAATCCTGCCTACCGGGTGCACGAGCTGGCGTTCGTGCTCAAGCAGGCCGGGATCGAGGTGCTCGTGGCCTCCGTCGAGCACCGGACCAGCGACTACCGGCGCATGGTGGAGCAGGTCCGGGCCGGGGCCCGGGCGCTGCGCGACGTCGTCTACATCGACGACCCGACCTGGCAGAACCTCCTCGCCGCCGGGCGGGCCGTGCAGCGCGACCGGCTGGCGGCCCGCGCGGCGGAGCTGAGCTGCGACGACCCGGTCAACATCCAGTACACCTCCGGCACCACCGGCTTCCCCAAGGGCGCCACCCTCTCCCACCACAACATCCTCAACAACGGCTTCTGGGTGGGCGAGACCGTCGGCTACACCGAGCAGGACCGGATCTGCCTGCCGGTGCCCTTCTACCACTGCTTCGGCATGGTCATGGGCAATCTCGCCGCCGGCAGCCACGGCGCCTGCGTGGTCATCCCCGCCCCGTCGTTCGACGCCGCCGCGACGCTGCGCGCAGTGCAGGAGGAGCGCTGCACCTCGCTCTACGGGGTGCCGACGATGTTCATCGCCGAGCTGGGCCTGAAGGACTTCGGGGACTACGACCTGACGTCGCTGCGCACCGGGATCATGGCGGGCTCGCCCTGCCCGGTGGAGGTGATGCGCCGGGTCGTCAGCGAGATGCACATGGCGCAGGTGTCGATCTGCTACGGGATGACGGAGACCTCGCCCGTCTCCACCCAGACCAGGATGGACGACGACCTGGAGCGCCGTACCGGGACGGTGGGGCGGGTGCTGCCGCACCTGGAGGTGAAGATCGTCGATCCGGCGACCGGGCTGACCGTGCCGCGCGGCGAGCCGGGGGAGCTGTGCACCCGCGGCTACTCGGTGATGCTCGGCTACTGGGAGGAGCCGGAACGTACCGCCGAGGTCGTCGACCGGGCCCGCTGGATGCACACCGGCGATCTCGCGGTGATGCAGGAGGACGGCTACGTCCGCATCGTCGGCCGCATCAAGGACATGATCATCCGGGGCGGTGAGAACGTCTACCCGCGGGAGATCGAGGAGTTCCTGCACAGCCACCCGAAGATCGCCGACGTGCAGGTCGTCGGCGTCCCGGACGAGACGTACGGCGAGGAGATCCTGGCCGTCGTGGTCCCCAGCGACCCGGAGAACCCGCTGACCCTGGAGGAACTGGTCCATTACTGCGGCGGCCGGCTCTCGCACTTCAAGGTGCCGCGCCATCTGCGGATCGTGGACGGCTTCCCGATGACGGTGAGCGGCAAGGTCCGCAAGGTGGAACTGCGCGAGCAGTTCACGCGGGAACGGGAGCAGGCCCGCGTCTGACCGCGTGACGGATGCGGCGAGGCGGGGCACGTGGCGCCGGGCGGTCCGTCCGCCCGGCGCGGCGGCTCAGGCGCCCGTCCGGACCAGGCTGCTCAGGCGCCCATCCGGACCAGGTCGTCGGCCGCGTCGTTCACGGGCTGCGGGGTGCCGGTGAGGTCCATGACGAACAGCGGCACCTGAAGGTCGTCTGCGCGCGCCCGCGCCGCGTGCGCGTAGCCCGCCAGCGAGAAGAAGACCCCGGCCGCCGAGGAGTTGAGGCTGTTCAGCCACAGGCACTCGACGTCCCGCAGGGTGGAGGGGTGGGTCGTCGGGTCGACCTGGGCGACCACGTCGGTGCCCCGCAGGTCGACTCCGGTGCCCGGCCGGTCGTCGCACGGCAGGACGTCCCGGAAGCCGAGCCACTTCAGATACTGCGCGGCCGCCGTCACCACGTCCCGGCCGGTCCGGATCGTCACCGGACGGAACGCCGGGCGCGGCACGGCCGACGTGCGGGTACCGCCCGTCGGTGCGCCCCCGCCGCCGGTCGCCGGGGCACGGTGCGAGGAGCCCGTGCCGGCCGAGGTGACCGGCGCGACCGGCAGCCGCAGCAGGATGCCGCAGGGGCAGCCCAGCTCCGGCCGCGGCCACTGGCTGCTGCGCCCGCAGGCGTCGCAGCGCACCGCGACCCAGGCGTCGTCCCAGGTGTGGTGTTCCAGCCGCACCGCCGGACCGCCGCGCCGGACCTGCGGTGTCACGGGGGCACCGCAGGAACAGGGGCAGGTCAACGGGGTGTAGGAGTGCTCGCGGCGGCACGAGGGGCATCGCACCGGCACGCTTTCCGCCATCTTGGTGCTCCAGCAGGGCCGTAGGGCTGTGTTCGGGGTGGGGGTGTGGCGCGCGGTGCCGTCACCGGGCCGGTGAGGCCGCGCGCGGGGCACCGCGGGTCCATGGTCCCCGACAAAGGCCGCCTTGGGGAGGGATACGGCCGTAACCGGCCGCGGAGGCCGGCGAACCGGGTACGGGACCGGGCGCGCCGGGCGGTCCAGCCGGGCCGACCGGGCCGACCGGCCGGGCGACCAGCTGACGTACGAACTGGCGTACCGACTGACGTACCGGGTGATGCACCGGCTGACGCACCGACTGGCGGTCCGGCCGGGGGTGCGCCGCGGCGGCGGGCGTGCCGGGAGGGTGTACCGACCCGGACTGCCGACTGACGAACCGGCCGGGGGAGGGGCCGGGGGCGCGCTGCGGCGGGTGTGCCGGGCGGACGCGGCGCACCGGCCCGGTACCGGGCCGGGCGCGGGGCGCTAGGGTCGGGCGCGTGAGATTGAGGGTGGAGTTCACGACCGAGCCGTTCGACCTGGACGAGGCGCCGGAGCACGCGGTGGTCGCCCGTGAGGTCGTGCGGGGGGCCGGCCTGGACGCGGTGGACGTGGGCCCGTTCGGCAACACCGCCGAGGGCGGCGCGGACCGGGTGCTGGCCACGGTCCAGGAGATGCTGCGCACGTCCCTGGCGGCCGGGGCCACCCGGGTGTCCGTACAGGTCAACGTCGTGCCGGAGAACGGCGCGGCGGCCGGTGGCGGCGCCGAGGGGGAGCGGTGACCGTCCCCCGCGATCACCCGTTCGTGGCGGCGGTCAAGCCGCTCGTGGACGCGATGGGCGGCGAGCTGCTCCCGCCGGACCGGGCGCGCGGCGACGACGTGGTGCTCGCGTGGGAGGGGCGGGAGGTGGTCGCCGTACGGCTGCCGCATCTGTCCGACTCGCTCGATCACATCCTCGCCGATCTGGAGCGCCGGCACGGCATGCCGCTGGCGGAACTCGACCGGAAGACGAAGCAGTCGGTGGTGCGGGTGCTGGAGGAGCGCGGCGCCTTCTCGGTGCGGCACGGGGTGGAGACGGTCGCGAGCGCGCTGGGCGTCTCCCGCTTCACGGTCTACAACTACCTGAACCGGGAGAACTCCTCGCGCGGCGGTGGCTGACCGGGCCGGGTGCCCGCACCGGGGCCGTACCGACACGGCTTCAACAAAGTGTTGACGCCGGTGCCGGGAGGGCGTTAGCTGGGCGCAGCCCGTCCAGCCCCCAGGACGCGGCCCGCCCGGCCCCCGGGATGCGGCGCGTCCGGCCCTCAGGACCCGGAGGCACCCCGTGACATCGCCCCCGCCCCAAGGACTTGCCCGGTTCAACAGCGCCCCGGCCGGAGCGGCGCGAGCAGCACTGCGCGAGGTGTGCGCCGGCCGTACGTGGATCGAGGCGCTCGCAGCCCGCAGACCCTACGCCGGCACCGGTGCCCTCCTGGCCGCGAGCGACACGGCGACGGCCGCGCTCACCGCGGACGGTCTGGCCGAGGCCATGGCGGCCCACCCGCCCATCGGCCGCCCCGCGCCCGGCGATCCCGTGTCCGCCCGTGAACAGCGCGGCATGACCGGGGCGTCCGAGCGGCTCAGGGCGGAAACGCTGGAACTGGGACTGGCCTACCAGGAGCGATTCGGGCATGTCTTCCTGATCTGTGCCACGGGTCTCACGGCGGAACAGCTGCGGGACGCCGTCCGTAACCGGATCGACAACCCCCCGGAACAGGAGCGCGAGATCGTCCGGGTGGAGCTGGCCAAGATCAACCGCATCCGGCTGAGCCGGCTGGCGGAGGAGTACGCCGGCCCTTCCGGTGCGCCGGACCGCGACGCGACCACGGAGAAGGGAACCGTCTCATGAGCACCGGCCGACCCGCCGCCGCGCCCTCGGTGTCCACGCACGTCCTGGACACGGCCGCCGGACACCCGGCCGCGGGCGTTCCGGTACGGATCTCAGCCCGGGGCGGCGGCGAGGACGCACCGCCGCGGGACCCGGACGGCCGGACCGCGCGGGATCCCGGCGGCCGTACCGCGCAGGAGGATCCCGGCGGCCGTACCGCTCACGACGACTCCGACGGCCGGACCGCGCGGGAGGGTCCCGGTGGCTGGACCGTGCTCGGTTCCTCGGCGACCGACGCGGACGGGCGGTGCAGAGACCTCCCGGTCCCGCCCCCGGGCACCACCGGAATCCGCCTGGACTTCGCAACGGGCCCCTATCTGGACCGCGAAGCCGGAAGCGCCGCCCGCGGGGCCCTGTCCCGCGAAGCCGGAAGCGCCGCCCGCGGGGACGGGCACGACGCGGCGGCCCCGGGCGCGGCGGCCCCGGCGGGAGCCCCCGCCTTCTTCCCGGAAGTGACCGTCACCTTCGCCGTCGAGCCCGGGCAGCACTACCACGTGCCGCTGCTGCTCAGCCCGTTCGGCTACTCCGTCTACCGAGGGAGCTGACTCGTGCCCACCCTGCTCGGCCAGAACCAGTACGGCAAGGCGGAGAACCGGGTCGTCCGGGTCGTTCGCGACGGCGACACCCACCACATCAGGGACCTGTCGGTCTCCGTGGCGCTCTCCGGCGACCTCGACGCGGTCCACCACTCCGGCGACAACGCCCATGTCCTGCCGACCGACACGACCAAGAACACCGTGTTCGCCTTCGCCCGCAAGTACGGCATCGACTCCCCGGAGCAGTTCGGCCTGCTGCTCGCGCGCCACTTCGCCGACACCCAGGACGCGATCCACCGGGCCCGGGTCCGCGTCGAGGAGTACGCCTGGGACCGCATACCCGGCGCGCACGGCCACTCCTTCGTCCGCCGGGGCCGGGAGACGCGCACCGCGCAGATCCGTTACGACGGCGAACGCTGCGAGGTCGTCGGCGGGCTCAAGGACCTCACCGTCCTCAACACCACGGACTCCGAGTTCTGGGGCTACGCCAAGGACGAGTACACCACCCTCCAGGAGACGCACGACCGGATCCTGGCCACCGACGTCACCGCCTGCTGGCGCTACGCCTGGACCGGCGAGGGCGGTGACGGCGACGGCGGCGTGCGGGCCCCGGACTGGAACCGGAGTTACGAGCGGGCGCGCGACCGCATCCTCGCGGCCTTCGCCGAGACCTACAGCTACTCGCTCCAGCAGACGCTCTACCAGATGGGGACGCGCGTCATCGAGGGCAGCGAGGAGGACGTCAGGGCCGGAGCCCCGGACGCGGGCGAGGGCCTCGGCGCGGCGGCCGGTGACGGGGGCGAGGACCGTGGCGCGGCGGCCGGTGACGGGGCCGGAGGCGTGGGCGGTGACGCGGCGGGCCGGGGCGCCGTGGCCGTCGACGAGATCCGCTTCTCGCTGCCCAACAACCACCACTTCCCCGTCGACCTCCGCCCCTTCGGCCTCGACAACGAAACCCCCGACGGCGCCGTGTACTTCGCCGCCGACCGCCCGTACGGGCTGATCGAGGCCACCGTGCTGCGGGACGGTGCCGAAGCCCGCATCCCCACCGACATGACCGCCCCGGCCTGAGACGGGCCGGCACTCGCACCCGAGCCCTGACGGACGGCACTCTCCGCACGAGAGCGAGGAACCCATGGCAGCTGCACCGAGCCCGCCGGGCGACGGCACCACCGCGCCGCCCCGCACCGTCATCGAGAACTGCGCCGTCGCCACCGTCGACGCCCACGACACCGAGCACGCCCCGGGCCATGTCGTCGTCGCCGGCAACCGCATCGAATCCGTCGGCCCCGGCCCGGCGCCCACCGGGCTCGCCCACGTCACCCGCCGGATCGACGGCACCGGCCACTTGGTCACCCCGGGCCTGGTCAACACCCATCACCACTTCTACCAGTGGCTCACCCGCGGGCTGGCACAGGACGCCAACCTCTTCGACTGGCTCACCGCGCTCTACCCGGTCTGGTCGCGCATCGACGAGCGGATGGTCCACACCGCAGCCCGCGCGTCCCTGGCCATGATGGTCCGCGGCGGCGTCACCACCGCCGCGGACCACCACTACGTCTTCCCGCGCGGCAGCGGCGACCTCCTGGGCGCGGAGATCCGCGCGGCACGGGAGCTGGGCGTACGGTTCAGCCCGACCCGCGGCTCCATGGACCGCGGAGAGTCCGACGGCGGACTGCCGCCGGACTTCGCCGTCGAATCCCCCGACCAGGCGCTCGCCGCCACCGAGGAGGCGATCGACACCCACCACGACCCGTCGTTCGACTCGATGCTGCGCGTCGGCGTCGCGCCCTGCTCGCCCTTCTCGGTCTCCACCGAACTCATGCGGCAGTCCGCCGAACTGGCCCGCCGCAAGGGCGTACGGCTGCACACGCACGGCTCGGAGACGGTGGAGGAGGAGCAGTTCTGCAAGGAACTGTTCGGGATGGGGCCCACCGACTACTTCGAGTCCACCGGCTGGCTCGGCGACGACGTGTGGATGGCGCACTGCGTCCACATGAACGACACGGACATCGAGGCGTTCGCCCGCACCGGCACGGGCGTCGGCCACTGCCCGTCGTCCAACGCCCGCCTCGCCGCCGGAACCGCGCGCGTGCCCGACATGCTGCGCGCCGGCGTCCCCGTGGGCCTCGGCGTGGACGGCACCGCGTCCAACGAGTCCGGCGAGCTGCACACCGAACTGCGCAACGCCCTGCTGGTCCACCGGCTCGCGGGCGGCGAGAAGGCGCTGAACGTGCGCCAGTCGCTGCGGCTGGGCACCCACGGCGGCGCCCGGGTCCTGGGCCGGGCCGCCGAGACCGGCTCCCTGGAGCCCGGCAAACTGGCCGACCTGGTGCTGTGGCGGATCGACGGGCTCGGCCACTCGACCATCGCCGACCCGGTCGCGGCCCTCGTCCTCGGCCCGCCCGCACCCGTCACCCTCTCCCTGGTGAACGGCCGGCCCGTCGTGGAGGACGGCCGGCTCGTCACCGCGGACGAGGACACGATCGCCCGGGAGGCGCGGGCCGAGTCCCGGCGGCTGGCGTCCCTGGCGGAGGGCGGCTGACCGCCCACGGCCGCCCCTGCCCGCCGTCCGCCCGCTCCACTCCCGCTCCCCGCTCCCGTCTCTCCCCGGGCCTGTCCTCCCCACCAGACCCCGAGTGCTCCGTTCCCGTCCCCTTCCCGCTCCCCGTCCCCTTCCCGCTCCCTGTCTCCGTCCCCGTCCTGTCTCCGTCCCTCCGTCTCCGTTCCCACCCCCGTCTCCGTCGTTCCCCGCCCGCCGCTCCCGCCGCTCCCGCCGCTCCCGCCGCTCCCGCCGCTCCCGCCGGCCCCGGCCCCTCGGGGAGCTGCGTATCCCCTCGGGGGCTCCCGCCGCATCCCGCGGGAGCCGGTGTCCCGACGTGGCAGTCCCCGTATCACCCGGGAAACCGAGCCCCGTATCCCCGGGGCAGCAAGCCCCGCCTCCCTGAAACCCCGTCGCCCTGAGGACGTGCAACCGACCGGAGGGTCCCCGCCGTGGCAGCCAAGCACCCGTTCCGCTCCCGAACAGCCGAAGAGCCGGCCACCGCGTCGCAGCCCGAGCCCCGGGAGAAACACCCGGTCGACGAGACGCTGCCGCCGCTGAAGATGGTCACCAGCGGCCTCCAGCACGTCGCCGCGATGTACGCGGGCGTCGTCGCCCCGCCCATGATCCTCGGCCCGGCCGTCGGCCTGAGCGCCGCCGAGACCGCCTTCCTGATGGGCGCGAGCCTCTTCACCGCGGGCATAGCGACCCTGCTCCAGACCCTGGGTGTCTGGCGGATCGGCGCCCGGCTGCCGTTCGTCAACGGGGTCTCGTTCGCGGGCGTGACACCGATGATCGCCATCGGCAGGGCGGAGGGCCCCGGTGACGCGCTGCCCGTCATCTTCGGCGCCGTCATCGTGGCGGGACTGCTGGGTTTCCTCCTCTCCCCGTACTTCTCCAAGCTGCTGCGCTTCTTCCCACCGGTCGTCACCGGCACCGTGATCACCCTGATCGGCCTCTCCCTGCTGCCGGTCGCCTTCAACTGGTCGCAGGGCGGCGACGCGACGGCGGACGACTACGGCTCGACCGCGAACATCGCCCTGGCGGCCGTCACCCTGCTGATCGTCCTGGTGCTGCGGCGCGTACTGCGGGGCTTCCTCCAGCAGATCGCGATCCTGCTGGGACTCGTCGCGGGCACCCTCGTCGCCGTCCCGTTCGGCATGACGGACTTCGCGGGGCTGGGCGACGCCGGACTCGTCGGCTTCCCCACCCCGTTCCACTTCGGGGCACCGCAGTTCGAGATCGCGGCGATCGTCTCGATGTGCATCGTGATGCTGGTCTGCATGACCGAGTCCACGGCCGACATGCTGGCCCTCGGCAAGATCGTGGAGCGTCCGGCGGACGAGCGGACCATCGAGGGCGGTCTGCGCGCCGACACCCTCGGGAGCGCCCTCGCCCCGCTGTTCAACGGCTTCGCGTGCAGCGCTTTCGCCCAGAACGTCGGCCTCGTCGCCATGACCCGGGTGCGCAGCCGGTACGTCGTGGCCACCGGCGGCGGCATCCTGATCCTGCTGGGCCTCTGCCCGGTCCTCGCCTCCGTGATCGCGCTGGTCCCGCTGCCGGTGCTCGGCGGCGCGGGCATCGTCCTCTTCGGTTCGGTCGCGGCGAGCGGCGTCCAGACTTTGGGCACGGCCGCGCTGGAGAAGGGCGAGAACGCCCTGATCGTGGCCACCGCCGTCGGCGTCGGCCTGATCCCGATCGCCGCCCCCGGCTTCTACCACGCGTTCCCGGACGACCTGCTCGTCATCCTGGACTCGGGCATCAGCACCGGCTGTCTGGTGGCGATCGTGCTGAACCTGGCCTTCAACCACTTCGGCCGCGGAGGAAGCCACCCGACGGAAGCCGCGACCGCCGGGAGGGCCACCGGGCCGGTCGGGGGCACCGGGCCGGCTACCGGGTCGGCCGGGGGCGCCGGGCGGGCCGACGAGACCGGGCGGGACGGGGACACCGGGCCGCGTACGGGGGACAGCGGGGACACCGGGCGGGACGGGGGCACCGGGCCGCGTACGGGGGACAGCGGGCCGACCGGGGAGAGCGGGCCGACCGGGGGTACCGGGCCGGCGGGTGTTCCCGGCCGGGCGGGCGCCCCGCTGCGGGAACAGTCCGCCGCGGCACCGGACGGCAGCCCGGCCGCGGCGCCCGACGCGTCGTCACGCTGACCGGCGTCAACCGGCCCGGTGACGGGCTCTGTTCACATAACCCGGTGCCATCCGTGCGCAGAGCGTGGTAGTCAACATGCCATGGATGATCTGGTGACGGAGCGGCTTCTGATACACCGGCTGAGCATCGGGGAGGCCGGGGGCGTGACGGCCCGGCAGCCGGTGGGGGACGCCCGCTGGGCGCCCGGGTACCCCACGGAGGGCGACGTGTCGGCGGCCAAGCTCTTCCTGCGGTGCTGCGCGGAGGGCGACGGCGCCCGGCACCCGGGCGTGTTCGAGATCCGGCGCCGCGAGGACGGCTGCGCGATCGGCGGCATCGGCTTCCACGGCCCCGCGGACGAGGACGGCGCCGTAACCATCGGCTACGGTCTGGTGCCGTCGGCGCGGGGCCGTGGCTACGCGTCCGAGGCGCTGCGGGCGCTCCTGGCCTTCGCGCGGGACACCGGCATCACCCGCGTGAAGGGCGACGCCGACCACGACAACAGCCCGTCCCAGCACGTCATGGCGGCGGCCGGGATGCGTCTGGCCGGGGAGGACGAACAGGTGCGGTACTACGAGATGGTGTGGACCGACACCTCGGCGGTCACCGGCCCGGCGTGACAGCGGCGGCGCCCGGTCAGCCGAGCAGTCCCAGCAGCCGCCGCGCCTGCCGCTCCGCGCTGCCGGGCGGGTTTCGGGGCTTCTCCGGATCGTCCGACGCCAGCAGGAACAGCCAGACGAGCGCGAGCAGCCGCCGGCAGTCGGTGAGCCGCGCGGCCTCGGCGTCGGTCAGCCCGGCCCGGCCGACGAGGAGGGGCACGTCCAGCTCGCCGCCCGGTCCGGCGTCCACCCAGCTTGCGACGTGCTCGGTGATCTCCGCCAGCTCGAAGGCCCGGTCGCTGCGGCCGGACTCCTCGAAGTCGACGACCCGGACCCGCGACCCGTCCCACAGATAATTGGCGAGATTGCCGTCACCGGGGCCGAAGACGGCCGGTACGCCCTCGGGCCCTCGCTCGTCCAGGCGCGAGGCATCGAGCCAGGCGAGCCCGGCGTCCAGCGCCCGGGACACGGCCGGGGTGAGGTGCGGCGGCCGGTCCCGGTCCCGCCAGGTGTTGAGGGTCGCGACGATCTCCGCCTGCTGCCCGGCCCGAACCGGGAGACCCTCCACGATGTGCGCGGGCACGGCCAGATGCAACGCCGTCACGGCCACGGCCAGCGCCTCCACACGCCGCTGGCCCGAACAGTCGCCGCGCAGCGGCGTACCGGGGGAGCCGCGACATGACGATGGTGGGCCGCTCGGCTCCGGCATCGGCGCTCAACGGCACCGGCGCGAGCCCGGGCGCGTACTCGGCGAGCAGACCCAGCGCACGCCACTCGCACCGCTGCCGCTCTTGACCACCCGCCAGGAACCGCTTGGTGACGGTGTCACCGGACAACTCGATCGCGTGGGTGCTCCACGGGCCGGAATTCATGGCGCGGCGTCCTCGGGCAACGATGCCTTCTCAGAAAAGAAGGGGCGGGGTGGCAGCGAAACCGGAGACCGGCCGTCCTCTATGCCGCTGCCCGGAGAGTTCGCGCGTCCAACCACTCCGTCCGCCGGAACTCTTCTGTCTTGACGTGGAACTGCCACCGCTACTCTGGAGTTGACTCTTCCAAGCTGGAAAGTAACGCATCAGTTTCCCGAAAATCACGTACGGAGGGATCGGGCGATGTCGATGTCCGACTGAAGTGCGCTGAGTCGTGGCGGTGTCCGCGAATCGTCCAATACGACCGCGTGCAGTTTGTCGCCGTTCTTTGGGGGACGTACATCCGATGACCACCACGACGGGTGCTTCGTTTGGTCGATGAATCCGGTTGTATCGCCAGCAACAACTTGACACCCCACGGGGGCGACGGCCGTGACCGTGACTTCGATTTCTTGATGGTTCGACAGTCTCATTAAGGACCTCCATAGATGGATACCCAAGACCGGTTTCTCGTCAACTCATTGAACCGGTCCAACTTGTCCACGGGGATCGGGAATTCGAGTCTGACTGATCCGCCGGGGCCTTGACGGTCGTACACCTTCGCAAACTCTCCAAACTCGGCAAGGAAGGAAGGATCCATGTCATACCGGACCATCCCCTTGGCGAAGTTGAGTCCGGTGGGTCCTGCGTATTCTGCGGCCACTCCACTTTCACCGAAATAGACTTTTCCGTCCGACATTATACCTCCTCCGATGTCCACACCTGGCTGGTGGTTGGCCGGGTTTGGCCCGTTGTCCAGTTCGTAGCGGGCGTCTGCTGCTTTGGGGGTTCGGTAGATGGATATGGAATCGCTGTATGGGGAGAGTCCTAGCGCGTCCGTCCATCCGGTTGGGTTGGGGACATAGGTGACCGGATTGGGTGCGGCAATCAGTCCCAGTGGATCCTGTGATACGTAGCGCGCAATTTCGGCATCGTAATAACGAAAATAATTGTAGTGTAGGCCTGTTTCGGGATCGTGGTATTGGCCGGGGAAGCGGAGTGGTGTGTGGGCAGTGCTCGTTCGGGCCCAGGTGGTGGTGCCCCAGAGGGTCGTGCGGCTGTGCCAGGTGATGTTGCCGGTTTCGTCGACGAGTTCGGTGGGGGTGCCGACGAGGTCGGTGACGATGGCGAAGAAGCGGCGGTCGATTTCCTGTTGGTCGGTGGTGTTGGTGAGGCGTTCGGTTTGAGCCAGGGGCTGGAGGCCGTTGTAGTCCCAGGTGAGGGTGATCTGGTTGGGGTGGTCGGGAGTGGTGGTGGTCTGTTCGGCGAGGGTGGTGCCGTCCCAGGTGAAGTCGACTTGTTCGGCGATGTCCCCGGTGTTGGTGAGGCGTTGTTTGGCGATGCGGCGGCCGAGGGGGTCGTAGCGGTAGCGCCAGCGGGTGCCGTCGGGGGTGACCACGTGGGTGACTCGGTCTTCGGCGTCCCAGTGGTAGTGCCAGGTGTCGGGTTTGCGGGAGAGGCGGGTCTTCTGGCGGAGTGTGACGCGCCCTTGGGCGTCGTGTTCGTAGCGGGTGGTGCCGGCGCGGGTGACGACGGTGCCGGTGTAGGCGCGGGGACCGGTGGATTCGGCTGCGGTGTGAAGGGAGGGCCAGTCGGCTTGGGTCTGGTTGCCGGCCTCGTCGTAGGCGTAGCGCTCGGTCCAGCCCGATGCGTTGACAGCGGTAACGCGGCCCATGGCGTCGAGGTCGAACGTACGAGTGCCGGAGTGCTCGTCGGTGACGGTCGCGAGGTTGCCATCGAGGCGGTAGGTGTAGGCCCGGCGGCGGAGGGTTTCGTTGTCGGTGGTCGACGTCTGAGTCGTCACGGACTGAGTGGTGAGGCGACCGGTGGAGTCGAAGGTGTGGGCGAGGGCGAGAGCCTCGCCGATGTGACGGGCCACTTCCCGGCCTGCTGCGTCATGGGTGAAGGCCAGTTCGCGGCCGGAGGTGTTGAGGGAGACGGCGCGGCCTGTGGCGTCGTGGGCCCAGGTGCTGGTGGAGCCGGTAGGTGTAGTGCGGCCGGTGCGGCGGCCGAGGGCGTCGTATCGGTAGGTGATGCTTCGGCCGTTGACCGTCTCGGATGTGATGCGGCCCAGTGGGTCCCTGTCGAGGGTCAGCGTGGCGCTGGGGCTCGCTGCACTGGTGAGGCGGCTGTGCGGGTCGTAGGTGTAGTGCGTGACCTGCCCGGCGGCGTTCTTGGTGGTCACGCGGCCGAGAACGTCGTGTTCGTAGTGGATGGTTTCGCCGAGGGTGTTGGTGCGGGTGGTGAGGCGGTCGGCGGGGTCGTGGGTGTAGGTGAGGTTGCGGCCGTCGAAGTCGGTTTCGAAGGCGAGGCGGCCGGCGGGGTCGTAGCCGTAGATCCAGGTCAGGCCTTGGGGGTTGGTGACCTGGGTGAGGCGTAGTGAGGCGTCGTGGGCGAATTCGTAGCGTGCGCCGTCGGGGGTGGTGCGGGCGGTGAGCAGGTCGAAGTGGGTGTACTCGTACTGGGTGGTGCCGCCGACCGGGTCGGTGTGGGCGGTGCAGTTGCCTTCGCCGTCGTAGGTCCAGGTCTGTTCGGCGCCGTCGGGTTGGCGGGCGCGGGTGATGTGGCCTTCGACCGTCCACCACAGGCGGGTTTCGGCGCCGAGGGGGTCGGTGACGGTGGTGACGCGGCCGAACGCGTCGTGTTCGCGGGTGAGGCGGCTGCCGACGGGGTCGGTGATCTCGCAGGGCAGGCCGGCGGTGTTGCAGCGGATGCGGGTCGTGGCATCGAGGGCGTCGGTGACGCTGGTCAGGCTGCCTCGGGCGTCATAGGTATAGCGGGTGGTGGCGCCGGTCGGGTCGGTGACGGCCGTGCAGTTGCCTCGGTCGTCGTAGTCGCGGAACCAGGTGGTGTCGTCCGGCAGGTTGAGGGTGAGCGGCTGGCCGTGGTCGTTGTAGGCGCAGTGCAGGGTGCTGCCGTCGGGGCGGGTGATCGTCAGCGGCAGCCCGTGGTCGTTGTTGGTGAAGGCGGTGGTGTGGCCGAGGGCGTCGGTGGTGGCGGTGATGTGGTGGTTGTCGCCGTAGGTGGTGCGGGTGGTGTGGCCGAGGGGGTCGATTTCGGCGATGACTTCGCCGGCGTCGTTGATGACGAAGCGGGTGGTGGCGCCTTCGGCCGTGGTCAGGGTGGTGATCCGGGCGCCGGGGTGGGCGGGGTCGGTGCCGTCGTAGTCGAGGGTGATGGTGATGTGCCCGGCCTCACCGCCCTCGGCGATGCAGCGGTCCCGGGCGTCGTAGGTGTAGGCGTAGGACCGGTTGTTGGTGTCGGTCCAGGAGGTGACGCGCAGTCGGTCGTCGTAGGTGAAGCGCAGGGGGCGGCCGGTGGAGTTGGTGACGGCGGTGAGGTTGCCGTCGGTGTAGTCGTAGCGCTTGATGCGGACGTCCGTGCCGTCTTCGGCGGCGTTCGCCAGGGCGAGGGCGGTGATGCGGCCGGCCTCGGTGGTGAGCTTGAGGTGGTAGCCGCCGGAGTGCCGCAGCCCGGTCGGGGTGCACTCGGGGGTGTAGTCGACGGTGATGGTGTTGCCGTTGCGGTCCGATATCCGTGCCAGCAGCGCGGTGCGGTCCTCACCTGGGGTGGTGAAGCGGCGGGTGTGGCCGGCCAGCGGGTCGGTGACCGTGTAGCCGCCGTCCTCCAGCCGGGCCAGCGGCCAGCGCGGCCCCGTCAGGGGCAGGACCGGGGTGTCGGGGCCGGTGGGGTGGGGGTAGGCGAGGAGGAGTCCGTCCTCGGTGACGAAGACGACGCCCTCGCTGTCGATCTCCAGGCGCTGGTCGATGGTGGAGGACCAGGACGGGCCGAACCAGCCCCCCGCTCCGTAACCGGACTCCGCCCTGCGGGTGAAGGCCAGGGGCAGGGTGCCGGGGAGGGTGATGTCGGTCTGCGGCAGATACATCGTGCCGGTCGCCATGTCGACGGGGTCACTGCCCCGGCTGCGGACCAGGTTCTTCAGCCGGTCGTGCGCACCCTTCGCACCCTTGGCGATCATGTCCCGGCCCGACTTGGCCAAGCCCTTGATGCCGTTGGCCATCCCCTTCAGACCGCCCGCCGCCAGAGCTTTTGCTCCCTTGGCGAGGCCGCCTAGCGTGGTCAGGCCCTTCATGCCCGGGATGCACTCCAGCGCCGCGAACGCCACATCCCACAACGACGCTTCACCGTTGGCGTATTTGTGCAGGGTGTCCGCGAGAAGAACCAGGGCGGCGACCAGGACGATTGCGCCCAGGATCGGGCCGCCGATGATCATGGCGATGATGCCGACGACCGCCACGACGACCTTGCAGACGGTGACGATGGTGTCCCAGTTGTCGGAGACCCAGTCGACGCCCTCCTCCCACCAGGAGCGGTTCTGGATCCCCGCGTCGGAGGCCTCCTCCAGCTTCCGCTTGCACGCCGAAGCCGCGTCCTCGCGCAGCTTCCGGGCGTCCTCCGCCATCCGCTTCGCCGCCGCCAGCGCGGAGTTCGCACTGTCGACGGCCGACTGCGCGCTCTCCTTCGCCTCCCCCGCGTTCGTCGCGTTACGGGTGGCGGCGCGGACGTCCTTCTCGTCCGGCGGGGGTACGTCCTTCTTCTTGCCCTCGTCCTCGTACTCCTTGGCCTTCTTCTCCGCCCGCTTCACCCAGTCATTGGCAGAGTCCAGACGGCCGTTCGCGGAGGAGAGGTCCTTCCGGGCCTGGCGGCCCTTCTCCAGCGCACGCAGTGAGTCCGCCTGTGCCTTCTCCAACTCCGGCCAATACTTCGCCAGCGCGTCGCCGGCCAGGTCGTA
>NZ_WHPN01000408.1:9912-22298 GCF_009735685.1 Streptomyces lycii | reverse complement strand
GGCCGCCGCGCCACGAGTCCGGTGGAGCGGTGCGGGATCAGCTCCCGCGGTGTACTGCCGTCCCGGTCACGGACGTGCCGGTCCGGATCTCACGCCCCGGCCGCCGTCGCCGCCGCTGTTGGGGGTCGCGGCGGCACCCGGCCGGCGGGCAGCCGGCCGGCGGCGTACTTCCGGTCGAAGTGGTTACCGGGGCGGGGAGGGCCGATCGCTCAGCTCATCCGGATGTTGGAGCTGCCGGAGCTCTGGTAGCCCTCGGTGGCCATGATCATGTAGTAGTTGAAGGATCCCAGCTGCATCCCGGCCCGCTGCCAGGCGTCGAAGTGGGTGCCGGTGTTGATGGTGCCGCTGGACCGGTGGCTGGTCCGGACGCTCCAGTACTGCTGGAAGGTCTTGGTGCCCTCCACGGAGGGCGCGTTGTGCCGCGTGGACTCGAGGAGGGTGTACGTGCCGCCGTCGGCGTTGAGCGTGCCGCGCTGCTGAGCGCCGGAGCTGGGGTTGTAGGGGCCGTGGCTCTCGACGATGTAGTACTCCACCAGCGGGTTGGAGGTCCATCCGTAGAGCGCCAGGTAGCCGTTGCTGCCCGGGTTGAAGGTTCCCGAGTAGTTCACGGTCCTGCGGCTGCCGTTGCTCCAGCCGAGGCCGCCGACCCAGTTGTTGGTGTTGTTCCACTGGCTGCTGTACGAGCCGGGCGTGTCCTGCAGCGTCATGCTGACAGTGCCCGGGGCGTCGGTCCAGAACGAGTAGTAGTACCCGTTGTACATGCCGGTCGCGTTGCTGGTGAGGGTCTGGGCGGCGTTGGCGGTACCGGGCAGCGCCAGCGCGGCCGTGCCGCCCAGCGCCAGGGCCCCTGCGCCGCCGATGAGGCCTCTGCGGCTGATCATCGGGCGGCCGTTGGGGGGGTTGTCCTTGTGCATGCTTCCTCCTCGTGGGGGCTGGCGGGAAGCCAGGCGCGTGATACGAACCGGCGGGCCGGTCGGCGGCCAGACCGCCGACGGCGCGTCGGGGCGTGCGGTGGGGCGGAGTTCAGCCGGTCGCCGTGCGCTCGGCGACCGGAGGGCCAGGCCGCGCGGGAAGACCCGGATCGACAGTGGTCGAGGCTGTCGACGGCGACAGTGTTGGTCCGGCTCCGTAGAGTTGTCAACAGTTTCCGCAAGGTTTACGGAAGCATCGTTCGGCGTCGAAGGATCTCTGACAGGTGATCACCCCAGGTCAAACCATCTGACTGACGAGTAGCGAATGAGGGACGATTGATGGAATCCCTGATTCGCCGCTCTTGATCCCGGCAACGTTGTCGAAAATTCCGGAAACCTTCCGGATACTTCCTCGGTGGCTGTCGCGAAGCCGTGGCGAGGCCGGAACTCGTCCCGGTCGGCCCCGCGGAAGGTGGCGGCGGCCGGTGGCGGAAACCCGCCTCGTGTGACGGGCCGTCAATCCGCTCGGGGGTGGCCCCGCGGTCCGGCCGGAATGCGCCGGGTTCGGACCGCGGGACGTGCTTCACCGGCCGGAGCGTGGCGCGGAAGGGCCTGTCCTGAAGAGGCGGAAGGCCTGTCTGGAACTTGTCCTGATCCTGACGGGACCTGTCCTGGGGCCGTCCCGGGCCGTCCCGCGCCGCAGCGCTGCGCCGCACGGGCCTCCAGACCCCGGTGCCGGCGGCCGCGTACGGGGTTGATCCCGGCCTCGGGGGCCGATTCCGACCCTGCGCCGCAGCCCCGGTCCGACCTGCGCCGCAGCCCCGGTCCGACCTGCGCCGCGGCTGCCCTGGCCCGACCCCGCGCCGCGGCGCCGCGCCGCAGTCCCGGTCCCGGCCCGGTGCCCGCCCGCCGGTGCGCGTGTCCCGGGCGCGCCTCCCCGTGCGATATGGCTGATACACATGGCATGTACGATGCATAAGACTCGCCGGGAAGGGTCCCGGCATCCCGCAGGCCCGCCCGTGCAGTGCCCGGCCCCCGGCGGGCGCACGGCCACAGAGAGGAAAAGGACGTCGATGTCCTCCCCCCACAGCTCGCCCGCTCCGGACCACCGCGCCGGCGGCCGCGAACCCGGCTTCGACGCGGCCTCCCTCCGCGCCCGTTACCGGGCCGAGCGGGACCGCAGGATCCGGCCGGAGGGCCGCGCCCAGTACCGCGGCGTCACCGGCGAGTTCGGGTACTACGACGAGGACCCGTACGCCGAGGGCGACCCCACCCGGGAGCCGCTGGCCGACCGCGTCGAAGCGGTGGTGGTCGGCGGCGGGTTCGGCGGCCTGCTCGCGGGCGCCCGGCTGCGTCAGGCGGGCCTGGAGTCGATCCGGATCGTCGAGAAGGGCGCGGACTTCGGGGGCACCTGGTACTGGAACCGCTATCCCGGCATCCACTGCGACATCGAGTCGTACGTCTACATGCCGCTGCTGGAGGAAGTCGGCTACGTCCCGAAGTGGAAGTACGCGCCGGGCGAGGAGATCCGGCAGCACGCCCGGGCGATCGGACGGACCTTCGGCCTCTACCGGGACGCCGTCTTCCGTACCCGGGTGACCGAGCTGCGCTGGGACGACGACGCGGCGGAGTGGCTCGTGGGCACCGACCGGGGCGACCGGATCAGGGCACGCTACGTCGTGACGGCCAGCGGCACCCTGAGCGAGGCCAAGCTCCCCGGCATCCCGGGCATCGAGACCTTCCGCGGACACACCTTCCACACCAGCCGCTGGGACTACGACTACACCGGCGGCGACGCGAACGGGAACCTGCACAAGCTCGCCGACAAGCGCGTCGCCCTGATCGGCACGGGTGCCACCGCCATCCAGTGCGTCCCGCACCTCGGGGCGGACGCCGCACGGCTGTACGTCTTCCAGCGCACGCCCTCCTCGGTCGACGTGCGCGGCAACCGGCCGACGGATCCCGACTGGGCCGCGTCGCTCACCCCGGGCTGGCAGCGCCGCCGCAGGGACAACTTCCTGGCCCTGGTGACCGGCGATCCGGTCGAGGAGGACCTGGTCGGAGACGGCTGGACGAGCACCGCCCGCCTCCAGCAGAAGCTCATCCCGAGCGCCGGCCACCGGGAACTGCCGCCGGAGGAGCGCGAACGCGCCGAGGAGATCGCCGACTTCCGGAAGATGAACGAGATCCGGGCCCGGGTCGACGCCCTCGTCGAGGACCCGGAGACGGCCGAACTCCTCAAGCCGTGGTACCGCTACATGTGCAAGCGCCCCACGTTCAGCGACAGCTATCTGCAGACCTTCAACCGGCCGGGCGTCACCCTCGTGGACACGGCCGACTTCCACGGCGTGGAGCGCGTCACCGAGAACGCCGTCGTGGTCGGCGGCACGGCCTACGAGGTCGACTGCATCGTCTTCGGCACCGGATTCGAGGTCGGCGTCTCCGGGATCACCTCCGGTCGGCTTCCGGTGTACGGCCGAGGGGGTGTCACCCTGGGCGAGGCGTGGCGGGACGGCCCCCGGACGCTGCACGGCTTCTACAGCCACGGCTTCCCCAACCTGTTCCAGCTCGGGCCGCTGCAGAACGCCAGTTCCGTCAACTTCGTCCACGTCCTCGACGAACAGGCCACGCATGTCGCCGAGGTCGTCGCCGCGGCACGCGAACGCGGGGCCCGCCGGGTGGAGCCCACCGCCGAGGCCGAGGCCGCGTGGGTCGCGACGATCCGCGAGAAGGCCCCCGACCTGTACGCCTTCCAGGCCGAGTGCACCCCCGGCTACTACAACAACGAGGGCATGCCGCGCCGGCGCAGCGAATCGTACGGGGACGGGCCGGTCGCCTTCCACGCCCTGCTGCGGGAGTGGCGGGCGAACGGCGGCCTGGACGAGGTGCTGGCCGGCGCGGGCCTGGACACGGCCCCGGCGGGGGAGCGGGCATGACGCGGTACGGCGCCGGCGCGCCCGGCCCCGTCTCACGCACCCACTGGGACGTGAGACGGCTGAACGAGCCCAATGCGCTGTGGGGTTCCAACGGTGTCGCGTTCGGGCCCGACGGAAGGCTCTACACCGCGCAGTTCCTGGCCGGCAAGATCAGCGCCGTGGACCCGTCGACCGGAGAGGTCGAGACGGTGGTGCCGATGGACGGCCCGGTCCAGTCGCCGGACGACCTGGCCTTCGGGGCGGACGGCTCCATGTACATCACCGACCTGGTACCGGGCCGGGTGTGGCGCCGCGGACCACGGGGCGACTACACCCTCGTGTCGGACCAGGTGCAGGTGCCCAACGGCATCACCTGCGTCGGCGACCGGCTGTTCGTCAACGAGATGAAGATGGACGGCCGGCTGCTGGAGCTGTTCCCCGGCAGCGGCGACGAGCCCCGGACACTCGCCGGGGGACTGGCCCTCGGCAACGCGATGCAGCTCGGGCCCGACGGCAGGCTGTACTACCCGCACATGGTGACCGGGCAGGTCTGGTGTGTCCCGCTCGACGGCGGCGAGCCCGAACCGGTCGCGGAGAACGTGCACGAACCGGTCGCGGTCCGCTTCGACCGGGGCGGGGTGATGCTGGTGCTGTCCCGGGGCCGGGCCGGTCTGGTCACCCGTATCGATCTGCACGGCACGGGCTCCCGGTCCGTGATCGCCAGCGGACTCGCGGGGCTCGACAACGCCGCGTTCGACGACGCGAACCGGATGTTCGTGTCCAGCTTCGCCAGCGGCGGCATCACCGAGCTGCACCCCGACGGCCGGACCCGGGACATCGTGCCGCGCGGCCTCGGCGGCCCCTACGGGGTGACCGTCGACCCGGGCGGCACGGTGTACGCGGCCGACCACTACCGGGTGGCCGGCCCCGCACCCGCCCCGGCCGGCGGGACGGACGCCGTGACCACGCACGTCCTGCGCCCGTTCGCGCACGGCATCAGCGCCCGCGACGGGCTGCTGCACATCACCTCGCAGTACGGCGAGATCAGCACCTACGACCCCGAGTCCGGCAGCACACGCGTCCGGGCCACCGGACTGCGCCGGCCCACCGGCATCGCCGCCCGGCCGGACGGCGGGCTGATCGTCGCCGAGACCGGCGCCGGCCGGGTGCTGGCCCTGGCCGAGGACGACACCGTCACCACCCTAGCCGCAGGGCTCCGCCGCCCGGTGGACGTGGCCCTCGACGCCGAAGGGCGCTGCTACGTGAGCGACGAGCAGGACGGGGCGGTGCTCAGGATCGAGGACGGCCGGGCCGTCACCGTCGCGGACGGGCTGGACGCCCCGCAGGGACTGGCCGTGCTGGGCGACGAGGTGTTCGTCGTGGAGACCGGTTCGCGGAAGCTGCGGGCCGTCTCGCTCACCACGGGGCGGCACCGGACCGACGCGGAGGACCTGCCCGTCGGCCTGCCGCCGGACACCGCGCCCCGCACCCGTCCCGCGCTCTTCACCCACGGCATGCCCGGTGTGCCGGACCCGTTCGCCGGACTCACCGCGGCCCCCGACGGCTCGCTGCTCCTGTCGGCCAACGGCGAGGGCACCGTGCTGCGCCTGGTGCCCCGGCGGTCCGCCGGGACGCCCGGGACGGATCCGGCGGACCGGGCGCCCGGTGAAGCTCCGTCCCCCGACGGCCGTGCCGGGTGAGCCCCCGACGGCGGCTCACCCCTGTGCGGCTTCCCCTGCCGGGGCGCGCGGAGGCGGCACGGCCGCTGTCCGTCGGCACCCCGGCGTGCACGCTCCACGGAAAGGAAAACCCATGACGTTCCCAGGTCTGGCAGGCCGCGGCGTCGTCGTCACCGGCGCCGCGTCCGGCATCGGCAGGGCCGCGGCCCTGAAGTTCGCCGGGCAGGGCGCCCGCGTGCTCGTCGCCGACCTCGACGCGAAGGGCGCGGACGAAGTGGCCCGCGAGATCGAGGAGTCCGGGGGCACCGCCGTCGCGGTCGCCGGTGACCTCGGCGACCAGCAGGTGGTGAACACCGTCGTCGAGCGTGCCGTGGCGGCCTTCGGCGGACTGGACGTCCTCGTGAACAACGCCGGGGTCATGGACCGCATGTCGGCCCTCGGTGAGACCGACGACGCGGAGTGGGAGCGCGTTCTGCGGATCAACCTGACCGCGCCCTTCCAGCTCACACGGGCCGCGCTGCCGCACATGCTCGCCGCGGGGCGCGGCTCGATCGTTTTCACGGCTTCCGAGGCAGGTCTGCGCGGCGGAGCGGCCGGTGCCGCCTACACCGCCTCCAAACACGGGGTGAACGGCCTGGTCAAGAATCTCGCCGTGATGTACCGGAAGCAGGGCATCCGGGCCAACGCGGTCGCCCCCGGCCCCACCGCGACCGGCATCCGGGTCGACGCGGACCCGGCGGCGCACGGCCCGGCGGTGGTCGGCCCGCTGATCGGTGCGAACATCGGCCGCATGGGCAGCGCGGAGGAACAGGCGGACGCCATCGTCTTCCTGGCCTCCGACGCCGCCGCCTTCGTCAACGGCGCGGTCCTCCCCGTCGACGACGGCTGGGCCGCCGTCTGACACCGCCCGGCCGTCCGTCAGGCCCTGCCGCGCGCCGCCGCGGCCGGCTCGCCGGGCAGGAACGTGACCTGCGGTGCCCCGGTGCCCGGGTGTACGGCGACCTCGGCCGCGACGCCGTACACCTCGGCCAGCAGTTCGGCGGTGAGCACCGCCTCCGGCGGGCCGGAGGCGGTGACCTCGCCCTCGTGCAGCACGTAGAGCCGGTCGCAGTGGTACGCGGCCAGGTTGAGGTCGTGCAGGGCCACCAGGACCGTCGCCGGCAGCCGGCGCAGCAGGCCCAGGATCTCCAGCTGGTGCCGGATGTCCAGATGGTTGGTCGGTTCGTCCAGGACCAGCAGGCCCGGCTGCTGGGCCAGCGCGCGGGCGATCAGCACCCGCTGGCGCTCCCCGCCGGAGAGCCGGTCGACGGGGCGGTGCGCCAGGTCCGAGGCGTCCACCGCGGCCAGCGCCCACTCCACCAGCCCGGCGTCCTCGGCGGTGTCGGCGTCCAGCAGGCGCTTGTGCGGGGCACGGCCCATGGCGACGACCTCCCGCGCGCTCAGGTCGAAGCCCGTGCCCGGATCCTGGACCACCGCAGCCAGGGTCCGGGCCACCCGGCGGACGGACAGGGACCAGGCGTCGGCCCCGTCGACGCGTACGGAGCCGCTGTCCGGCCGCAGAACGCGGTACACGGCCCGCAGCAGGCTCGACTTGCCGCTGCCGTTGGGGCCGACGAGGCCGATCACCTCACCCGGGCCGGCGGTCAGCGACACGTCCCGCACCAGGTGGTGTGCGCCCGCCGTCAGCGTGACGCCGTCAACGTCGAGTCCGGTCCCGGTCATGTCACTCCCCGCCCGGTGTTCCGCAGGGCGTCCCGGCGCAGCAGCCACAGGAAGAACGGCCCGCCGCACAGCGCGGTGAGGACACCGACGGGAATCTCCATGGGGGCGGCGACCGTTCGGGCGGCGAGGTCGGCCCAGACGAGGAACACGGCCCCGCCCAGGGCGGCCGCGGGCAGCACCCGGCGGTGGTCGCCGCCGACGAGCAGGCGCACGACGTGCGGCAGCATCAGCCCGACGAAGCCGATCGGACCGGCCGCCGCCACCAGAACACCGGTGACGAGCGACAGCAGGACGAACATCCGGGCCCGGAACCGGGCGACGTCCAGGCCCATCGTCGTCGCGGCCTCCTCGCCCGCCAGCAGCAGGTTCAGCGAGCGGGCGTGCGCCAGCAGGATCCCGACCCCCAGCAGCAGCGCGGCACCCGGCAGCCACAGCGTGGACCAGCGCACTCCGCCCAGACCGCCGAGCGTCCAGGCGAGGACCTCCCGGGCCTCGTTGCCCCGCCCCGTGGTCAGCATCAGCAGGTTCGTCACCGCGCTGAGCACGGCCGCGACCGCCACCCCGGAGAGCACCAGCCGCACCGAGGTGATGCGCCCGCCGGCGCGGGCCGTGCCGTACACGAGCAGCAGCGTGAGCAGTGCCCCGGCGAACGCGGCGGCCGACAGCGACACCGGCCCGAACAGGCCCACGCCGAACACGATCACGGTGACCGCCCCGAGCGACGCCCCGGAGGACACACCCAGCAGATACGGCTCCGCGAGCGGATTGCGCACCAGCGCCTGCATCGCCGTCCCCACCACCGCGAGCCCCGCGCCGGTCACGGCCCCGAGCAGCACGCGCGGCGCCCGCACGTCGAGGACGATCGTCTCGCGCGCCGGGGAGCGGGGCGGCGACGGCCGGTCGGCACCGAGCGCTTGCGCCACGATGCCCCACACCTCGCCCGGTGGCACCCGGACCGAGCCGATGGCCACACCGGCGGTCAGGGAGACCAGGAGGAGGGCGCCGAGGACCATCAGGACCGGGGCGAACCCCCGCGCGCGCAGGCGGTCCCGGCGGTCCGGGGCTCCCCGGGCGTGCGGTGCGGTCGGCGCGGTCCTCGCCGGGGCCGTCACCGGAACCGCTCGGGGTGCAGCCCGCGGGCCAGGTCCTCGACGGCGTGCGGGGCCCGCACCCCGACCAGGGTCGCCGTCAGCGGCAGGACGACGAAGCGCTCGTTCCGTATCGCGGGTACGTCTTCCAGGGCGGGGTGGGAGAGCAGGAACTCCTTCTTCCGTGCGACGCCGCCGGCACCCGCGTAGTCGTAGACCGCGATGACCTCGGGCCTGCGGGCGACCACCTGCTCCCAGGAGGCGTCACCGAAGACGTCGTCGAGGCCGGCGAAGACGTTCCGGCCGCCGGCCAGCCGGACGATCTCGGTGCCCAGGCTCTTGCCGCCCGCGGTGAACGCCGACTTCTCGCCGCTGTCGTACACGAACACCGGTACCGGGGAGGCGCCCCTGACGGCCCGCGCGGTGTCGGCGACGCGCTTGCGCAGCCCGGCGACGAGCCGGTCCGCCCGTTCCCGGACTCCGAAGATGCTGCCGATGGTGCGGATCTCGTCGTAGGTGTCCTCCATCGACACCTGCCGCTTCCCGCAGTACTCGCGGTTGAGGTACGTGTCGATGCCCGCGTCCGCGAAGGCCTGCCGCGACCGGCCCTCCCGCTCCGCGAACGCGCTGCCGTAGCCGCCGTAGACGAAGTCCGGCTCGGCGTTCAGCACCGTTTCGAAGGAGGGTTCCTTCTTCGCGAGTTCGGGGACGGCCGCGTAGTCCTCGCGGAGTTCGGGGAGCACGGGGGAGTCCGGGAAGGAGGTGCCGACCATCCGGTCCCTCAGCCCGAGCGCCAGCATCAGTTCGGCCGGGTGCTGGTGCACGGTGACCACGCGGGAGGGCGGTTTCTCGTACGTGGTGCGGGTGCCGCAGTTGTCGACCGTGACGGGGAAGCCCTCGGCCGGCGGGCCCGCGGCCCCCCGCTCGGCGGGAGCGTCGGCCGCCGTGCCGCAGCCGGTGACCAGCACGGTCACCAGGACCGTGGCCAGGGCCGCGGCGCGCGGGAAACGACGCCGCGGGCGGGCCGGGACAGCGACGTGCGGGCGGGAGGGGGAAGAAGAGGACACCGGGCGGGGGCGGTGGGAGGAAAACGGGCGGGGGAGGCGGGAGGAAAACGGCCGGGGGAGGCGGGAGGAAAACGGCCGGGGGAGGCGGGAGGAAAACGGCCGGGGGCGGCGGGAGGAAAACGGCCGGGGCCGGCGGGGGAAAAGCAGCTCGGGCCGGCGGGAGACAGGGGGACGGGACCGGCGGGGCATGGGCGGCTGGGGCCGGGGGGAGAAAGGGAGACGGGGCATGCCGTCGTACACGTGAAGCCTCCTGGGGAGTCCGCGCTCCTCGGATCGGGCCCGCGACAGGCCAGTGTCCTGACTCCCGGATCGTCGTCCCCCTCGCCTTCCCACGCCCGCGGCGCAGTGGCGTATCGAGGGGTGCACTCCCCGGTCACAGTGGCGGGACCGTGCCGGAATCGCACCGGCTTCCTGTCTCCCGTCGCGGTGATGACCAGCTGATCCTACGTTCCGCCGCGGAGCGGCCGACAGGGCGCACACCTGTCGGCGCGTGCTCCCGGCTCGCCACGGCGCGTGCCCCCGCCGGCGCCCGGGCCGGTCGCCGGGCCTGGCCTACTCGAAGCGTGCCGTGTCGCCCGCCCCGTACCGCAGGATCTCCACCTCGCCGCCCGAGAAGTCGATGACGGTGGTCGGCTCGGTGCCGCAGTCGCCGGAGTCGACCACGGCGTCCACGACGTGGTCGAGCCGCTCCTTGATCTCCCAGCCCTGGGTCAGCGGCTCCTCCTCGCCGGGCAGCAGCAGCGTGCTGGAGAGCAGCGGCTCGCCGAGTTCGGTGAGCAGGGCCTCGGTGACGACATGGTCCGGGATCCGCACCCCGACCGTCTTCTTCTTCGGGTGCAGCAGCTGGCGCGGCACCTCCTTCGTCGCGGGGAGGATGAAGGTGTAACTCCCGGGCGTGGCCGCCTTGATGGAGCGGAACACGTCGTTGTCGACGCGCACGAACTGGCTCAGCTGCGCGAAGTTCCGGCAGACCAGGGTGAAGTGATGACGTTCGTCGAGTTCGCGGATCGACCGGATCCGGTTGATGCCGTCACGGTTGCCCAGCTGGCATCCCAGGGCGAAACAGGAGTCGGTCGGGTACGCGACCAGCTCGCCGGCGCGGATGCTGTCGGCCACCTTGCCGATGGTGCGCGGCTGCGGATTCTCGGGGTGCACGTCGAAGTACTTGGCCATCTGCCGACCCTACGGGATCGGATGTGACCGGCCGGTGGAGGTCCGGCGTGCCGGGAGGTTCCCCGCGGGCGGATGCCCGCGGCCACTGTGGGAGGCCCGCCTTCGCGGGATTTGTCAAGGCGAATCGTTGCCGTTCACCGGAACGGAGTGAAGGCGCCCCGGCCGGTGTTGTGACGCGTGTCACTCCGTTAGCCTCGGCCTCGAACTCGGGGGACAACCGGCCGTCGTCTGCTTCCGCATCGCGTTTCATCGTGCTTCGCCGCGTTTCGCCGCGTCGGCGGAGCCGGGAGCGGGCGGCGCCGCCCCCTGAGGCGTCATCGCTGAAGAATGGGGGCGACGTGCCCGCAGGGAGACTCCCCGAGCACAAGTACAGCCGTACCGAGGCCACCCGGCTCCTCTGCGCCGGGGTCTACCGTGACGCGGGGTTCCGCCGGCAGGTCGTCGAGGAATTGGTGGACCACCGGGAGCGGCCCGTCGCCCCCGCGTCGGGCGTCGACGTCCTGCCGGTCCTCGCGCACGCCCTGCGCATCGTGCACGCCCAGACCCGGGTGGCCCTGGCGATGCTCGCCGTCTGGTGCGGCTTTCTGCTCACCGACGTGGTGATGGCCTGGGACCTGCTCTCCGACCGCTGGGGGCCGGACGCCGACATCGAGTTCCACCAGGTGCTGGACGCGCTCTACTCCGGCGACGAGCAGCTCACCGCCGGGATGCCGATGCCCTGGTCGCAGTTCTACGCCCTGGTCACGCTCGCCCTGTGGTGCGCCGACGCGGCCCGGGGCAGCCGGGCCGACAGCTTCACGGCGGCCACCGGCATCGCCGGGGCGGCCAAGGTGGTCCGGGGCGGCATCCGGCTGATCGGCGCCGGAGCGGGCCTGTTCACCCTGTTCTACTGGTTCTGGTATGCGGCCGGAGTCCTGGGCGGCACGGTGCGCAGCCCGTATCCGCTCGTCTTCCCGCTCGCCATCGCCCTGATCGCCTGGTGGCACGAGACCGGCCAGCGCCGGACCGTGTGCCGCCGGCTGTCCCGGCGGACCTTCCCCGACGCGGTCCAGCCCGGGCTGCCCGACACCCCGTTCCACAACGAGCTGCGGGAGAACATCCGGCGCGAGCAGGAGGCCGCGCTGACCCTCTACGACACCGACAGCCCGTTCGTGGGCCTCGGCTCCCCGCGCCGCCCCTGGTCCTTCGCGCTGGAGCTGCGCAAGCGCGAGGCCGGACCGGGCGTGCCCGGGGCCCGGTCGCCGCGGCCGCCCGGCACGGCCGGCGGCGCGGTGGTGCCCCGCCAGGACGCCGGGCCGCTCACGGCCCGGGCCGCCCTGGAAATGATCGAGCCACAGCTCGACCGGCTGCGGCAGTCCGCCGCCCGCACCGGAAAGGACCGGCTCCGGGAGCTGGAGGCGGACCGGTTCGTCTACCTCCCGGCGGGCGTCGGCCGTGACGAGCCGCTGCCGCTCGGCTCGGACCCGGACGCGACGGCCCCTGCCTCCGCCGGGCTGAGCGTCTACGAGCCGGAGCAGGTCGCCGCCCATCTCGCGGAGGCGGTGGACGAGGGCGGCGAAGGCCGGCGGGTCTTCCTGCGCATCAGGATCGGCGCCTGGCACGAGCAGGTGGTGGTGACCGTCCTGGTCCGGGTGCACACGCAGGGCGGACTGCTGGTGCTCGAGGTCGCCCCGTACGTCCTCGGCCCCGTCCGCCAGGAGTTCCGCGGGATCGACAGGATGCTGGACGAACTGCCCGAGACCTGGCCGCGCGGCGCCTGGCGGGCCCTGCGCGGCGGACCTGCGACGGGGGTGTGGGCGGCGATCGGCGCCGTCGGCGCCGTCCGCGCGGA
>NZ_WHPN01000408.1:0-9907 GCF_009735685.1 Streptomyces lycii | reverse complement strand
CCGGGCCGCGCGGCGGTCCGGGCACGGCCGTGCCCCGGACGTGCCGAGGGTCTCGCTGCGGGAACTGGCCGGGAACGGCAGGCTGTCGCCGCTCCAGGAGATGGACGCCACCCGGTACATCAAGACCGTCCAGGAACGCATCGTCAACGGCATGCGCCAGGCCCTCACCGAGCACAGCTACCACACCGACCAGTTCGAGCAGCACGTCTACCAGGTCAGCGGCGGCAGCGTGTTCATCCAGGAGATGTCGGGCGGCGCGGTCGCCACCGGCAGCCACGGCCGGGCCGGCCACACGGTCCAGCAGACGCCCCGCCCGGGGCCCGACACGGAGGGAAGCAGCGCATGAGCAGCACCCCGGACGGCGACACGCCCCGCACACCCGGGAACGGCGGCGGGGGGAACGTCAGCGTCGGCAGCATGAGCGGCGGCTCGATCGCCACCGGCCGGTACGGCACGGCCCGCTCCGTCAACACCACGGGCAGCGCCCCGGACCCCGCGCACCGGCGGCTGCTGGAGGCCATCGCCGCGCTGCGCGCCGCGCTCCCCGCGGACGACCGCAGCGACGCGGACACCGCGCTCGACGGTGAACTCTCCCGCGCCGAGGACGAGATCGCGGCCAACGGCACGGTCGAGCGGAGCCGGCTGGCGGACCTGCTGGACCGGGTGAGCGGATGGCTGGGCACCCAGGCCCCCGCCGCGGCGGCCGTCGCCTCGGCCACCGCCGTCGTCCAGGGCATCGCCCAGTTGTTGCGATGACGGACGGGACTGCCGCGATGACCCACCGGGCCCCAGCGGCGACTGCCGCGATGACCCACCGGACCCCAGCGGCGAACGACCGGGAGGACCGGGCGGCTCCCGGGACGACGTACCGCCGACGGCCGGGCGGCGGGACCGGGGGAGGGCCGTGGTCGTGAAGGTCTTCGACACCGAGCGGCAGGAATGGTCCCGGCCGGAGGAGGAGCGGCTGTCCGACCCCGACCGGGCGCTGGACCTCCGGCGGCAGCGGCTCGTGCGGCGCAACACCGCCGTCGTGCTGGCCGCGGCCGGGCTGGTCTTCGGCGTCTGGGCGCTGGGCTGGGGGGACGAACCGGAGCCGTACCGCGAACCGGTCGGCGCGGCGAGCGGCGAACCGGGTCCCGGCGCCGCCTCCGAGGACGGGCCGCGGCCGGAGACGACACCCGGTGAGGCGTCCGCGCTCCCGCCGCCCGCCGGCTGGGAACCGGTGCACGACCCCGAGGGCTTCCGGCTGGCGCTCCCGGAGGGCTGGGAGCGCGAGAGCCGGCCCTCGCTGTACGGCATGGACGTGGTCGACTACCGCGACCGGAGCGGGGTCCGGCGCCTCCAGGTGTTCCAGGTGATGGAGAGTTCGCCGTACGCCTCGCTGGAGGCCGCGCAGCTGGAGAGCGAGCGGCTCGACGGCTATGAACTGATCACCCTGGAGGAGACCGGCGACGGCGAACGCGAGGCCGCGGTGCACGAGTACCGCGCCGACGAGGTCGCCGGTGAGGCGGACACCGGCCGGCGGCACGTCATCGACCACCGCTTCGAGGCCGGCGACGGGGAGCGATACGCCCTGGTCGTCTACGGGTCCGCCGGCGACGGCGAGGACGACGAACGGGAGCTGCTGGACACGGCGCTCAGCTGGTTCTGCCCGGACGGCACGACCTGCGCGGCGCCGGGGAACTGACGGCGGTGCGGCGGCTCAGGAACCGGTGATGGTGCCGTCGCTCAGTTCCAGCACCCGGTCCGCCAGATCGAGGAGCTGGGTGTCGTGCGTGGCGACCAGCGCCGTCACGCCCTCACTGCGCACCACCGCGCGCAGCAGTTCCATCATCGCCAGGCCGGTCTCCGCGTCCAACTGGCCGGTCGGTTCGTCGGCGATGAGCAGCACCGGCCGGTTGGCGAGGGCGCGGGCGATGGCGACGCGCTGGCACTGGCCGCCGGACAGTTCACCGGGCCGCTGCGCCGCGTGGTCGGTCAGCCCGACCAGGGACAGCAGCAGCGCGACGCGCTCCTCCCGTTCGCGCGGGTCGGTTCCGCGGAGCCGGAGCGGCACCCCCACGTTCTCGGCGGCGGTGAGGATGGGGATCAGTCCGTAGGACTGGAAGACGAAGCCGATGCTGTCGCGGCGCAGCCGGAGCAGCCCCTGCTCGTCGAGTCCGGAGAGGTCCGTCCCGTCGACGGTGACCCGGCCCTCGTCGGGGGTGTCGAGGCCGCCGACGAGGTTGAGCAGTGTCGTCTTGCCCGAGCCCGACCGGCCCTTGAGGGCGACCAGTTCACCGCGCGGCACCTCGAAGCCGACGCCGCGCAGGGCCTCCACCCGCGTCGAGCCGGTGCCGTAGGAGCGGTGCAGGTTCTCGGCGCGGACCATGGGGGTTTCGGCGAGCCCGGTCCCGCCGCGGCCGCCCGGGGCGGCCGCGGGACCGGTGGCTCTCTCGGCGCTGTCCGTCATGTGGGCCCCCGTCGTGAACCGGTTGTCGTAATCCGGCGCCGTGCACCGCCCGCCCGCCGGCTGGCGTGATCCCGTGCCGTGCACCGCCCGTTCGCGGACCGGTCGTCGTGATCCGGCGCGGCGCATCATCGTATGCCAGGGAGCGGATCACGGTCGGATGACATTCGAACATTTGCCTGTGCGGTGCTGTTCGGCCGCTATAGATTCAGTATGAAACGGGTGTGGTGCCCGTACTCTTTCGGTGACTCGGCGGGGGACGGGTGTCGCTCTTCGTACTACTGCGCGTCGCGGCGCACCGGGCGCTTCTCGCGGCGGCGACGCTGGTCGTCGTCACGGCCACGACGGTGTTGGCCACCCTCGCGTCCTTCTCCGGAGCCGTGGACGGAGCCGCCCTGCGGCACGAACTCGGCGGCGGTTCCGCCGCGTCCGCCGCGCTGGTCGTCGGCGCGGACGTCGCCCCAAAGGGCGCGCGGGCCGCCGACGAGGCCGTGGAGCGGGGCGCCCGGGAGACCTTCGACGGGCTGCCGGTGACGGTCCGGAAGCTGCGGAAGTCCGGGCCGTACGCGCTGCCCGCCGTCGCGGGGGCGCCCGCGCCGCCGGACAAGCCGCACCTCACCCACTTCGCCTCACTCGACCGGACCCGCGTCACCCGGGTCTCCGGCGAACTGCCCGCTCCGAAGGCGCGCGCCACGCGCGACGCCCCGGTCCCCGTCGCCGTACCGCAGGCCGCCGCGGAACAGCTGGACCTCGGCCCGGGCGACCGTCTCACGCTCACCGACCGGCTCGGCGGCGGCGACGTGGCCATCCGGGTCACCGGCGTGTACCGGGCCGCGGACCCCGCCGACCCGTACTGGCAGGCCGACGCCCTGCGCGGCCGCGGCGTGCAGAAGGTCGTCTTCACCACTTACGGGCCGCTGCTGGTCAGCCCCTCGGTGCTCGCCTCGGGGCGCACCTCCGGCGACACCACGACCTGGGTCGCCGGCGCCGACTACGCAACCCTCACGACCGGGCGCGTCGACGCGCTGCGCGACGCCTCGGCGCGCGGCCCCGAGCGACTGCGGGAGGCGGAGGCGCTCGGCGGCAACCCGACCGTGACGACCGGGCTCCCGGCCGTGCTCGACCGCTCCGAGCGGGCGCTGCTGGTGTCCCGCTCGACGCTGCTCGTCGTCTCGGCGCAGCTGGTGCTGCTCGCGGTGTGCGCGCTGCTGCTGGTGACACGGCTGCTGCGCGCGGAACGGGCCGGGGAGAACGAACTGCTGCGGGCCCGGGGCGCGTCGCCCCGGCGGATCGCGGCGCTCGCGTGGGCGGAGTCGCTGCTGCCGGCCGTGCCGGCCGCGGTGTGTGCGCCCCTGCTGGCGGGCCCGCTCACCCGGCTGCTCGCGGAGCGCTCCGGGCTCGGCGGCATCGGAGTGCGGCCCGGCGACTCCGGGACGGCCGCGGTCTGGCTGGTGTCGGCCGCGACGGCGCTGTGCTGCGCCGTGCTGGTGGCGCCCGCGCTGGCGGCGAGCACCGGACACCGGGGCCGGGCCGTCTCGTTGCCGGGGCCGCTGCGGGCCGGGGCCGACATCGGACTGCTGGTCGTCGCCGCGGTGGCGTACTGGCAGCTGCAACGGCAGAGCGCGGGCCCGGGCACCGGGACGCCGGGCGGCGGCTCCGCGGACGGGCTCGGCGCCGACCCGCTGCTGGTCCTGACGCCCGCGCTCGCGCTGCTGGCCGGGACGGTCCTGCTGCTGCGCCTCATGCCGCTCGCCGCGCGGTTCGCCGAGCGGCGGGCGGCCGGCGGCCGTTCGCTGCTCGGGGCGCTCACCGCGTGGCAGCTCAGCCGCCGCCCGCAGCGGGCCGCCGGCCCGGTGCTGCTGCTGGTTCTCGTGGTCGCCATGGGCATGCTGGCCGTCGGGCAGAGCGCGTCGTGGGACCGCTCGCAGCGGGACCGGGCGGACTTCCGCACGGGAGCGTCGATCCGGGTGCAGGACCACCGGCTCGACGGCCCCGGCGAGCCCGGCCGGTACGCCACGCTGCCGGGCGTCCGGTCCGCCGCGCCCGCGCACCGCGCGTCCCTCAGCCTGTCGGGCGACCGGGCCGCGACCGTGCTGGCGCTGGACACCCGGCGCGCGGACCAGCGGCTGCTGCTCCGGGACGACCTGGCCGACGTGGACGCGGGCCGGCTGCTCGCCGCCACACGGTCCGGCGGGCCGGACGGCCGTGCCGGTCTCGTCCTGCCCGAGGGCGCCCGCAGCGTCTCGCTGACCCTGCGCCTGGCGGAGCCCCGGACCGGGAAGGCGCCGCGCGGCCACGAACCGGCGGTCACCGTGCTGCTGGAGGACGCGCACGGGCTGACGTACCGGCTGCCGGCCGGTGCCGTGGCCGGGGGCGCGCCCCGCACGGTCACCCTGCGGCTCGACACGGCAGGCGGTGAACGGCGCGCCGCGCCCGCCGGACCGCTCGCGATCACGGGCCTGGACCTGACCGGCCCGGTGCCGCCCGGCGCGCGCGGCGAACTCCGTCTCGACGTCACGGACCCGACGGCCCGGGACCGCGACGGGAACCGCCTCCCGGTCACCGTGCCCGGCAGCCTGCGCTGGCGCGGCACCGCGGTCACCACGGCCGGCGGCACCGGACGGCCCCCCGCCGGGGCCCGCACCTCCGCCGCCACGGCCGAGCGCCCGCTGTCCGCCGTCTACCGCGTCGATTCCACGGCCACCGGGGGCGCGCAGGAACCCCCGGCGGAGGACGTGTCGCTGCGGCTGCGCGCGGAACGGCCCGAGGCACCGCGCCAGGTCACCGGGGTGGCGACGGACGCGTTCCTGCGGCAGACGGGCGCCCGGCCGGGCGACAGCGTGGACGTCACGCTGGGAGGCCAGGACGTACGGGTACGGATCGCGCACAGCGTGCGCCAACTGCCCACCACCGGCCCCGCGTCCGACGCCGCCACGGACACCGCCGGGGCCGCTCCGGCCGCCGCCGGGGACTCCGGGAGCGACGACAGCGGCGGTAGCGGGACCGCGGCGGCCGGGTCCGGCACCGGCGGCGGGCTGCTGCTGGACCTGCGCGCCGTCAACGCCCTTCTCGCCCGCGACTCCGGTGATCCGCTGGACCCCACCGAGTGGTGGCTCGGCACGGACCCGGCCGGCACCGCGGACACCGCCGCGGCCCTGCGGGAGCGGCCCGACGCCGACCCCGCCGACGTCCTCGTACGGGACGAGACGGCCGCCGCCCTGCTCGGCGATCCGCTGGGGGCCGCGCCCCGCGCCGCGCTGCCGGCGGTGACGGTCGCCGCGGCGGCGCTCGCCGCGGTCGGCTTCGCGGTCGGCGCGCTCGGCTCCTGGCGGGAACGCCGCACCGAACTCGCCGTGCTCCGCGCCCTCGGCGTCTCCGGGCGGCAGCTCGCCCGGCAGTTCGCCTCCGAGCAGGCGCTGCTGATCGCCGTGGCGCTGGCGGCCGGGGCCGTCCTCGGGACGCTGCTGACCCGCGGTGTCGTACCGCTGACCGTACTGACCGGGCAGGCGGCCCGCCCCGTACCGGAGGTCCTGGTGGAGCTGCCGGTGCCGCAGGTGCTGCTCCTGCCGGCGGGAGTGGCGCTGCTGCCCCTGGCGGCCGTCACCGTCATCGCCCTGCGCCGGGTGGCGCCCGCGGAGGCCCTGCGCAGACAGGAGGACGTCACGTGACCGGCCGCCCGTGGAACCGGACCCGTAGCGCCGCGCCGCGGAAGCCGTCCCGTACCGCCGCGCCGTGGACGCGTACACGGCTGCGCACCGCGCCGGGTGCCGCGCTGGCCCTCGGCGCGCTGGTGCTCGTCACCGCGTTCCTGGCCGCGCTGTTCCCCCGGGCCGCCGACGCCGACGGGGCCCGCGGGCTGCGCCAGGACATCGCGAGCGCGCACCCCTCCCGCAGCACCCTGGATCTGAGCACGCCCTACCACGGCCCGGAGATGCCGAGGCGGGAACGGGAGAGGCTGCTGAGCCCCGGGACGGTCGAGGCCACGTACCGGGAGCTGCTGGCCCTGCTGCCCGCGCCGCTGCGCGCGGACCGGGCGCAGTCCGCGTACGGCGTGCAGACCACCACGCCCCTGACCGGCCAGGACCGCTGGCTGCCCCGGCCCGGCGGCCTCCCGCCCGAGTTCGTCCTGGCGGCCCAGGCGGGGCTGGACCGCCACGCCGAGGTCCGGGCGGGGCGGCTGCCCGCGGCCCGGGCGGCGACGTCCGGCACCCGGGAGATCGAGGCGGCCGTGACGACGGAGACGGCCCGGTCCCTGCGCATCCGCGCCGGCTCGGTCGTCCACGTCGGTGGAAACCGCACCGAACCCGGACTGACCGTGCGCGTCACGGGCGTCGTGGACCCCCTCCGGCCGGAGGGCAGCTACTGGTCCGCGTACGAACTGCTGCGCACGCCCAGCCTGCTCAGCACCGACACCCGGCCCCCGGAGCAGTACTGGAAGGGCGCGCTGCTCATCGCCCCGGAGGCCGCACCGGCCCTGCTCGGGACGCTCGGCGAACCCCGGCCCTACTGGCGGATCGCGCCCGACGTGACCGGGCTCACCGCACGCGATCTCCCGGCGCTCGCCGACCGGGTCGCGTGGCTCCGCAGCGGCCCCGGCCTGCTGAAGGCCGGGGAAGCGGCGGGCGGGACCGTCACCGTGGCCGGCGACCTGGACGCCGTCCTCGCCGCCCACCGGGACACGGCCTCCGCCGTCACCGCCGTCACCGCCGTGGCCGCCGCCGGCACCGGTACCGCCGCCGCGGTGACCCTCGCGCTCGCCGCCGCCCTCCAGGCCGCGCGGCGCCACTCCGAACTCGCCCTGCTGCGGGCCCGGGGCGGGTCGCTGGCCGGGATCGCCGGCCGGCTGCTGGCCGAGTCGGCCGCCGTCGCGCTGCCCGCCGCCGCCGTGGGACTCCTCGCCGCGGTGTGGCTCGTCGAGGAGGCACGGCTGCTGCCGTCCGTCGCCGGGGCCGCGGCGGTCGCGGTGCTCGGCTGTGCCGCGCTGCCCGTACGGGCCGTGGTCGCGCACCGCACCGTCCGGGTGCACGGTGGCCGGGAGGACGTGGTGCGCGCCAGGCCCGGCAGACGCCGCACGGTGGCCGAGCTGACCCTGCTGGCCCTGGCGGCCGGCGCCGTCGTGGCCCTGCGGCGCCGGGGTGCGGCCGACGACGGCGACCTGCTGGTGAGCGCTGCCCCGGTGCTCACCGGGCTGATCGCGGCCGTGGTCCTGGTCCGGCTGTATCCGATTCCGCTGCGGTGGCTGGCCCGCCCGGCCGGACGGCTGCGCGGCGCCCTCGGGTTCCTCGCGCTGGCGCGGAGCGGGCGGGAACCCTCGGCGGGCACGCTGCCGCTGCTGGTGGTGCTCGTCGCCCTGGCCTCCACGGCCTTCGGCGGCGCGGTGCTGGCCGGGGTCGCCGACGCCCGGGACCGGGCGGCGCTCGAAGCCGTCGGCGCGGACGCGCGGATCTCCGCGCCGGGCGGTGCGAAGGCCCTGCCCGAGGGGCTGGCCGGCCGCGTGCGCGAGGTGCCCGGCGTCCGGGCGGTGGCCCCCGTACTGATCGAGTACGCCGTCGACCTCCCGCAGGGCCACCCGGCGAACAGCAGCCTCTCGCCGACGCTGGTCGGCACGGATCCGCGGGCGTACGACCGCTTCCTCCGCGAGCAGGGGCTCGGCGGTCTCCCGGCGGGCGGGGCGGACGGCGCGGAGCGGGAAGCCGGGGTGCTGGACGCCGTTGCCTCGCCGGACGTGGCCGAGGCGCTCGGGAGCGAGCCGGTGCGGATCCTCGCCGCGGCGGGCCGGTTCACCGTCCGGGTCACGGCCGTGCGCGAGAGCGTTCCCGCGGTCTCGACGTCCGCGTTCCTGGTGGTCGACGCGGCGAAGCTGCCCCGCGGGGAGCCCAACACGCTGCTCGCGGCGGGCCGGGGGATCGACGCGGAGGCGCTGCGGGGGGCCGTGCGCGCGGCGGACGGGGACGCGGAGGTGGCGCTGCGCGCCGAGGCAAGTGAAGACTACGCGGACTCCGTGCTGCAGCGCGGCGCCGAGCGGATCTTCGGCGCCGCCGTCGCGGCCGGTGCCGGTTACGCCCTGCTCGCGCTGCTGCTGTCGCTGCTGCGGTCCGCGCCGGAACGGTCGGCGCTGCTGGCCCGGCTGCGCACCATGGGCCTGACCCGCCGGCAGGGACGCGGTCTGCTCCTGCTGGAGGCGCTGCCGCAGACCGTGCCGGCCGCCGTGGGCGGCGTACTCGTCGGCCGGGCCACCGTCTGGCTGCTGGCACCGGGTGTCGACCTGACCCCGCTGGCGTTCGCCGGCGGCATCGCCCGGCTCCCGGACGGCGGCGCGGCGCCGCGCTCCGACCTGTGGTCCCTTCTCGTACCGGCGGCCGCCGTGGTGCTGCTGTCGGCCGCGGTGGCGGCGGCTCAGGCCTGGTGGCTGGGACGGCGCGACTCGATCGACGAACTCAGGGCAGGAGACCTGCGATGACGAACTCCCCTCTCTCCTCTCTCGCGGACCTGGAGCAGCGGGCGGCCTCGCGCCGCGACGGCCCGGCTTACGGGCACGACGCGCTGATCGTCTGCGACCGGGTGGTGCGGATCTTCACCACGGACGGGGTGGAGGTGCAGGCCCTGCAGGGGCTCGACCTCCTCGTCCGGCAGGGCGAGCTGATGGCTCTCGTCGGGGCGTCCGGCAGCGGCAAGTCGACGCTGATGAACATCCTGGCCGGGCTGGACGTGCCCACCGCCGGCACGGCACGGGTCGCCGGGTTCGACCTGCTCGCGATGAACGCGAAGGCGCGGCTGCGCTACCGGCGGGACGTGGTCGGCTTCATCTGGCAGCAGACCGGCCGCAACCTGCTGCCGTATCTGACGGCGGCGCAGAACGTGGCGCTGCCCGTGCAGCTGCGCGGCGGCGGCCGGTCCCCGGCGCGGAAGCGGGCCGCGCGGGTGCGGGAACTGCTGGCGATGCTCGGCCTCGCGGACTGCCACGACCGCCGTCCGGCGCAGCTGTCCGGCGGCCAGCAGCAGCGGGTCGCCATCGCGGTGGCGCTCGCGAACTCCCCGTCGCTGCTGCTCGCCGACGAGCCGACGGGCGAGCTGGACTCGGCCACCGGGGAGCAGGTCTTCGCCGCCTTCCGGCGGGCCAACGAGGAACTGGGCACGACCGTCGTGATCGTCACCCACGACCAGGACGTCGCGGGGGAGGTCAGCCGCACGGTGGCGATCCGCGACGGCCGCACCTCCTCGGAGGTGCTGCGCCGCACGGAGGTGGACGCGGAAGGCCAGGAGTCGGTCGTGGCTCAGGAGTTCGTGACCCTGGACCGGGCCGGACGGCTCCAGCTCCCCGCCGCCTACACCGCGGCCCTGGACCTCAAGCACCGGGTGCTGCTGGAACTGGAGCAGGACCACATCGGGGTGTGGCCCGACAAGGAGCGGTGAGGGCGCCGCGGGGCCGGGGAGCGGGTACGCATTCCCCGGCGCCGG
>NZ_WHPN01000407.1:26294-40149 GCF_009735685.1 Streptomyces lycii | reverse complement strand
TCCGGCCAGGATCGCGCCGGCGCGGCCCGCGCCGCCCGGCCGGCCCAGCAGCGCGTCGCGCACCCCGCGCGCGACTCCGGCGGGCAGCACCCGGGTGGTGTAGCCGCGTTCCGTCGCGAGTCCGGCCCCGGCGCCGACGCTGCGCGCAATCAGAGCCTTCGACAGCCCCTCGGCGTACGAGCGGTCCAGCAGATAGCGGAACCGCTCGCGTTCGCGCGGGACCTTGTGGTGGATGACCGCGCGGTCGTCGACGAGCAGCACCGCGCCGGGCACGGCCCGGGCCAGCCGGATGCACAGCTCCGTCTCCTCGCCGCCCAGGGGCCGCCTGCCGCCGTCGCGTCCGATGCCGGTGGTGAACCCGCCCGCGGCACGGAAGGCGGTCGCGCGGAAGGAGGCGTTGCCGCCGTGCACGTTGCGCACCCGGGCCCGGCCCGCGGGCAGCCCGCGGTACGCGCAGCCGACGGCCCAGTCGAACTCCTCGGGGAACCAGCGGGGCCGGCGGCCGGACGCCCACACGGGGAGCGTCCGGCCGCCGACGGCCTGGACGGCCGGGTCGGCATAGCCGCCGGCCAGGTGACGCAGCCAGTCGGGGTCGGCGACGGCGTCGTCGTCGAGGAAGGCCACCACCTCGCCGGTGGCCGCGGCGATCCCGGTGTTGCGGCCCGCGGACAGGCCGCGGGGGCCCGCGTTGGCGAGCACCCGCACCCGGCCGGCGCCGCCCGCACCGGCGGTCCCGGCGCCCGCACCGGTGGCCCGGTCGCCCGTACGGGTGCTCCCGCCGTCCGCCCCCGCGGGCCCCTCGGCGTCGCCCCCGGGCCCCGCGAAGTGCCGCGCGAGGCGCCGCAGCAGCGCCGGATGGTGGTCGACGACCAGCAGCGTCTCGTGCGCGGGCAGGGACTGCGCGCGGACGGACGCCACCGCGTCGAGCACGTCCGCCCAGCGGTCCGGGGTGTACGCGCAGATCACCACGGAGACGGACACGGCACCAAAGCCGGTCAAGAGACCTCCCCGGAGTTCGCCACGACCGCCACGGGAGCGGGGCACCGCCGCGGTCGCCGGGAGCCCGGCTCGCGCAGGATCACCCGCAGCACCCGCAGCCCGTCCCGCACGGCCCGCAGATTGCTGGCTCCGTGGATGCGGTTGTACTCGTGGCTGGGGATCTCCTGGACGCGCAGCCCGGCCCGTACGACCCGGATGTTCATCAGGGTCTCCACCTCGAAGCCCGCGCAGTCCAGGGCCATGTCGTCCAGGCAGCGCCGCCAGAAGGCGTTGTAGCCGTAGCAGAGGTCGGTGTAGCGGGCGCCGAACTTGGCGTTGACGACGGCGGTGAGGAGGCGGTTGCCGAGTTTGCGGACCGGTGTCATGTCGTCGGTGCCGCCGCCGTTGGCGAAGCGCGAGCCCTTGGCGAAGTCGGCGCCGCCGACCAGCGCGGAGACATAGGACACGATCTCGGAGCCGTCGGCCGAGCCGTCGGCGTCGACCATCACCACGATCTCGCCCGTGCAGGCCGCGAAGCCGGTGATCAGCGCGTCTCCCTTGCCCCTGCCGCGCTGCGTCACGACCTTCACGTCCGGCCACAGCTCACGGGCGACCTCCACCGTGCCGTCCGTGGAGTTGCCGTCGACGAGCACGACCTCGTGCACCCAGCCGGGCAGGGTCTTGAAGACGTAGGGAAGATTCTCCGCCTCGTTCATCGCCGGAATGACGACGCTGACGGGCGGGGCGATCGCGAAGTGCGAGGAGACGGGCCGGTACCGGCCCGGTCCGCGGCCCCGAACGGGTGATCCGGCGGTGCCGGGCGGCGGCGGTTCGGACAGCGGGTCTTCGCCCGGATCGGCCGGGCGCAGAAAAGAACTCATGAGCGGATATCCCTCTCGTCCGGTGGGCCGACCGTGACGGTCGCGGCCCGGCGGTGTTCCGGTTCGAAAGGGGGGTTCTCGGCCCGCCCGGGACGGCACGGCCGCCTCGGGCACGGATGAGCCGGCATGGTGAACGGGCTTTGCGCGGCCCGTGCCCCGGCGGCGTGTGACTGCTGCCGGGCACGGCACCCCCCCTACCGCGCCCCGCACGCCCGCCACGGCACTCGAGCCCCTCCCCGGGCCGCTTGCCGGACGAGATGTGCGGTGAATGTCGGACCAGTGAATGTCGGACCAGTCCAGATGTCAGATGCTATTGATGGTGACAGGTGATTTATCTGGACAAGAATCTATGGCACCACATGGGCAGCCCATCCTCGTTTTCTCATTTTCGCCGGACATTCCTCGCGGAGTGATCGGAATTGATCGCGGACCGCTCGGAAGGGCGTCGCGCCACCAGCCCGGCCCGCAACCGCCCCACGCGTCTGAGCAGCCGGTCCGCCGGTTCGAAGAGTTCCGGCCGTGCCGTCACCGTGTTGCGCAGCGCCCGTACCGGAGCCCGCCGGGCGCGGTGGCCCGCGGCCACCGGGTGCGGGCGCGTCACCCAGCCCTCCCGCACCGTGAACTCGGCCGTCTTCAGCTCGTCCTTGTAGCGCTTCTCGCCGCGTCCCAGGTCGATGTGGTGCAGACCGTCCCCGGCGGCCGCCTCGGCCATCCGCAGATACAGCACGAGCCCGGGCGACCAGCGCCCGTGGTCCGGGTCGTAGGCGGGGAACCAGGAGCTGAGCACGCGCCCGGTACGCGGGCCGAAGTGCGCCGCCACCGGCCGCCCGGCGGCGTAGAGCACGGACAGCTGCCCCCGGAACGAGGAGAAGCGGCTGTGGAAGAGCTGCTCCACCAGTTCGGTGATCCAGGGCTGGGCGAAGCGGTCGCTCCGGCCCGTCCGCCGGTACTGCGCGGACTTCCACCGCATCAGCGTGCGCAGCATCTCCGGGTCCCGCTCGTCGTGGACGTAGCGGACCTCGCCGACCTGCCGGCCGAGCTTCCGCTCCTTGGCGAGCGTCGTCCGCAGAAAACCGGGCGACGAGGCGCGGAGCCGTTCGAGATACGCCTCGTACCCCTCGCCGAGCTCGATGACCGGCGAGGCGAAGGTTCCCGTGGCGCCGGACGCGAAGTCCGGCTGGCCCTCGGCGAGATGGTCGAACTCCCACACGGCCAGCCCGCAGGCGCGCAGCAGCTGCCGGGCGTCCCACCGGAACCCCGGCCGGTGCACTGCCCCCTGGCAGTCGGAGACCCCGAGCCCCACGGCGCGGCCGACCCCCGCCGCGGACCGCTGGAAGGGGAAGAACGCGGCGGGACGGCCGTTCTCGCGCAGCACGGCTATCCGGACGCCGCGCCGGACACGGCCCACGGCGAGCGTGAACTCCGGTGCGAGGAACGGATTCCCCAGCTGGGGGCTGTCGCGCTGATCGGACCGCGCCTGGAGGGCGGACCAGGCCGCCCGGTCGGCGGCCGTCAGCTCGCCCGGTCGGTACACGTCGACGTCCACGTCAGGCCTTTCCCTTCCGGGCCGCGACGCCGTGACGCAGCCGGAGCAGGAAGGCGGAGAGGAACAGCGCGGCGCTCAGCGCGGCCACCGCGGCGACGCCCGTCCGCACCGACCAGACGTGCAGCGCCAGCATCACCTGGGCGGTCAGCACATCGGCGGCGACCGCCCCCGCCACCGCGACGACGCAGCGGCTCAGCGGGTCCAGGCCGCGCAGCAGCGAGGCCACGGCGGCCGCGGGCGCGGCGACGAGGAAGAAGAGGGTGAACGGGACCCGCAGCGGTGACGGTGTGTCGGTGAGCGCCAGCACCGCCCCCACCAACGCCACACCGGTGGCCGTCCCGGTGAGCACGGGCCAGGCGGGTCCGTCCTCCGCGGCGGTGTCCGCCGGCACGGATTGATTGTCACTGACTGTCTGCATTGGCGACTTTGCCCCCCGAAGCGCCGGATGTCGGGCTTCAATCTGGCGCACGCCGGAGGGGCCGTCAAGACGGTGGCCGGTCACACAATGGGGCGCGGGAAGCGTTCCGGTCGCGCTCGCCGGGATGCCGGGTATGGAGGCGTACGCCATGTAGTTCGGCGTCTTTCCGGTGAATCACCACAGTTGGTGAAAGATTCACCCCACCACGCGCGTAGACCACCCGTTTCGCGGGGATGTCCTAGCCATGCCATGCAGGTTCACCCCCACGGCCGGCTGCAGGCGATTGATTGGCATGGGCATGGCAGGTGTCACGATCAACGCCGCGGCCGGTTGCCCTGTTTGACGGAGAAATCCTGCTAAGGGAGGTTCCATGAAACTTTCCCGACGTGCGGTCGTTTCGGCCGCACTCCTTCTCTCCTCCGCCCTCTCCCTCACCGGAGCCGGCGCCGCCCACGCAGCCGGAGAAGCCGCCGCCACCGGCTATGTAGCCCTCGGGGACTCGTACTCCTCGGGCGTCGGGGCGGGCAGTTACGACAGCGGCAGCGGCGACTGCAAGCGCAGCACGAAGGCCTACCCGTCCCTCTGGGCCGCCGCGAACTCACCCTCGTCCTTCGCGTTCACCGCCTGCTCGGGAGCCCGTACGGGTGATGTGATCGCCGGTCAGCTCGGACCGCTCAACTCATCCACCGGCATCGTCAGCATCAGCGTCGGCGGCAATGACGCCGGCTTCGCCGATGTCATGACCACCTGCGTCCTCCAGTCCGAGAGCGCCTGTCTCAACGCGGTGGCGGAGGCCCGCGCCTATATGACGGGCACCCTCCCCGGAAAGCTCGACCAGGTGTACTCCGCGATCAGCTCCAGGGCGCCCGCGGCCGAGGTGGTCGTCCTCGGCTATCCGCGGCTCTACAAGCTGAACGGCAGCTGCATCGCCGGGCTCAGCGAGAAGGAGCGCGCGGCGCTGAACGGCGCGTCCGACGAGCTGAACGGCGTCACCGCCAAGCGCGCCGCCGACCACGGCTTCACCTTCGGCGACGTCGTGCCCAACTTCACCGGGCACGAGATCTGCTCCGGCGACTCCTGGCTGCACAGCGTCACCTTCCCGATCATCAACTCCTACCACCCGACCGCGGCCGGACAGTCCGGCGGATATCTGCCCGCCTTCGACTCGGCCGTCTGACGGCCGACCGCTCCCGGGGCGCGGCCCGCGGCCGTGCCCGTTCGCTGCGCCGAGGAGTCCTCGGGTCCCCGGGGCTCCTCGGCGCGCGTGCGCGGCCGCCCCGGGCGGCCCTCCCCGGGGGGGAAGGGAGCGGGCCGTGCCGCGACGCGCCCGGAACGCGCCCCCGGGAATCCTTCCGGGTCCGCGAGGGTGTGCCGCCCCGCGCCGGTGGGAGCGCCGCGGCATGCCAACCGCCTTGCCGGGAAAGTGAATACGGGATACGCCGGTGCGCGGGTGACGCGCGGGAGCGGTAGGGTTAACCTGCCCGGGCCGGGTGCCCTCGTTTGGGTGGGGAGTGTCATGGAACAGATAGCAATGCGCAGCAGGCCCCGAGTGCCTGCCGTCAACTGCGGGAGCGGTGCGAGCAGTTCGCGCCTCGACCGCCATCTCGCCGTGCTGGCCGGTCCCGCCGTGTCGCACCAGGAATCGGCGGAGGCCACCTCGCTGATGCGCGAGCTGACCTCGCGCGACGTGTCCTGCGCCCGTTCGAGCAGGCGGCTGCGGGTGTCGCGGGTCTCGCTCTTCGCGCCGCTGCGCCGGCTCCGGCGGTCGCTCTTCGGCAACCGCGGCTGACCCGCCCCGCACCTCCTCCGCGCCGTACCGACACCACCCGAACCGGCCCGGTCGAGGCGGTCAGGCGACCACACCGTCCCGGCGCAGCGCCGCGATCCGCTCGCCCGTCATCCCCAGGGCGCCCAGCAGCGCGTCGGTGTGTTCGCCGAGCGCGGGGACACCGCCCGTCCGCGGCGGTTCCCCGCCCGGCAGCCCGATCGGCGGCAGCAGCGTACGGAGCGGGCCCGCGGGAGACCCCACCTCCCGCCACCGGCCGCGGGCGGCCAGCTGCGGGTGCTCCGCCAGTCCGCCGACGTCGTTGAGCCGGGCACAGGCGATACCCGCCCGTTCCAGCCGCTCCACGGCCTCGTCCGCGGACAGCCCCGCCAGGGCCTCCGCCACCGCCGCGTCGGTCCGCTCCCGGTTCCGGACCCGCGCCCGGTTGGTCGCCCATCCCGGGTCGTCCGCCAACTCGGGGCGGCCCAGCACCTGTCCGGCCAGCCGCCGCCATTCCCGGTCGTTCTGCACGGACAGCAGCACGGGTGTGCCGTCGGCCGTCGGATAGGCGTCGTACGGCGCGATGACCGCGTGCGCGAGCCCGGTGCGTGCCGGCGGCCCGTCCCCGTACATCCCGTGGTAGAGCGGGTGCCCCATCCATTCGGCGAGGGCGTCGAACATCGAGACCTCCACCGGGCCGCCCCGGCCGGTGGTGCCCCGGCGCAGCAGCGCGGCGAGCACCCCGGAGAAGGCGTACATGGCGGCCGCGATGTCGGCGGCCGGAATGCCCGCCTTGACCGGTTGTCCGGCGGTGCCGGTGACGGAGACGAGCCCGGCCTCGCACTGCACGAGCATGTCGTAGGCGCGCTTGTGGGCGTACGGACCGTCCGGGCCGTAGCCGGAGATGTCGGCGGCGACGAGCCGCGGGTGACGCGCGCAGAGCGCGGCGGCGTCCAGCCCGAGCCGTTCCGCGGCGCCGTGCGCGAGGTTCTGCACGAAGACGTCGGCCTCTGCCAGGAGCCGGTCCAGGACGTCGCGGCCGCGCGGATCCTTCAGGTCGAGCGCGACGGACTCCTTGCCCCGGTTCGCCCAGACGAAGTGCGAGGCCAGCCCGCGCACCGAGGTGTCGTAGCCGCGCGCGAAGTCCCCGCCGTCGGGCCGCTCGACCTTGATCACCCTGGCTCCCAGGTCGGCGAGCTGCCGGGTCGCGAAGGGCGCGGCGACGGCCTGTTCGACGGCGACGACGGTGACGCCGTCGAGCGGGAGCGGCTGCGGCCGCGACGGCCGGGGAGGCCCGGGGGAGATGTCCATGGCGCCCTGTCCTACCCGCCGGGCCGTCCGCCGCGCCAGGGGTGATCCGCCGTCCGGCGGCCGCCGGACGGCGGCAGGCCCGTGGTACGGGCGGTGCGGCGCGGCCGGTGAGACGGAGATCACCGGCGTGGTGGTCCGTCAGAGCAGCGCGACCTGGCCGTTCGGCCCCTCCTCGGGATGCTCCAGCACCGAGGCCGGCCGGGCCGCGGCGGCGGGCGCGGGCAGCACACCGGCCTCGCGCAGCGCCGCCGCCGTGATCCGCGGGCCTTCGGCCAGCCGCTCGGCCAGGTCCTCCAGCGCGGGACGGAGGGCGTCCAGCAGCGCGAGCACGGTGATCAGTTCGAGCAGTTCGGAGGTCCAGCGGGCCGGCCACCGGGCGGGGCGTACGGCGCTGAGCGAACCGGGCTCGGCGGGGGCGGCGCGCCGCTCGTACCAGTGGGCGAGCACGGGCACCCCGGAGACGGTGTAGTCCCATGCGGCGGGCGGCACCGGCGCGATGCGGCCCGCGCCGAGGTGCAGCGTCCGCTCCTCCGGGTCGTAGTGCGGCTCGGCCGGGAAGGCGCCCAGCGCGGTGGGGAGCGCGGAGCGCACGTACGGGCGCTGTCCGCCGGGGAGCTTGGGGCGTTCACCCGGCGCGGGGGCGCAGCGCGCGCCGTAGGTGTGCAGCCAGAGGACACGCCGGCCCAGCGTCACCCCGTCCTGCCAGACGCCGGGGGAGAGCGGCAGCGGTACGGCGCGGCCGGCGGGCCGGTGCCCGGCAGCGGCGGCCGTCCAGGCGAGGAAGTCCAGCGGCGCGACGGGCAGGCCGAGACGGTCCGCCAGCAGTCCGGCGAGGCCGGGGGCGAGGTTCGGTTCCCGGGCGCCGGGCCGGCGGAACAGCGGCCGGATCCGGCCGGGCCGGCCCGCGGGCGACCGGCCGTCGGGCAGCTGCTCGGAGAAGAGCAGCACCGGCTCTCCCGTGCCCGCCTCCGCGGCGGGCGTCCCGCCGGGGGCCCGCCCGCCCGTGACCCGCCCGGGTTCGACGGCGAAGAGCTGCGCTTCGTCGGCGACCCGCCACAGCTCGGGCCGTGCGGCGTCCAGCAGCCGCTGGTCCGGTATCAGCCACTGCCGGTCGAAGGGGCCGTGCCGCACCGGAACCGGTTCGGGGCAGGGGCCGTCCTCCCGGGCGAGCGGCCGGGTGGGGGTGTCGTGCCCGGGCAACTGCGGCAGCGCGACATGCAGCCCGCGCGCCCGCGACGTACGGAACAGCGCCTCCCGCTCGGTCCCGGACGCCCGCAGCAGCCGGTCCCAGCGCGCCCTCAGGGTCTCCGGGTCCGGGCCGAGCACCCAGGACCGGCCCGTCCGCAGCGGCGCCACCGACCAGGGCATCAGCTCGGCGAGCAGCGGCGCGTCCTCCGGGGGCGTGAGCGGGGCGCCCGCACCCGGTCCGTCCGTCTGTGGCAACGTCACGCAGCCGCCCTCCCGTGCGGTGGACCTGGTGGCTCGCCCGCCGTGGGCACCGGTTACGCATCGTACCCACGGGCGGCGGGCCGCGAACGGCCGGTGCGGGGACGGTCCGGCGCCCGGCGTCCGCGCCGCCGTCGTCGGCGTGCGCCGTCCGACGGCACCGCCCGCCCGCCCGCGGGCGCGGCGCCCGGCGCCGCGGCTCCCGCGGCCTCCTGCCGTCAGCCTCCTGCCCTCAGCCGTCAGCCGTCAGCCGTCCGTCGTCGGCCGCCGGCCTCCTGCCGTCTGCGCTGTCCGTCGTCGGCCGTCGGCCGTCCGCCGTGCTCGTCGCTCCGGCGTCGTCGTCGCGCCGCGGCCGCCGTCAGTGCGCGTCGAGGGTCACGGTGAACGAGAACCGGTCGCCCCGGTAGCGGATGCGGGCGACGTCGACGACCCGGCCGCTCTCGTCGTAGGTGATCCCGGTGTAGTGCAGGATCGGGCTGAGCAGGGGTACGTCCAGGAGTCCGGCCGTCTCCGGGTCGGCGAGCCGGGCCTCGACGGTGTCGGTGATCCGGCTGATCCGCACCCCCGCGACGTCCCGCAGCACCTTGGTCATCGGCCGGCGGGTGAGATCGGCCGGGCCGAAGCGCTCGGCGAGTTCGGGACGGACGGCGTTCTCCGCCCAGTTGGTCGGCTCGCCGCTGTCCGCGTCCCGGCGCAGCCGGCGGAACTCCGCCACCTCGGCCAGGCCGGGGAAGTGCTCGGCCAGCTCGGCCGGCACCGGTACGAGGCCGTGGCTCAGCACCGTGGCCTGCTCGCCCGACTGCTGCGCCACGATGGCGTCCACGGAGCCGAGCAGCCGCACCGGCGCGCCGCGCCTGGCCGCCGGTTCGATGAAGGTGCCGCGCCGCCGGTGCCTGCTGATCAGTCCCTCGCTCTCCAGTTCCTTGAGGGCCTGCCGCATGGTGAGCACGCTGACGCCGTAGTGCTCGGCGAGCCGCTCCTCGGTCGGCAGGCGCAACGGGTCGTCCGGCCGGCGGCCCAGTATCGAGGCGCGCAGCGACTGCGACACCTGATACCACAGGGGCAGCTTGCGGTTGAGGACCAACGAGTCGGGTGCGAAGGCGGTCACGGCTCCGGGCTCCGGTCAGGGACGGAAGTGGCGTTCCAGACCCTGCCACACGGCGTCGTAGCCCTGCTGCCGGTGTCCCGCCTCCAGGGCCTGGGCGGTCGCCGTCACCGGCCAGCGGGTCTCGAACATGAAGGCCAGGCCGTCGTCCAGTTTCTGCGGCTTCAACTCGGCCGCGCTCGCCGCCTCGAAGGTGTCCCGGTCCGGGCCGTGCGCGGACATCATGTTGTGCAGCGAGCCGCCGCCGGGCACGAAGCCGCCCGGGCCGGAGGTCTTCGCGTCGTACGCCCCCTCGATCAGGCCCATGTACTCGCTCATCACGTTGCGGTGGAAGTACGGCGGGCGGAAGGTGTCCTCGCCGACCAGCCAGCGCGGCGCGAAGACCACGAAGTCGACGCCCGCGAGCCCCGGGGTGTCCGACGGCGAGGTGAGCACCGTGAAGATCGACGGGTCCGGGTGGTCGTAGCTGATGGTGCCCAGCACATTGAAGCGGCGCAGGTCGTAGACGTACGGCAGATGGGTGCCGTGCCAGGCGACGACGTCCAGCGGCGAGTGGTCGTACGTCGCCGCCCAGAGGTTGCCGCAGAACTTGTTCACCACCTCCACCGGCTCCTCGCGGTCCTCGTACGCGGCGGTCGGCGCGAGGAAGTCGCGCGGGGCGGCGAGGCCGTTGGCGCCGATCGGGCCGAGGTCGGGCAGGACGAAGGGCCGGCCGTAGTTCTCGCAGACGTATCCCCGCGCGGTGTCGTCCAGGAGTTCCACCCGGAAGCGGACACCGCGCGGGATCAGCGCCACATGGCCGGGCTCGGCCCGCAACAGCCCGAACTCGGTGCGCAGCAGCAGCCCGCCGTGCTCCGGCACGATCAGCAGCTCGCCGTCGGCGTCGGAGAACACCCGGCCGGTCATCGAGGCGTTCGCGGCGTAGAGGTGCACCGCCATGCCGGTGCGCTGCCGCACGTCGCCGTTGCCGCCGAGGGTCCACAGTCCCGCGACGAAGTCGGTGCCCGCGGCGGGGGCGGGCAGCGGGTCCCAGCGCAGCCTGTTGGGGTCGGGGACGGTCTCGTCGAACGGGGCGGAGCGCAGCGCGCCGTTGCCGGTGCGGGTGAAGGCGGGGTGGGCCGCGGAGGGGCGGATCCGGTAGAGCCAGGAGCGCCGGTTGACCGCGCGGGGCTCGGTGAAGGCGCTGCCGCTGAGCTGTTCCGCGTAGAGGCCGAGAGGGGCGCGCTGCGGGGAGTTGCGGCCGACCGGGAGGGCCCCGGGCACGGCCTCGGAGCTGTGCTCGTTGCCGAAGCCGGAGGAGTAGCTCAGCCCTTCGGCCGTCTTGCGGGCCGATTCGGTGTCGGTGGCGCTCATGTCTGCTCCCTGCCGTTCCCTGCGGTCTGCGGTCTGCGGTCTGCGGTCTGCGGTCTGTGGTCTGTGGTCTGCGGCCGAAATTCCTATGGAAGACCATAGGAATGTGACTGAGGGTGCGTCAACGACCGTGCGGCGGGTGGCGGCGCGCCGCGGCCGTCCGCGCGCCCGCTCCGGCCGGGTCGCTCCCTTCGGTCCAGGAGGAAGCGGGTCCGGGCCGTCGGGTCCGCTTCGGAGGGGCGGTCCGCCCGGGCGCGGTCGCCGGCCAGCGGTTCCCCTCGCCCCGGTTCACCACCCCGCAGGGTCCGCCCGGGCGCGGTCGCCGGGGCGCTCCCGTCGGGCCGAGGGGGCAGGTCCGGATCGGTCGGGTCCGCTCCTGAGGGCGCGGTCCCGCCGGGGCACAGTCGGCCCGGTGCGGTCCCGTCCGGGCACAGTCGGCCGGGTCCAAACCGGTCGCGCGCGGTCGGCGGGGCCGGGCTGCTCGCCGCCCGCCGGGTCCGGTCCGCCCGTGCCCCGGCTGTCCGTGCCAGGTCCGGCGGGCCCGGGCGGAGCGGGGGCGCGGCATGATGGGAGGCGTGCAGACGCCCAGCGCCCAGCAGACCCAGCCGCCGCTCCGCCGCACCCCCGTGCAGCAGCGCAGCGCGGAGCGCCTCGCGCGCATCCTCGACGCCTGCGCCGAGGTGCTCGACGAGACGGGGTACGAGGGTCTGAGCACCCGCGCCGTCGCGTCCCGTGCGGGCGTCCCCATCGGTTCCGTGTACCGCTTCTTCGGCAACAAGCGCGCCATGGCCGACGCGCTCGCGCACCGCAATCTCGACCACTACACCGAGCAGGTGACGGAGCGGATCGCCGCGGCCGACCCGCTGGACTGGCGGCACGCCATCGACGTCGTCCTGGACGTCTACATCGCGATGAAGCGGGAGACCCCGGGCTTCGCGCTGGTCGACTTCGGGGTGCAGGCTCCGGGCGCCGGCGCCCCGGACCAGGCCAACCACCGGGTCGCGGAACGGCTCTGCGCGCTGCTCGCCGAACGGCTCGGCCGTACTGCCGACGCCCGGTTGCGGCGCACGTTCCTCGTCGGCGTCGAGGCCGCGGACGCCGTGCTCCAGATGGCCTTCCGCGCCGACCCCGCGGGCGACGCGGCGCTCATCGCCGAGACCAAGGAGCTGGTCCGGGCGTATCTCGCCCGTGTCCTCGACTGACGCCGGGGGCGGGCAGGCGCGCCGCGAGGGATGCCCGACGGGCTCACCCCGGGAAGTCCGTCTGGGCCGGCGCCACATCGGTGACCTGGACTTTCGCGCTTATTGCTCACGGCCCGGGGTCTTGCTGGCGCGGGACCGGGGCTCCTACGGTCGTCCGGACCGCCGCACCCCTCGGCCGCTGAGGGGCGATCACGCGGGAGGCCCCGCCGCAGGGCCTCGGCGGACCTCGGGCGGGTCCACGGGCGACCTCACGGGCGAATGATTGGCAGCCGTATGCTCACTGTTCTCGGATTTGTCATGATTGCCACCTTCCTGGTGCTGATCATGACCAAGAAGATGTCGCCGATGGCGGCTCTGGTCCTCATACCTGCGCTCTTCTGCGTCATCGTCGGGCAGGGGGCCCAACTCGGCGATTACGTCCTGGAGGGCATCGGCGACCTGGCGCCCACCGCGGCGATGCTGATGTTCGCCATCGTCTACTTCGGGGTGATGATCGACGTCGGCCTGTTCGACCCGGTGGTCCGCGTCATCCTGCGGTTCTGCAAGGCGGACCCGATGCGGATCGTGGTGGGGACCGCGGTGCTCGCCGCGGTGGTCTCACTGGACGGCGACGGCTCGACCACGTTCATGATCACCGTCTCGGCGATGCTGCCGCTCTACCGGCGGCTCGGCATGAGCCTGGTCGTCATGACGGGTGTCGCCGCGACCGCCAACGGCGTGATGAACACCGTCCCGTGGGGCGGCCCGACCGCCCGGGCCGCGACCGCGCTGAAGCTCGACGCGTCCGACATCTTCGTGCCGATGGTGCCCGCACTCGCCGTGGGACTGGTCTTCGTCTTCTTCCTCGCCTACGTCCTCGGGCTCCGGGAGCGCCGGCGCCTGGGCACGCTCACGCTCGGCCGGGACACCGCCGAAGACGCTCCCGGGGAGGCGGCCGACCTCGCCGGTGCCGGTGCCGGTGCCGGTGCCGGTATCGGGCACACCCGGGCCGTGGAGCCCGCGCGGGAGCGGGTCCTGGCGGCAGCCGGTGCGGGTGCGGGCGCCGGGGGCGAGGCCGGTGGAGGGCCCTCCGCCGCCCGGCCGGGCACGGGCTCCGGCGGACCGGCGGACGGTGCCGCGACGGACAGCGCCCCGGGCGACACCCCGGCGAACGGCGACCCGGCCGGCGGTGCCCGCGAGGCCGTGCTCGACCCGGCCCGGGCCACGCTCCGCCCCCGGCTCTACTGGTTCAACGCGGCACTCACCGCGGCCCTGCTGGTGCTGCTCGTCCTCCAGGCGCTGCCGATCCCGGTGCTGTTCCTGCTCGGTGCCGCCATCGCCCTCACCGTCAACTTCCCGCGGATGGCCGACCAGAAGGCGCGGCTCGCCGCGCACGCGGACAACGTCCTCAACGTCTCCGGCATGGTCTTCGCCGCGGCCGTCTTCACCGGGGTCCTCACCGGCACCGGGATGGTCGAGCACATGGCGCGCGCCGTGGTCGGTGCGATCCCCGACGGGCTGGGCCCGCACATGGGCCTCGTCACCGGCGTCCTCAGCATCCCGTTCACGTACTTCATGTCGAACGACGGCTTCTACTTCGGCATCGTGCCGATCCTCGCGGAGGCGGGCGCCGCGCACGGCGTCACCCCGGTCGAGATCGCCCGCGCCTCCCTCACCGGCCAGGCGCTCCACATGTCCAGCCCGCTGGTCCCCGCCGTCTACGTCCTGGTCGGGATGGCCCGGGTCGAGTTCGGCGACCACACCCGGTTCACGGTGAAGTGGGCGGCGCTCACCTCCCTGGTGGTGCTCGGCGCGGGACTGCTCTTCGGCATCATCTGACCGGACCGGGAGGAGAGCGGCCGCGCCGCCGCCGG
>NZ_WHPN01000407.1:0-26266 GCF_009735685.1 Streptomyces lycii | reverse complement strand
CCGGCGGCGGCGCGGGTGCGGACGGGGCTGCGGACGGGGCTGCGGACGGGCCGGGCGTGGACGGGTGTGGCGCCCGGCGCCGGACGGCCGTGGCCGAGCCGGACACGGAGGAGCGGGATCCGGACGGGCACGGACGTGCGGGGCGCGGACGACAGCGGCCGAGCCGGACACGGGAAGAGCGGGAAGCGGAAAGCGGGAAGAGCGGAAGACCGGAGACCGGGAAGCAGGAAGCGGAAGCGGGAAGTCGGCACGTGGAACAGCGGGAACAGCGGGAACAGCGGTACGTGGAGACCGGTACGGGAAAGAGGTGTCCCTGATGCCGCCGGCGGCACGGCCCGGCAGGGGCTGGCTGCTGCGCCTGGTCATCGCGTTCGCCTTCGCGCAGGGCGCGGTGAGCATGGCCCGGCCCGCCGTCTCCTACCGGGCCCTCGCCCTGGGTGCCGACGCCCGCGCCGTCGGCGTCATCGCCGCCGTCTACGCGCTGCTCCCGCTGTTCGCCGCCGTCCCGCTCGGGCGGCGCACCGACCACGGCCGGTGCGCCCCGCTGCTGCCTGCGGGCGTCGCCCTGATCGCGGCCGGCTGCGCCCTCGGCGGTACGGCCGGATCGCTGCCCGCGGTCGCCGCCTGGAGCGGGCTCATGGGGCTCGGCCACCTCGCCTTCGTGATCGGCGCCCAGAGCCTGGTGGCCCGGCAGAGCGCCCCGGCCGACCAGGACCGCAACTTCGGCCACTTCACCATCGGCGCCTCGCTCGGCCAGCTCGCGGGGCCCGTCGCCGCCGGGCTGCTGATCTCCGGGCACGACGGCACCATGGGCCGCACCAGCGCGACCGCCCTGCTGGTGTCCGCGGCCGTGGCCGTCCTCGCCTGCGGCTCCCTGTGGCGTGTCGAGCACCCGGACCACGCCGCGGCGGCGGGCCGCCGGGACGGCGGTGCCGCGGCGGGTGCGGTGCCCGTCCCCGTACACCGGATCCTGCGCGCCCGGGGCGTGCCCGCGGGCATCTTCACCAGCCTCGCCGTCCTGTCCGCCACGGACATCCTCACCGCCTATCTGCCGGTCGTCGGCGAGCACCGGGGGATCGCGCCGGCGACCGTCGGGCTGCTGCTCAGCCTGCGGGCCGCCGCGACCATCGCCTGCCGGCTGGTGATGACCCCGCTCATCCGGCTGCTCGGCCGGACCGTGCTGCTGGCCGGGAGCTGCCTGGCCGCGGCGCTGCTGTGCGCGGGCATCGCGGTGCCGCTGCCCGCGTGGGGGGTGGCGGTGCTGCTGGCCGCGCTCGGCTTCTGCCTCGGCGTCGGGCAGCCGCTGTCCATGACCACCGTCGTGCAGGCCGCCCCGGGCGGCGCCCGCAGCACCGCCCTGGCGCTGCGGCTCACCGGCAACAGGCTGGGGCAGGTCGCCGCTCCGGCGTCGGCGGGCCTGCTCGCCGGGTTGGCGGGCACGGCCGCTCCGTTCGCGATGCTCGCCGTGCTCCTGCTGCTGTCGGCGGGCACGGCGGCCCGTCCGCTGCTGCGCTCCGGACCCGGCCGGAAGGCCGATTCCGCCGCGTCGCCGGAACATCCGCAGGCCCCGGGTCCGCAGTCCCCGGGTCCGCGTTGCTCGGGCACGCACTCCTCGGACCGGCAGTTCCCGGGCCCGTCGGCGGAGCACCCGCCGTCCGCGGAACCTCCGCGGCAGCGGCCGCCGTTCGAGCACCCGCGGGCCGGGGACTCGCCGCCCCGGCCGGACGCCCGCTGCCACCGGGGCGGCGGCAGCGGTCCGGCAGCCGACGGGGAGCCGCAGCCGTAACCGCAGCCGTAGCCGCCGTAGCCGCGGCAGCCGCGGCGGGCCGGAGGGCCGGCAGGGTAGCGGCCGGCAGAGAAGCGGCCGGCAGGCGCCGCAGGCGTTACGTGTCAGGTGATGCGTGATGTGCGTGATGTGTGGTGCGTCCCGGAGGAACGGGGGTCGTTTCCGGACGGGCTCGGAGGACGGAAGGTGCGAGGGCTCGGCACTCGCGCGGCGTTGGTGCATCATGGCGGCGGCGGTCCCCGGGGCGCGGCCTCCGCGGCCGGGTCGCTCCTGCCGCGCCGGGTCTCCGGTCCCGGACGACGGCAGGCTCCGGCACCGGGAGAAGTGGACCGAAGATGACAGGAGAGGACCGGAGAGGACCGGAGAGGACCGGACGGGAGCAGGACGGGCGGACCCCGTCCCGGTCCGGACCCCGTCCCGGTCCGGACCCCGTCCCGGTCCGGACCCCGTCCCGGTTCCGAACCCGGCCCCGCTCCCGGGCGGCGGCCCGCGGTTCCGGACGGCGGGACGAATCGGACCGGCCCCGGCACCGGCCCAGCAGGCCCCGCCGGACCTTGCGGCTCCGCCGCACACGGCGGCGCCGCGGGGTACGTGAGCCGGGGCACGTCCGTTCGCTGTGGCGCCGGAAAACTAACACCGCTAGTTTGGTTCCGCACGTCACATACCGAGCAGTCGGCGCGGGAGGACTTGATCCATGAAGGCCCACGACGGGATGTACATCGACGGCGCGTGGCGGCCCGCCGCCGGGACCGACGCCATCGCGGTGGTCAACCCGGCCGACGAGCAGGTCATCGGCATGGTGCCGGCCGGCACGGCCGAGGACGTGAACGCGGCGGTCCGCGCAGCCCGGGCCGCGTTCCCCGGCTGGGCCGCCACCCCGCCCGCCGAGCGCGCCGCCCGCCTCCAGGCACTGCACGCGGCTCTCGACGCTCGCCGGGACGAGATCGCCGCGACCGTGACCGCCGAACTCGGTTCGCCCGTGAAGCTCGCCCAGGCCGTGCACGCCGGGCTGCCGGTCACCGTCGCCGGGACGTACGCCGAACTCGCCGGGACGTACGCCTTCGAGGAGAAGATCGGCAACTCCACGGTGCTGCACGAGCCGGTCGGCGTCGTCGGCGCCATCACCCCCTGGAACTACCCGCTGCACCAGGTCGTCGCCAAGGTGGCCCCGGCACTCGCCGCGGGCTGCACGGTGGTGCTCAAGCCGGCGGAGGACACCCCGCTCGTCGCGCAGCTGTTCGCCGAGGCCGTGCACGAGGCGGGGCTGCCCGCCGGTGTCTTCAACCTCGTGACCGGCCTCGGTCCGGTCGCCGGGCAGGCGCTGGCCGGGCACGGGGACGTGGATCTCGTCTCGTTCACCGGTTCAACCGCGGTCGGCCGGCGGATCGGTGCGGTGGCCGGCGGCGCCGTGAAGCGGGTCGCGCTGGAACTGGGCGGCAAGTCCGCCAACGTCATCCTTCCGGACGCCGACCTGGCCCGTGCCGTCAACGTCGGCGTCGCCAACGTCTTCGCCAACTCCGGCCAGACGTGCAGCGCGTGGACCCGGATGCTGGTGCACACCGACCAGTACGAGGAAGCGCTCTCGCTCGCCGCGACCGCCGCCGCCAAGTACGTGCCCGGCGACCCGGAAGATCCCGCCAGCCGCCTCGGCCCCGTGGTCAACGCCAAGCAGCGCGACCGGGTGCGCGGCTACATCGAACGGGGCGTCGAGGAGGGCGCCCGCCTCGTCGCCGGCGGCCCGGACGCACCCGAGGGCGCGAAGACCGGCTACTACGTCCGGCCCACCGTGTTCGCCGACGTCACCCCCGGCATGACCGTCGCCCAGGAGGAGATCTTCGGCCCCGTGCTGACGATCCTGCGCTACGAGGACGAGGAGGACGCCCTGCGCATCGCCAACGACACGGTCTACGGCCTCGCGGGCGCCGTCTGGTCCGCCGACCCGGCACGGGCGGAGGCCTTCGCCCGCAGGCTGGACACCGGCCAGGTCGACATCAACGGCGGCCGGTTCAACCCGCTCGCCCCGTTCGGCGGCTACAAGCAGTCGGGCGTCGGCCGTGAACTGGGCGTGCACGGACTGGGGGAGTACCTCCAGACGAAGTCGCTCCAGTTCTGAACCCCTTACCGCCCCCGGGCGGCAGCGGTGGCCCCGCCCGGTCTCCCGAAGGCGCCGGCCCCGTGAGGCCGCCGCCCCGCCGCCCTCCGGGCCGCTTCCCGGATCCCGGTGACCTTCCGGCTGCGCCCGCGGGCGCAGCCGGAGCGGCACCGCCCCGACCCGCACCACCCGCCGCCTCATCCCGCCCCAGAGCCGAGAAGAGCCGCCATGACCCGCGCCGTCGTGCTGCCCGCCGTCAACGCCCCGCTGGAGATCAGCGAGATCGAGCTGCCCGACCCCGGACCCGGCCGGGTCCGGATCAAGCTCGCCGCCGCCGGGGTGTGCCACTCCGACCTCTCCCTGTCCAACGGAACCCTGCGCCAGCCCGTCCCCGCCGTTCTCGGGCACGAGGGCGCCGGCACCGTCACCGCGGTGGGCGAGGGCGTCACGGCAGTCGCTCCCGGCGACGCCGTCGTCCTGAACTGGGCGCCCTCCTGTGGTGCGTGCCACTACTGCGGCCTGGACGAGCCCTGGCTCTGCGTCGACGCCCTCGCCGGCGCCGGTGTGCCGTACGCCCGGACCCCCGACGGCCGCGATCTCTACCCCGGGCTCGGCAGCGCCGTGTTCGCCGACGAGACCGTGGTCGCCGCGAACGCCGTGCTCCCACTGCCCGGCGGCGTGCCGCTGGCCGACGCGGCGCTGCTCGGCTGCGCGGTGCTGACCGGCTACGGCGCCGTCCACCACTCCGCGAAGGTCCGCGAGGGCGAGTCCGTCGCCGTCTTCGGAGTGGGCGGCGTCGGCCTCGCGGTCATCCAGGCGGCACGCATCGCCGGAGCCGGGAAAATCATCGCGGTCGATGTCTCCCCGGAGAAGGAGGACCTGGCCCGCAAGGCCGGAGCCACCGACTACGTGCCCGCCGCCGACGACACGCACAAGGTGATCCGCTCGCTCACCGGAGGCCACGGCGCGGACGTGGCCGTGGAGTGCGTCGGCCGCGCGCAGACGATCCGTACGGCCTGGTCCTCGACCCGCCGGGGCGGCCGCACCACGGTCGTCGGCATCGGCCGCAAGGACGACCAGGTGTCCTTCTCCGCCCTGGAGATCTTCCACTTCGGACGCACCCTGTCCGGCTGCGTCTACGGCAACTGCGACCCGGCCCGCGACCTGCCGGTGCTCGCCGGGCACATCCGGGCCGGGCGGCTCGATCCGGGCGGCATGGTCACCGACCGGATCGGCCTGGAGGACGTACCGGCGGCCTTCGACGCGATGGTCGCGGGACGCGGCGGACGGGCGCTGGTCGTCTTCTGAGCGCGACGGCAGCCGTTCGCCGCCGCGACGGCACCCGGCAAGTGGCACCCGGACCCCGGCCCCCGGCCCCCCGACAAGTGGCGAGTGGCACTCCGGCACCCGGACCCCGGTCCGGAGTCGTTCCGTACCGGAGTCGTTCCGTACCGGAGTCGTTCCGTACCGGAGTCGTTCCGTATCGGAGCCGTTCCGTACCGGAGGCGCGCCGGGCCGCCGCGTTCAGCAGGGGCGGAGCAGCAGCAGGGCGATGTCGTCGGTGTCCACACCGCGGCCTGCCGACCGGACCAGGGCGTCGGCGACGTCCTCCAGGTTCCCGTCCCGGCCGTGCAGGGCGAGCCGGCCGCCGAGTTCCCCGATGGACTCGTCGAGATCGGTGCCGGGGGACTCCACCAGGCCGTCGGTGTAGAAGGCGAGCACACTGCCCGGCGGGACGGTGACCTCGGCGACCGGGTAGTCGGAGTCGGGGTCGATGCCCAGCAGCAGCCCCGGCGGTACGTCCAGCACCTCGGTGGGCCCGCCCGGGGTGTGCAGCAGCGGCGGCAGGTGCCCGGCGCTCGCCAGCAGGGCGCGGTGCCGGGACAGGTCGATGTGGGCGTAGAGACAACTGGTGAACAGCCCCGGTTCCAGGTCCACCAGCAGCCGGTTGGTCCGGGCCAGCACCTCGTCGGGGGAGGCCCCGGCGGTGGCGTTGGCGTGCACCGCGGTCCGTACCTGTCCCATCAGCGCCGCCGCCGTGACGTTGTGGCCCTGGACGTCGCCGATGACCGCGCCGACGGTGATGGCGTCGAGCCGGATCAGGTCGTAGAAGTCGCCGCCGATGTTCATGCCCTGGGTGGCGGGGAGATAGCGGGCCGCGACCTCCAGCCGGCCGGGCAGATGGGGCAGGCTGTGCGGCAGCAGGCCCTCCTGGAGGCCGTGGGCCAGCCGGTGCTTGGTGTCGTAGAGCCGCGCCCGGTCCAGTGCCTGGGCGAGCAGGCCGCTCAGTGAGGCCAGGGCGGCCCGCTCGTCGGGCGCGAAGGCGTGCGGGCGGTCGTAGGCCAGCACGCAGGTCCCCACCGGGCGGCCGGAGGCGATGAGCGGCAGGAACGCCCAGGCCTGCATGCCGTCGTGCAGCGCGGCACGGGCGGGATACGCCCGCTCCAGCTCCTCGCGGGAGGGGAAGAAGCCCGGCACCCCCAGGGTCAGGGCGCGCACTCCCGGGCTCGACGCGGTGAGCGGGGTGCCGTCGAAGTGGGTGATGGTCTCCTCGGGATAGCCGTGCTGGCCGACGATCCGCATCCGGCCGCTCTCGGTGACCGTCATCACCAGGCCCTGCGCGCCGAAAGCGGGCAGCAGGTGCTCGGCCGCCAGGTTCACCACGTCCTGAGTGCCGGCGGCCTCGGTGAGCGCGCCCGCCAGATGCATGAGCTGGTAGATGGTGCCCAGCCGCGTCGGCCCGGCCGGGTGGCTGCTGCCGCCGGGCATGCCCGGGGCGTTCTGCCGGACATGGGCCGGAGTGATGCGCACGCTCAGCCCGGTGGGGCCGGGGTAGAGCTGGAAGGTGAGCCAGTGGTCCGGCGGGCGGAGCGCGGTGAAGTCCGTCGGGTCCCGGCTGATGAGCGCCGCGCGGTAGCGGTCCTCGTAGACCGGGTCGGCCAGCCACGGCAGCGAGCGCCACGGCCGGGTGCCGACCAGCTCCTCCACCGTGCCGCCGACCAGCTCGGCGCCCCGGCGGCTGATGTAGGTGATGTGGCCGTTCAGGTCGAGCGCGCAGCAGCCCTCGGGCAGCCGGTCGGCGTAGAGCACGGCGGCCTGGGCCTCCTCGGGGCCGACGACGGACGTGCGGGGCTGGGCCAGTTTGCGGGGCGCGGAGGCGGGCAGCACGGGGCTGTTCCCGGCGGCGGCACCGCTCAGGGTCCCGGTCATCCTCCGGGCGACGCCGACCACGCGGGCGCGCTCCTCGTCGGACATGTCCTTCGGATGGGACCCGGGCCACAGCAGCATCAGCGCGCCCCAGGTGGTGCCGGGTCCTGCCGAGCCCGCCGCGGCAAGGGGGTTCCGGGCGTTGCCGGAGCCGCCCGCGGTGCTTTCCGCGCCCCCGGTGTCTCCGCCCCCGGTGTGCCCGGGCTCCGGGTCCGCGGCGTCCCCCGTTTCCGCCGTCTCCTCCAGCGGGTGCGCGGCCAGGCAGAAGTGGTACGGCAGGATCAGCGCGGTGCGGGGATAGCGGGAGGCCATGGCGCCCGCTCCGCCCACCCAGACCAGCTCGTGCCTGCGCATCGCGTCGGTGACGGGGAGCGGGGCGGTCGTGCTGACCCGGGTCCACGGCGCGATGAGTTCGAGCGGGAACCCGGTGAAGGACTCCAGCCACAGCGTCCGGCCGTCGGGCGCGAGCAGATAGACCGCGCCGCCGTACGCGCCCGCGCCGTGCACGGCCTCGGTCAGCAGCCGGTCCAGCCGGCTCCTGGCCGGGTCCGGGCCGACAGCCGGTGTACGCAGGCCTGGCACGCCATCTCCATATCAGCCGGTATCCGTCATGTCGGACGATACGCCGGAGGCGTGGCAGAGGCATCCCTTTGGGCGGAACGGCCGAATCCGCGACGGAGGGGCCGCGTCCGCGGAGGTTCCGGGGCGCGCCGCGCGCAGCCGTGGTGCCGATCCGGCCGGGCTCGGGCGGCCGCGTGACCCGTGGCCGTGCGGCCGGTCCGGTCAGCGTGCGGCCGGGTGGTGGGCGTGCGGTCGACCGGTGGCCGTGCGGCCGGCCGGTGGGCGTGCGGGCGGCCCGGGGCCGTGCTGTCGGCTCGCTGCGGCGCGGGCGGCTCGTGGCGGCGCGGTCAGCTCGTGGCCGTACGGTCCGCGGACAGTTGGTCGTACTGCAGTGCCAGGCCGTCCACCAGCGCCTGCAGGCCGGTCTCGAAGGCGCCCTCGTCGACGTGCTGCTGGTGTTCGGCGAGCAGGTGCGCCTGCTGGAGGTGCGGATAGTCCGCCGGATCGTAGGCCGCCGCGTCGTCGACGAAGCCGCGGGCAAAGGAGCCGAGCGCGGAACCGGTGACGAAGTAGCGCATCAGGGCGCCGATGCGGGTGGCGTGCGCCGGCGGCCAGCCCTCCTTGACCATGTGCCCGAAGACCGCGTCGGCCATCCGCAGTCCGGCCGGACGGCGGCCCGGCCCCCGGGCGAGGAACGGAACGATGTTCGGGTGCGCCGCGAGTGCCGCGCGGTACGAGCGGCCCCACCGCAGCAGTGCCGTCCGCCAGTCGGTCCCGTCGTCGAAGACCGAGAGGTCGACCTGGCCGACCACCGTGTCCGCCACGGCGTCCAGGAGCTCGTCCTTGACCGTGAAGTGGTTGTAGAGCGAGGGCCCGCTGACGCCCAGCTCGGCCGCCAGCCGCCGGGTCGACAGGGCCGGCAGCCCCTCGGCGTCGATCAGGGCGAGCGCGGTGGTGACGATGCGCTCACGGCTCAGCAGGGGCTTGCGGGGGCGGGCCATGGCCCACATAGTAGAGACAGTTAAAACTAGCGGCGATAGTTTAACGTCGAATGAAATCGAGAGGTGCCGTAGCCGTGGATCTTGAACTCTCCGAGGAGCAGGCCGACGTCCGCCGGCTCGCCCGGGACTTCGTCGACCGCGAGGTCGCCCCGTACGCCGCCGAGTGGGACCGTGTCGAGAGCGTGGACCGCGGCATCGTGAAAAAGCTGGGGCAGCTGGGCTTCCTGGGGCTGACGATCCCCGAGGAGTACGGCGGCTCGGGCGGCGATCATCTGTCGTACGTCCTGGTCACCGAGGAGCTCGGACGCGGTGACTCGGCCGTCCGCGGCATCCTCTCCGTCTCCCTCGGCCTGGTCGCCAAGTCCGTCGCGGCCTGGGGGAGCGAGGAGCAGAAGCAGGAGTGGCTGCCCCGGCTGTGCTCGGGCGAGGCCGTCGGCGCCTTTGGCCTCACCGAGCCGGGCACCGGCTCCGACGCGGCCAATCTGACCACCCGGGCGGTGCGCGACGGCGACTCGTACGTCATCGACGGCGCCAAGATGTTCATCACCAACGGCACCTGGGCCGATGTCGTCCTCCTCTTCGCCCGTACCGGTGACGCCCCCGGCCACAAGGGCGTCAGCGCCTTCCTGGTGCCCACCGGCACCCCCGGCCTGGAGCGCCGCGAGATCCACGGCAAGCTCGGCCTGCGCGGCCAGGCCACCGCCGAGCTGACCCTCACCGGTGTGCGCGTCCCCGCCTCGGCGATGATCGCGCCCGAGGGGAAGGGCTTCTCCGTCGCCATGTCGGCGCTCGCGAAGGGGCGGATGTCGGTGGCGGCGGGCTGCGTGGGCATCGCCCAGGCCTGCCTGGACGCGGCCGTCCGCTACGCCGGCGAGCGCGAGCAGTTCGGCAGCCCGATCGCGCGGCACCAGCTGGTCCAGGAGCTGATCTCCGACATCGCGGTGGACGTGGCCGCGGCGCGCCTGCTGACCTGGCAGGTCGCCGACCACATCGAGCGCGGGGTCCCGTTCGCCACCGAGTCCTCGGTCGCCAAGCTGTACGCGAGCGAGGCCGCCGTCCGCAGCGCCAACAACGCGCTCCAGGTCTTCGGCGGCTACGGCTACATCGACGAGTACCCGGTCGGCAAGCTGCTGCGCGACGCCCGCGTCATGACCCTCTACGAGGGCACCAGCCAGATCCACAAGCTGCTGATCGGCCGCGCGCACACCGGAGTCTCGGCGTTCTGACCGCCGCCCCGCGTATCCTCCGTGCCGCGCCCCGTCCCCGGGGCGCGGCGGGAAGCCCTAAGCGCTTGCTCAGTGCAAGGTATGGTTTCCCGTGCCGGCGGAGAGCCCGCCGGGAGCCGGGAGAGCGGGGCGTGATGGGCACGGAGGCGCACGAGGACCACGAGGCCGGGCAGGAGTGGGCCGATGTGTCCCCGGACGCGGCCAGGCGGCTGGTCAGGGCGGCCGTCGAGGCCTTCGCCGAGCGCGGCTACCACGCCACCACCACCCGGGACATCGCCGGCCGCGCCGGAATGAGCCCGGCCGCCCTCTACATCCACTACAAGACCAAGGAAGAGCTGCTCTACCAGATCAGCGGCGTCGGCCACCGGCTGGCGCTCGGCATCCTGGAGCAGGCCGCGGCCGGTGACGGCACCCCGGCCGAACGGCTCGCGGACGCCGTCCGGTCCTTCGTCCACTGGCAGGCCACGCACCACACCACCGCCCGCGTGGTCCAGTACGAGCTGGGCGCGCTCGGCGAGGAGCACTACGCCGAGGTGCTCGCGATGCGCCGCGGCACCGACAGCGCCGTGCGGTCGATCATCCAGGACGGCGTGGACGCCGGGGACTTCGACGTGCCGGACGTGGCCGGAACGACCCTCGCGGTGCTGTCGCTCTGCATCGACGTCGCGCGCTGGTTCAACCCGAACGGACGCCGCACCCCCGAGACGATCGGTGAGCTGTACGCGGACCTGGTGCTGCGGATGGTGGGCGCCGTCCGCTGACCGCGTCCGCGTACCCGCCGGCAGGTGCCGGAGGGCCCGCGGACACGGTCGTCGCCGTGCGGGCTGAGGAGCCGTACGGCCGGCCGCGCGGTACGCCGCAAGCGCGGTACGCCGCTGCTGTGCGGCGCAAGCGCTGTACGGCGCAAGCGCTGTACGGCACGAGCGCCGTACGGGCACGAGCGCCGTACGGGCACGAGCGCCGTACGGGCACGAGCGCCGTACGGGCACGAGCGCCGTACGGGCACGAGCGCCGGCCGGAAGCAGCGCCTCGCGGGGCCGGGCAGCCGATCAGCCGGACAGCCGGACAACCCGAAGCGCCGCACGGGCGCAGCCGTTCACAGCCGGCCGCGGGTCACAGCCGGCCGCGGGTCACAGGTAGAAGCGGGTCACGCTCTCCGCCACGCAGGCCGGCTTGTCCCCGCCCTCGCGCTCGACCGTCACCACGGCCGTCAGCTGCACCCCGCCCTGGACCTCCTTGACCTCGGAGACCGTCGCCGTGGCGCGCAGCCGCGAGCCGACCGGCACGGGGGAGGGGAAGCGGACCTTGTTGGACCCGTAGTTGATGCCCATCCGCACGCCCTCGACCCGCATCAGCTGCGGCACGAACACGGGCAGCAGCGACAGCGTCAGATAGCCGTGCGCGATCGTCGTGCCGAAGGGGCCCGCCGCGGCCTTCTCCGGGTCGACGTGGATCCACTGGTGGTCGCCGGTCGCCTCCGCGAACAGGTCGATCCGCTTCTGGTCGACCTCCAGCCAGTCGCTCGTGCCCAGCTGCTCGCCGACCGCGGCCCGCAGCTCGTCGAGCGAGGTGAAAACCCGGGGCTCCGCCATGTTCCTGACCTCCGTAGCGCGAAATACTAAGCGGTTGCTCAGCATGCTGGCGCGGCGGACCGCTGTCAACGCCGCGGGCTGCCGGGCGTCCGCCGAGGGGCCGGGTCGGGAGGGCGCGGGGGCGCCCGCGTAGCCTTGCGAAAGTGCCGCAGATTCCAGAGAGACTCCACGAACTCACCGTCGGCCAGCTGTCCGCCCGCAGCGGCGCGGCGGTCTCCGCGCTCCACTTCTACGAGTCCAAGGGCCTGATCAGCAGCCGCCGCACCTCGGGCAATCAGCGCCGGTACACCCGTGACGCGCTGCGCCGGGTCGCCTTCATCCGCGCGGCCCAGCGCGTCGGCATCCCGCTCGCGACCATCCGGCAGGCGCTCGCCGAGCTGCCCGACGAGCGGACGCCGAACCGGGACGACTGGGCACGGCTGTCCGAGGCCTGGCGGGAGGAGCTGGACCAGCGCATCGCGCAGCTGGCGCGGCTCCGGGACCATCTGACCGACTGCATCGGCTGCGGCTGCCTGTCGCTGGAGACGTGCGCGCTCTCCAACCCCGACGACCGGCGCGGCCAGACGCTGGCGGGGTCGGTGCTGATGCCCGAGCGCCGGGGCAGGCCCGCGGACCGCTGACCCGGGCGGGGGCGGGGCGGGCGCACGGCGGCCGTCTCCGGGGCTGCCCCGGCCGGTCCGGACACCCCCCGGCCGGTCCAGACATCCCGGCCGCCCGGGCCTCCGTACGGCCGGCCGGGCCCGCGGGCTACCCGGCCGGGAGCGATCCGGACCGTGCCGGCCGCGCCGCCCGCGCTTGCCCGGTCGTCCGGATCAGCCCGTGAACAACTGCTTGAGCTTCAGCCCGAGTTCGTACAGCCCGTAGCCGAACGGCAGGCCCACCCAGAGCCAGCAGCAGGCCATCAGCACGCCCCGCCCGCGGGCGGGGCCGTCCGCGGCCGGGTCCGCCGCGGGCCGCGGTGCGGAGTTGTCCTGGCTCATCGCGGTGTCCCCTCGGTGTCGGTGCCCCGGGCGGCGGCGAGCCCGGGCCCGTCCCCGGGTGGCGCGGCGGGCGGTTCGTGGTAGCGGCTGTGGACCGGTCGTACGAGCTCGTTGGCGACGAAGCCGACGACCAGCAGGCTGATCATGATGTAGAAGGACGTCGTGTAGAGGTCGGTGCCGGTGTGCCCGGCCGACTCCCGGGCGTCCGCGACCGCGTTGACGATGAGCGGCCCGAGGACCCCCGCGGTGGACCAGGCGGTGAGCAGCCGGCCGTGGATGGCGCCGACCTGGTAGGTGCCGAACAGGTCCTTCAGATAGGCCGGGACGGTCGCGAAGCCGCCGCCGTAGAAGGACAGGATGACGGCCGCGCACACGATGAACAGCGGCTTCGAGGAGTCGCCGAGCGAGGCGATCGCCAGGTACAGCAGCGCCCCGACGCCGAGGTAGAGCCGGTAGATGTTCTTCCGGCCGACCAGGTCGGAGGTGGAGGACCAGACGAACCGGCCCAGCATGTTCGCCAGCGAGAGCAGGCTGACGAACCCGGCCGCCGCGGTGACGCCCACCGGCGTGCTGGTGCCGGAGAAGAAGTCGCGGATCATCGGGGCGGCCTTCTCCAGGATGCCGATGCCCGCGGTGACGTTCATGCAGAGCACCACCCACAGGCACCAGAACTGCGGCGTCCGGAGCGCGTTGCGCGCGGAGACCTGCGCGGTGGTCATCAGTGCGCCGGAAGCCGCCGGCCGGCCCGGCCGCGAGCCCGGCGGCTCCCAGCCCTCGGGCGGCACCCGCACCAGCAGCACGCCCAGTGTCATGAACAGCGCGTAGACGACGCCCATCACCAGGAACGTCCGCGCGATGCCCCCGGTGCCGGTGCCGAACGCGGACAGCAGCTGGCTGGACCAGGGCGAGGCGATCAGCGCGCCGCCGCCGAAGCCCATGATGGCGATCCCGGTGGCCATGCCCGGCCGGTCGGGGAACCACTTGATGAGCGTCGACACCGGCGAGATGTAGCCGATGCCGAGCCCGATGCCGCCCACGAACCCGTAGCCCAGCACCACCAGCCAGTACGCTCCGGTCGCGGCTCCCAGCGCGGAGATCAGGAAGCCGGACGAGAAGCAGACCGCGGACACGCACATCGCCCACCGCGGCCCGTTCCGCTCCACGAGCGTGCCGCCGAAGGCCGCCGACAGGCCGAGCATGACGATCGCGAGCTGGAACGGCAGCGCCGACGCGGTGCCCGACAGATCGAGCGAGTCCTCCAGCGGGGGCTTGAACACGCTCCACGCGTACGCCTGTCCGATGGCGAGGTGGATCGCCAGCGCGGCGGGCGGCACGAGCCAGCGGCTCCAGCCGGGCGGGGCGACCGAGCGGGACCGGGCGAGCACGTCCGGGACGAGCGAGGCCATGCGGATACCTCCGCGCGGCCGGGTGCGGGGGCGAGGGCGGTGCGGGCGTGACCGGGAGTCGGTCCCCCGGAGAGCCCGGCTGGTGTTCGAGCGGGCCGCGCCGCCCGGACCGTACAACGTTCACCGATCTCCGGGGAAGGGGTGCGGAAGGCTCTGCCCGCATCGTGGAATATCTGTGCCCTCGGTCGTGGGCGCGCGGTGGTTCCCGGGGCCGGGTCAGGAGGCCTGGGCCAGCGCCGCGCGCCGCGCGCGCCGTGCTCCGAGCAACGCCTGCTCGGTGAGCACCGGTTCGGGTACGGCGATGCCGCAGCCGGTGCAGACCGGTCCCGAGGCCGGCCGGTCCGGGCCGCCGCGCCAGGCGATCCGGTCGCAGGCGCAGACGGGGCAGGCCGTGCCGGGCGCGGACTCCAGCGCGGCGATCAGCCGGCGCAGCACATCGGCCAGCGGCGCGGCCGGGTGCACCAGCGGGTCGTCGCACCGGACCACCCCGCACCCGCCCCAGGTGCACCGGTGCCAGTCGTCGAGGGCGCTGGGCTGTCGGATGCCCAGATGTTTCTCCCGTTTGCGGCGGGCGGCGAACTCCACGTCGTACGCGAGCCAGACCCGGCGGGCCTCCTCGAGTTCGGCGAGTGCTGCGGTGAGCCGCTCCGGGGCGGGGCGCCGGTCCTCGGTGCCGATGCCCACCCGGTCGCACAGGTGGTGCCAGGTCGCCCGGTGGCCGTACGGGGCGAACTTCTCCAGGCACTTGCGGAGTGCCGTGCGACGCTGCTCGGGCGCGAGTCGAGGGTCACGCACCTGTTCGGCGAGACTTCTGAAACCGGCCATCGCTTTCCACCTCCGACGCTCGTTCTGCGGGGATGTGGAATGGACGGGCGCAAAGGCGGATCGGCTCCCTCCGGTTGACGGTTGGCCGGGAAGTTGTCCGATTGGGCCCTCTTGCGCGACCGGCTCCGTGCTGCTCCGGCTCCCGGGAGCCGGGTGGGGGAGCGCCGGCGGGGAAAGTGAGGACTGCTCATCTTCCAGATTCGTTGTACCGGCGGTAACGTCCGCTCAACGTCCCTCAGGAAGGAGCAGGAATGCGACGGAGCCTCCCGCTTCCCGCCACGCGCAGAACCTCCCGCCCCCGCCGTGCCCTGACCGCCACCGCGCTGCTCGCGCTCGCCGCGGGACTCCTCTCGCCGCTGCCGCGCGCCGCCGCGGCCGAGAGCACCGCGCCGAGCGCGAGCACCGCGGCCCCGGTCACCGACCACTGCGAGGGGCAGTGCTCCGACATCCTGCCCCCGGGGTCGAACGGCAACGCGACCCTGGCCGAGATCCTCGCCCACCGCACCCTCGGCACCCGGCCCGCGCACAGCTCGGACCAGCTCGGCCCGTACAACGACCTGGTCGCGGGACACACCTCGCTCACCGACGGCAAGCTCGCCGACTTCTTCAACGACGCGTCCTTCGGCGTCCCGGAGGACCAGGTCGAGTCGGTCACCCGGCCGCGCGAGGACGTGACGATCACCCGCGACAAGAAGACGGGCGTGCCGCACATCAAGGGCACCACCCGCGAGGGCACCGAGTTCGGCGCCGGCTACGCGGCCGCGCAGGACCGGCTGTGGCTGATGGACCTCTTCCGGCACATCGGCCGCGGCGAGCTGACCCCCTTCGCGGGCGGCGCCGAGGGCAACCAGGGGCTCGAGCAGCAGTTCTGGCCGCAGGCCCCGTACACCGAGGAGGACCTGCAGAGCCAGATCGACCGGATCGCCGCCTCCGGCGAGCGCGGCGAGCTGGCCATGGCGGACGCGCAGGCCTACATCGACGGCATCAACGCCTACGCGCAGAAGGCGAAGAAGGGCCGTTACTTCCCGGGCGAGTACGTCCTGACCGGCCACATCGGCCCGATCACCAACATCGGCGAGATCGAGCCGTTCAAGCTGACCGACATGGTCGCCCTGGCCTCCGTCGTCGGCGCCCTCTTCGGCGGCGGGGGCGGCGGCGAGGTGCAGGCCGCGCTGTCGCTGCTCGCCGCCCAGGAGAAGTACGGCACGCAGAAGGGCACCGAGGTCTGGGAGTCCTTCCGGCAGCGCAACGACCCGGAGGCCGTCCTCACCCTGCACGACGGCAGCTCCTTCCCGTACGCCGGGAAACCCGACAAGGCGCGCGGCACCGCCATGCCCGACCCCGGCTCCGTCACCCCGGAACAGCTGGTGTTCGACCGGGAGGGCGCGGCGAAGAAGGACGCCGAGGCGGCCGTGAAGGTCCCCTCGCACCTGAAACCGCTGCGGAACATGCACGACGACGGCGTGCTGCCCGCGGACCTCTTCGGCAAGCCGCACGGCATGTCCAACGCCCTGATGGTCTCCGGCAAGCACACCGCCGCCGGCAACCCCGTCGCCGTCTTCGGCCCGCAGACCGGCTACTTCGCGCCGCAGCTGCTGATGCTCCAGGAACTCCAGGGTCCCGGCATCAGCGCCCGCGGCGCCTCGTTCGCCGGCGTCGGCATGTACGTCCAGCTCGGCCGCGGCCAGGACTACGCCTGGAGCGCGACCTCCGCCAACCAGGACATCATCGACACCTACGCGGTCGAGCTGTGCGAACCGGACGGCTCCGCCCCGGCCAAGGAGTCGCTGCACTACGTCAACCACGGCAGCTGCGAGCCGATGGAGAAACTGGAGCGGAGGAACGCCTGGAAGCCGTCGATCGCCGACTCCACGGCCGAGGGCTCCTACCGGATGCAGGTGTACCGCACCGATTACGGCATGGTCACACACCGAGCCACCGTCGACGGCAAGCCCGTCGCCTACACCTCGCTGCGCTCCACCTACCGGCACGAGGCCGACTCGATCATCGGCTTCCAGATGTTCAACGACCCCGGCTACGTGAAGGACGCGGAGTCCTTCCAGCGCGCGGCCGAGCACATCGGCTACACCTTCAACTGGTTCTACGCCGACTCCCGCGACACCGCGTACTTCAACAGCGGCGACAACCCGGTGCGCGCCGAGGGTGTCGACGCCTCACTCCCGGTGCGGGCCGAACCCGCGTACGAGTGGCAGGACTTCTCCCCCGAGCACAACACCGCCGCGTACACCCCCGCCGCCGAGCACCCGCAGTCGGTGAACCAGGACTACTACGTCTCCTGGAACAACAAGCAGGCCAGGGACTACACCTCGGCCGGCTTCGGCTTCGGCTCCGTGCACCGCGGCGACCTGCTCGACACCCGGGTGAAGAAGCTGGTGGAGCAGGGCGGCGTCACCCGGGCCTCGCTGACCCGGGTCATGGCCGACGCCGGGCTGACCGACCTCCGCGGCGAGGCCGTGCTGCCCTCGCTGCTGAAGGTGCTGCGCAGCGAGAGCATCACCGACCCGGCCGCCGCCGAGGCCGTACAGCAACTGGAGTCCTGGCTCGACGCGGGCGCGAAGCGGCGCGAGACCTCGGCGGGCTCGAAGACGTACGCCCACGCGGAGGCCATCCGCACCATGGACGCCTGGTGGGCCCGGCTCATCGAGGGACAGTTCAAGCCGGGCCTCGGGGACGGGCTCTACGACGCGCTGCGGGCCAACCTCGCGGTCGACGAGCCGCCGTCCGCCGGCCACGGGCCGACGGGCGGGCACGCGGGCTCGGCCTTCCTCGCCGGCTGGTGGAGCTACGCCGACAAGGACCTGCGCAAGGTCCTCGGCGAGCCGGTGGAGGGCGCGCTGGGCGACACGTACTGCGGCGGCGGCGAGCTGTCGGCCTGCCGGGATGTGCTGCTCGACACGCTCACCCGGGCCGCCGCGACCCCCGCGACGGAGGTCTACCCGGGCGACGAGAACTGCGAGCCGGGCGACCAGTGGTGCGCCGACGCCGTCATCCACCGGCCGGTCGGCGGGCTGACGCACGACGCCGCGCACTGGCAGAACCGGCCGACGTATCAGCAGGTGGTGGAGTTCCCGAGCCACCGCTGAACAGAACAGCGGTCACCGGACGACCGGTCACCGGACGACCGGTCACCGGACGACCGGTGACCGGTCACCGGTCACCGGTCACCGGCAGCCGTCTCCGGGAGGCGCCTCGGAGACGGCTGCGCCCCGGGCCGGTGCCCGGCAGCCGGCCGGCGCCCGGCAGCCGCCCGGGGCAGCCTTCGCCCGGCAGCCGCCCGGGGCAGCCTTCGCCCGGCAGCCGCCGGTGTGCCCACGGACACCGGACGGCCGGCCGGTCCTTCCCCTCCCGGGAGGACCGGCCGGTCCGCGTCCGGCGGCCGCCGGGCGACGGCGTCACATCAGCGCCCCCGGTACAGCAGGTGCTCCCGGCGCGTCCGGCGGAACGCCGCCAGTTCCGCGCGCCAGCCCGCCACCACCTCGTCCGTGGTGGCGCCCGCGTCGATCGCCGTCCGCACCCGGGTCGAGCCGGTGAGCTTGTCGATCCAGTTGTCCGGCCGCCAGGCGAAGCCGTCCCACGTCTGCTTGGCGGTGACCAGCAGCGCGATGCCGGTGCGCACCGGGTCGAAGGCGTCCCGGTCGTGGACGTGCAGCTGTACCCCGCCGATGGTCTTGCCCGCGAACTTGGAGAACACCGGAGCGAAGTACGCCTCGCGGAATCGCACCCCCGGCAGCTCCAGCTCGTTCGCGGCCTCCGCCCACCGCCGGTCGACGCCCTCCGCGCCCAGCAGCTCGAACGGGCGGGTGGTGCCGCGCCCCTCCGACAGGTTGGTGCCCTCGAACAGGCAGGTCCCGGGGTACACCAGCGCCGTCTCCGGCGTCGGCATGTTCGGGCTCGGCGGCACCCACGGCAGGCCGGTGTCGTCGAAGAAGTCGCCGCGCCGCCAGCCGGACATCCGGACGACGTCCAGCTCCACGGCCCGCCCGGCCGCCTCCGGCACGAACTCCGCGTTGAACAGCAGCGCCAGCTCCGCGACCGTCATGCCGTGCGCCTGCGCGATCGGCTCCCGGCCCACGAAGGTCGCGAACTCCTTCTCCAGCACCGGCCCGTGGGCGTCCCGCCCGGTGACCGGGTTCGGCCGGTCCAGGACCACGAAGCGCTTGCCCGCCCCGACCGCCGCCACCATGCAGTCGTACAGCGTCCAGATGTACGTGTAGAAGCGCGCTCCCGCGTCCTGGATGTCGAAGACGACGGTGTCGACGCCGGACTCCGTGAAGATGTCCGCGAGTTCCCGGCCGCTCTTGAGATACGTGTCGAAGACGGGGAGGCCGGTCGCCGGGTCCTCGTACCGGCCCTCGGAGCCACCCGCCTGCGCCGTACCGCGGAAGCCGTGTTCGGGCCCGAAGACGGCCGTGAGGTTCACCCGGTCGTCGGCGTGCATGACGTCCACGATGTGCCGGACCTCCGGCGTGACACCGGTCGGATTGGTCACCACGCCGACCCGCTGTCCCGCCAGCTCCGCGTAGCCGCCCGCCGCGAGCCGGTCGAATCCGGTACGGACCCCCGGCCCGCCCCCGGGACGCCCGCGCGGGGTGTCCGCGCGCGCCGGGCCTCCGGCGGCGACGGCGCCGACGGTGGCGCCGACGGCTCCCGTCGCGGCCAGCAGATTTCTTCGGGACAGGCTCATCCACGCACCTCCGGGCTCGGGGTTCTCACACCGGGAAAGGGGAGGCCCCGGGCCCGGTGGTGACACTGTGCCCCCGCACGCTAACGCCCGGGCGGCGCTCGCGGAACGACCTGGACGGGGGCCGTGCGCCGGGCGGTGGCGCGGGCCGCCGGGCAACCCCTTCCCAGGTGACATACCGACCGGTTAGTCTGCCGCCACAGCCGAGTCGAGGGAGACCGATCGTGGAAGCGGTACGGGAACGGTCAGTGGTCGTCACCGGGGGAGGCGGCGGCATCGGTGCCGCTCTCGCCCGCAGGTTCGCGGCCGAGGGCGCCAGGGTCGCCGTCAACGACCTGGACAAGGACAAGGCCGAGACCGTGGCGCGGGAGATCGGCGGCGTCGCGGTGCCCGGCGACGCCTCCGGAATCGTCCCCGCGGCCCGGGAAGCCCTCGGCGGCCGTATCGACATCTACTGCGCCAACGCCGGGATCGCCACCAGGGGCGGGCCGGAGGCGGACGAAGCCGCCTGGGCCGATGCCTGGGACGTCAACGTCATGGCGCACGTCCGCGCGGCGCGCGAGCTGGTTCCCGAGTGGCTGGAACGGGGAAGCGGCCGCTTCGTCGCCACCGTCTCCGCGGCCGGGCTGCTGACGATGGTCGGATCCGCCCCGTACAGCGTCACCAAGCACGGCGCGCTCGCCTTCGCCGAATGGCTCGCCGCCACCTACCGGCACCGCGGCGTCGCCGTGCACGCCGTCTGCCCGCAGGGCGTGAAAACCGACATGCTCAGCGGCACCGGCGCGGCGGGCGAGCGCGTCCTGCTGCCCACCGCGATCGAGCCCGGGCAGGTCGCCGACGCGGTGTTCGAAGCCATCGCCGCCGACCGTTTCCTGGTGCTGCCGCATCCAGAGGTCGGCGCCATGTACGCCGCCCGCGCCACCGACACCGACCGCTGGCTGCGCGGCATGAACCGTCTCCAGCAGCAGGTCGAACAGGCGGAGCAGGAAGCCGGCCGGACGGAACAGGACACCCGGCGGGACACGGAAGGGGAAGCCCGATGACCGCATCGATCTACGACGCCAAGCCGTGGCTGGCACAGCTCAGCGAGGTCCAGCGGGCCCCCGTCCGGCCGCCGGAGACCGTGCTGCACGCCTTCCGCGACGCGGCCCGCCGGGAGCCAGACCGCCCGGCGCTCGCCTACTTCGACGGCCGGATCGGCTACCGCGAGCTGGACGAACTGTCCGACGGCGTCGCCGGCCACCTCGCCGCGCGGGGCTTCGCCCGCGGCGACCGGCTCGCGCTGATCCTGCAGAACACCCCGCACTTCGTGATCGCGCTGCTCGGCGCCTGGAAGGCGGGCGGCACGGTCGTGCCGGTCAATCCGATGTACAAGGACCGCGAGGTCGCGCACGTCCTCGCGGACTCCGGCGCGGCCGCCCTGGTCTGCTCCGACCGGGCCTGGGAGGCGTATCTGCGCGGGACCGCCGCGGACTCACCGGTCCGTATCGTGCTCACCGCCGACGACCTGGACTTCCAGACCCGGAACGACGAGCGGGTGCTGCCCGCCGAGCGCCTCGGCGCGCCCGAGGACGCCACCGACCTGCTGCACGCCGCGCGCACCGGCGGCACGGCCCCGGAAGGCCGGGATCCGTCGTCCGGCGACACCGCCCTCATCAGCTACACCTCGGGCACCAGCGGCACCCCCAAGGGCGCCATGAACACGCACGGCAACATCGCCTACAACGCCGAGCGGCAGCGCACCGGCCTGGCACTGCCCGACGGCGCGTGCGTCTTCGTCCTCGCCCCGCTGTTCCACATCACCGGCATGGTCTGCGAACTGGCGTCCTCCGTCGCGGCCGCGGGCACCCTCGCGCTCGCCCACCGCTTCGAGGCCGGGGTCGTCCTCGACGCCTTCACCGAGCACCGGCCCGCCTACACCGTCGGCCCCTCCACCGCCTTCATGGCCCTGGCCGCCCACCCCTCGTGCACGCCGGACCACTTCAGCTCCTTCACGATGATCTCCTCGGGCGGTGCCCCGCTGCCGCCCGCCCTGGTGGAGAAGTTCCGCGCGGGATTCGGCCCGTACATCCGCAACGGCTACGGGCTCACCGAGTGCACCGCGCCCTGCGCCAGCGTCCCGCCGCAGCTGGAGGCGCCCGTCGACCCGGCCTCCGGCACACTGTCCGTCGGCCTCCCGGGGCCGGACACGGTCGTCCGCATCATCGACGAGGAGGGCCGCGACGTGCCCTTCGGCGAGCACGGGGAGATCGCCGTCCGCGGCCCGATGGTGGTCCCCGGCTACTGGCGCCGGCCCGAGGACTCGGCCGCCGCGATGCCGGACGGCGAGCTGCGCACCGGCGACATCGGCTTCATGGACGCGCAGGGCTGGCTCTACGTGGTCGACCGCAAGAAGGACATGATCAACGCCTCCGGCTTCAAGGTCTGGCCGCGCGAGGTCGAGGACGTCCTCTACACCCACCCGGCGGTCCGCGAGGCGGCCGTCGTCGGCGTACCGGACGCCTACCGCGGCGAGTCCGTGAAGGCGTACGTCAGCCTGCGGCCCGGCGCCGAGGCGGAGCCCGGGGAACTGGCCGCCCACTGCAAGGAACGGCTCGCCGCGTACAAATATCCGAGGGAAGTCGAGATCCTGCCCGAGCTGCCGAAGACGACGAGTGGGAAGATCCTCCGACGGGAGCTGCGCGCCTCCCGCTGACGGATGCCGTGTCCGCCGCTCCCGGGCGGCGGCAGCACGGCACACGGACAGCACGGCACCACGGACAGCACAGCACAGCACAGCTCCATGGACTGCACAGCACAGCACACGGCAGCACAGCACTACGGACAGAGGGGCAGGTGGCGGCGATGGCCAGAACGACGGAGGGCGACGGGACCCCGGTCCCGCAGCGGCTGCTGGCCGCCGCCACCCGCCTCTTCGCGGAGCGCGGTTACGACCGGACGTCCGTCCAGGAGATCGTCGAGGCCGCCGGGGTGACCAAGGGCGCGCTCTACCACTACTTCGGCTCCAAGGACGATCTGCTGCACGAGATCTACGGCCGGGTGCTGCGGCTCCAGCAGGAGCGGCTGGACGCCTTCGCGGACGCCGACGCGCCGGTGGAGCAGCGGCTGCGGGACGCGGCGGCCGACGTTGTCGTCACCACCCTGGAGCACCTGGACGACGCGACGATCTTCTTCCGGTCCATGCACCAGCTCAGCCCGGAGAAGCACAAGCAGGTACGGGTCGAGCGGCGCCGCTACCACGAGCGGTTCCGCGCCCTCATCGAGGAGGGCCAGCGGACCGGGGTGTTCAGCAGCCGGACCCCTGCCGACCTGGTCGTGGACTACCACTTCGGCTCGGTGCACCACCTGTCCACCTGGTACCGGCCGGAGGGCCCGCTGAGCGGCCGCGAGGTGGCCGACCACCTCGCGGACCTGCTGCTGCGCGCCCTGCGCCCCTGAGCGGACGGCACGCCGGAGCACGGCACGCGGCGTACGGCCCAGCACGGCAGGGGCCGGCGCGGCACACCGCAGTGCAGCACACCGCAGCGCAAACACCGCAGCGCAAACACAGCAGCAGGGGCCGGCGCGGCACACCGCAGCACGGCACGCGGCGGTACGACGGCGTGATCGGCGCACGGCGCGCACGGCACCCCCGGACGCACGGCGACGCGGACACACGGCGACGCGGACACACGGCGACGCGGAAGCACGGCACCGCGGACGCACCGCGCCCCCGACGCACGGCGACGCGGCCCGACCGGGCTTCCGGTCCGGGCCGCGTCGCCGTTCACGCGTTCCGTCAGGCTCGCGCGTACTTCTTGAGCTCGCGGCGGGCCATCGACCGCTGGTGCACCTCGTCCGGCCCGTCGGCCAGCCGGAGCGTACGGGCCGCCGCCCACAGCTCGGCCAGCGGGAAGTCCTGGCTGACGCCGCCCGCGCCGTGCAGCTGCACCGCGCGGTCCAGGATGTCCACGACCGTGCGCGGTGTGGCGATCTTGATGGCCTGGATCTCCGTGTGCGCGCCCTTGTTGCCGACCGTGTCCATCAGCCAGGCCGTCTTGAGCACCAGCAGCCGCAACTGCTCGACGGCGACCCGCGCGTCCGCGATCCACTCCTGGACCACGCCCTGCTGGGCGAGGGGCTTGCCGAAGGCCGTACGGTCCACGGCGCGGCGGCACATCAGCTCGATGCCGCGCTCGGCCATGCCGATCAGCCGCATGCAGTGGTGGATGCGGCCGGGGCCGAGCCGCGCCTGGGCGATCGCGAAGCCGCCGCCCTCCTCGCCGACCAGGTTGGCGGCCGGGACGCGGACGTTGTCGAACACGATTTCGGCGTGCCCGCCGTGGTAGTGGTCCGCGTAGCCGTAGACGGTCATCGCGCGCCGGACCTCGACGCCCGGGGTGTCGCGGGGGACCAGGACCATGGACTGCTGACGGCGGATGTCCACGCCGTCGGGGCCCTCGCCGGTCGCTGTCTTGCCCATCACGATGAAGATCTTGCAGTCCGGGTTCATCGCCCCGGAGATGTACCACTTGCGGCCGTTGATGACGTAGTCGTCGCCGTCGCGTTCGATCCGGGTCTCGATGTTGGTGGCGTCGGAGGAGGCGACCTCCGGCTCCGTCATCGCGAAGGCCGACCGGATCTCGCCCGCGAGCAGCGGCTCCAGCCACTGCTTGCGCTGCTGCTCGGTGGCGAACTGGGCGAGCAGCTCCATGTTGCCGGTGTCCGGGGCCGCGCAGTTGAGGGCGGTCGGCGCGAGCTGCGGGCTGCGTCCGGTGATCTCGGCGAGCGGCGCGTACTGGAGGTTCGTCAGCCCCGCGCCGTACGTCTCGTCCGGCAGGAACAGATTCCACAGCCCCTGCCGGCGGGCCTCGGCCTTGAGTTCCGCCACGACCGCCGGGGTGTCCCAGGGGGACGCGAGCGCGGCGCGCTGCTCCTCAGCGGTCCGCTCGGCCGGGTGGACGTGCTCGTCCATGAACGCCAGGAGCCGCTCGCGCAGCTCTTCGGTGCGGGCGTCGAATGCGAAGTCCATGTGCTCAGCCTTCCTGCAGGGTGGTGAGGCCGTTGTCGATGAAGACGGGGACGAGGTCGCCGATGCGGTCGAACCCCGCTCCGACGGTCTGGCCGAGGGTGAAGCGGTAGTGGATGCCCTCGAGAATGACCGCGAGCTTGAAGTAGGCGAAGGCCGTGTACCAGGCGACCCGGGAGACGTCCCGGCCCGAGCCGGCGGCGTACCGCTCGATCAGCTCGGCCGGCCCCGGGTGGCCGGGCGCGCCGGCGGTGGTGCTGATCGGCATGTCGGCCGCCCCGCGCTGCCCGCTGTACATCACCAGCAGTCCGAGGTCGGTCAGCGGGTCGCCGAGGGTCGACATCTCCCAGTCGAGAACCGCGTGGATCCGGTCGTCCGGGCCGACGAGGACGTTGTCGAGGCGGTAGTCGCCGTGTACGACCGTGGCGTCCGGGGACGGCGGCAGGGCCTTGCCGAGGGCCGCGTGCAGCTCGTCGATGCCCGGCAGATCACGGTTGCGGGAGGCGTCGAGCTGCTTGCCCCAGCGGCGCAGCTGCCGCTCCAGGAAGCCCTCCGGCCGGCCGAAGTCGCCCAGCCCGGCGGCCGCAGGGTCGACGGCGTGCAGCTCGACGAGGGTGTCCACCAGGCCGAGCACCACGCCCCGGGTCCGCTCCGGGCCCAGCGGGAGGAGTTCCCCGGCCTTGCGGTACGGCGTCCCGTCCACGAACTCCATGACGTAGAAGGGGGAGCCGATGACCGACTCCTCCTCGCAGAGCAGCAGCGGCTCGGGCACCGGCACCGCCGTGGGGTGCAGCGCGCTGATCACCCGGTGTTCCCGCCGCATGTCGTGCGCGGTGGCGAGGACGTGGCCGAGCGGCGGCCGCCGGACCACCCAGCGGGAGAGGCCGTCGGTGACCGCGTAGGTCAGGTTCGACCGGCCGCCCTCGATCAGGCGGGCGCTCAGCGGCCCGCGCGCCAGACCGGGGCGTTCGCGGTCCAGATGGCCGCGCAGACGCTCCAGGTCGAGACCGGGCGGATGGTCCTTGCTCATCGGCTGCTCCTCGGGGAGGGACGGGACGTCCGCACATCATGCCGACCAGTCGGTATGACGTCCACCCCCGGGTGCCCGGAGCCCGGCGGCGCAGCGCCCGCCGGGCGGATCCGCCCGGCGGTCAGCCCGCGCGGCGCAGCGCGTCCAGGGCCAGGTCCGTGGTCTGCTCCGGGGTGCCGTCGATCGAGACCGCCGCTCCGCGTTCGTCCCGCTCCAGCGGCTGGAGGTCGGCGATCTGCGAGCGCAGCAGGCTCGGCGGCATGAAGTGCCCCTTGCGGTGTGCCATCCGCTGCGCGATCACGTCCGCGGAGCCGTCGAGGTGGAGGAAGAACGCCCCCGGCGCCGCCTCCGACAGCTGCTTGCGGTAGCGGCGCTTGAGGGCCGAGCAGGAGACCACGCCGCCGTCGGCCGAGTGCTCGGCGAGCCACTGGCCCAGCGCGGCCAGCCACGGGCGCCGGTCCTCGTCGTCGAGCGGTGTGCCGGCGGTCATCTTGGCGATGTTCTCCGGGGGGTGGAAGTCGTCGGCGTCGGCGTACGGGACGCCGAGCCGGCCGGCCACCATCCGGCCGATGGTGGTCTTCCCGGCCCCGGCGACGCCCATCACCACGACGAGCGGGGCGTCCTCCCCGGTCGGCTGCCGGTCGGTCGCGGCCATGTGCACCTCGCTGGGTCGTCGGTGTCGTGCGCGGCCGGCTCGTCGGTGTCGTACGCGGTACCGCCCCGGTGCCCGCCCCGCGCCGCGGGCGGCGGCTCCCGCTGTGAAGATAGTCGACGTGATCGCCCGGCGGTACGTCGGCGCGGCGGCGCACCACTCCCACGGCCCGCCGGGGAAGCCGGTGCGCCGCCGCGG
>NZ_WHPN01000406.1 GCF_009735685.1 Streptomyces lycii | reverse complement strand
CCTCCGGGCTCCGGCTAGCCCTGCGGCAGGCCGCTGCCCCAGCGGACCCGGGCCGCCCCGGAGGAGGCCGCCACCTCGCTGTAGAGCGGCGCGCGGGCGCGGGCGTGCCGCCCCAGCGCCAGGGAGTCCGGGGCGCCGTCCAGGACACCGCCCGAGGGGTCGTCGGAGCCGTCACGGCGCACCGGGTCGCGCTCCGGGAAGAGGATGTCGCGGACGACGACGGCACAGAGATACAGCGTGCCGAGCAGATGGACGAGGATCACCAACTGGTAGCCCTCCGCCGGCAGGCCCTTCTGGTCGTCGCCGCTGGAGGTGTAGGCGAGATACATCCAGATGCCGAGGAAGTACAGCACCTCGCAGGCCTGCCAGACGAGGAAGTCCCGCCAGCGCGGCCGGGCGAGCGCGGCGAGCGGCACCAGCCAGAGCACGTACTGCGGTGAATAGACCTTGTTGAGCAGGATGAACACCGCGACCACCAGGAACGCCAGCTGGGCGAGGCGCGGGCGGCGCGGCGCGTAGAGCGTCAGCAGGGCGATCCCGGCGAAGCAGAGCAGCGTGAGCGCCGTGGCCCAGGCGTTGGCGCCCTCCAGGGGGTCGCCGGTGCGCTGGGAGATGACCAGCCAGATGGAGCCGAAGTCGACGGGGCGCTCCTGGCTGAAGGTGTAGAACTTCTTCCACCCCTCCGGCGCCAGCGCCATCACCGGCATGTTCACCAGGAACCAGGCGGCCGCGGCGCCGCCCAGGGCCGTGCCGAACGCGCGCAGCCGTCCGGCGCGCAGGCAGAGCAGGAAGAGCGGCCCGAGCAGCAGCACCGGATAGAGCTTGGCCGCCGTGGCCAGGCCGATGAGCACCCCGGCGGCGAGCGGGCGGCTCCGCGACCACATCAGCACGGCGGCGGCCGTGAGGGCCACCGCCAACAGGTCCCAGTTGATCGTCGCGGTGAGCGCGAAGGCCGGCGCGAGGGCGAGCAGCAGGGCGTCCCAGGGCCGGTGCCGGTGCGTGCGCGCGACACAGACGGCGATGACGGCGGCGCAGACCATCAGCATCCCGGCGTTGGCCAGCCAGTAGTACTGCTGGGCGGCGCTGCCGCCGCCGTACGGGGTGATCCAGGAGGCGACCTCCATGAACAGCCCGGTCAGGACCGGGTATTCGAGGTACTCCATGTCGCCCGGCAGCCGGTCGAAGTACGGGACGAGATCGGCGGCGAAACCGCGCGCGTTGTACAGGTGCGGGATGTCGGAATAGCAGGCGTGCGTGTACTGGCTGCTGGCCCCCTGGAACCAGGCGCCGTCATAGCAGGGCAGCTTCTGCACCATGCCCAGCGCGAACATGCCGAGGGCGACGAGCACGACGACGCGCACCGGGGTCCACCAGCCGCCGCCCGGCCGCGCCCGGCGCCCCGCCGGTCCGCCGATGAGCTCGCTGCCGGCGGCGGCCACCGGGTCCTGCTCGGTGGGCCGTACGGTTCGGTCCTCGCGCACGCTCCTCATGGGCACATCCTGCCGTACGGGACCGACGACGAGCGCCCCCCGCCCGTTCGTCCGGGCGGGGGGCGCTCGTGTCGTGCTCGGTGTGCGGCTACTCCTGGCCGTCCTGGCCGCCGAGCCAGCCGCCTCCGTCACCGCCGGGACCGGGGGTTGTCTGCGACGGTGTGCTGCTTCCGTCACCGCCCGGTCCGCCGTCGCCGCCGCCCGCGTCGTCCTCGTCCCGGCAGCGCGGGTCCCAGATGTTGCACGTCTCGGACTGCGTGGGGCCGGGTGTCGACGGGGTGTTGCTCGGGGTCTCCGACGGGCCGTCGCTCTCCGTCTCCGTGGGCGACGGGGTCTCGCTCGGGGTCGGGGTCGGGCTGGCGCCGTCGCCGTAGACCTCCTTGCCGATCGGCTCGGGCTTCGGGAACTGCATGACCTCCTTGCCCTTGAGGGCCTGGTCCATGTAGTCCTTCCAGATCTCCGCCGGGAACGACGCGCCGTGGATGCTCTGCTGGCCACCCGTGCCGTACATCTCCAGGAACTTCTGGTTCTCGGCCTTGTCGTTGACCCGGAACATCCCGATCGCGGTGGAGAGCTGCGGGGTGTAGCCGGCGAACCAGGCGGACTTGTTGCCGTCCGTGGTACCGGTCTTGCCCGCCGCGGGACGGTCACCCGCGAGCTGTGCCCGGGTGCCGGTGCCCTTGTCCACGACGTTCTGGAGCACGTCGGTGACGTTGTTGGCGACCTTCTCCTCGATGCCCTGGCCGGTCTCCGGCTCGTAGCGGAAGACTTCTTCGCCCTTCCGCTCGACGGACTTCACCGACCACGGGTCGGTCTGCTCGCCCTCGGCCGCGAAGGTGCCGTACGCCCCGGCGAGGCGGATGGCGCTGGGCGCCGAGGTGCCGAGGGAGAACGACGGCACGGTCGAGGCGAGCTGCTCCTCGGTCAGCCCGGCGTTGATCGCCTCTTCCTTCACCTTGTCCGTGCCGACGTCCACGCCGAGCTGGATGAAGGGAGTGTTGATGGAGTGCTGCATCGCCGTGCGCAGGGTGACGTCGCCGTAGCTCTCGTCACCGTCGTTGGTCTGGTGCCATTCCTTGTTCTCCTTGTCGAGCCAGGTGGAGCCGTCGTAGTCGAGCAGCTTCACCTTGTTGTCACCGTTGTACTTGCTCTTGGGGGAGACGATGGTCCGCTGGTCGGGGCCCTGTTCCGGCGGGCCCTCCGGGTCACGGACGCCGTGTGTCATGGCGGCGGTGAGCACGAACGGCTTGAAGGTCGAGCCGACCTGGACGCCGGTGTAGTCGGCGTTGTTGGTGTAGTGCTCGGTCGCGTCCTTGCCGCCGTAGATGGCGACGATCTTGCCGGTGTCGGGTTCGACGGAGGCGCCGCCGAACTGGACGTACTTGTCCTCCTCCCGCTCGCCCGGCTTGATGTTCTCCTTGCTGACCTTCTTCACGGCCTTCTCGAGCTGGCCCATCTTCTTCTTGTCGAAGGTGGTGTGGATCTCGTAGCCGCCGCGGTCCAGCTCGGTCCGGGAGATCTCGCCGTTCGCGACGATGAAGTTGTCGGCGAGGGAGGTGAGGTAGCCGATCTGCCCCGCCTTGCTGGTGGCCGGCTTCGGCTTCTGCGGCATCGGGAAGCCGTCGTCGAGCCACTTGGCGCGCTCGGCGGCCGTCATCCGCTTGGTCTCGACCTCGCGCTTGAGCGTCCAGGCCCAGCGCGCCTTGGCCCGTTCGAGGTTCGCCTGGCGGGTGGCCGCCGCGCCCTCGCCGCCGGCCGGGTCGTAGAGGTTCGGGCCGTTCAGCACGGAGGAGAGGAAGGCGCTCTCGCTGGCGGTGAGGTCCTCGCAGTCCTTGTTGTAGTACGCCCGGGAGGCCGCCTGGATGCCGTACGCGCCGCGGCCGTAGTAGGCGGTGTTCAGATAGCCGGCGAGGATCTCTTCCTTCTCCACGGTGGCGCCCACCCGGATGGAGATGAACAGCTCCTTCACCTTCCGGCTCAGCGTCTGCTCCTGGGTGAGCATCGCGTTCTTCACGTACTGCTGGGTGATCGTCGAACCGCTCTGCGTGGAGCCGCCCGTCGCCATGTTGAACACGGCGCGGGCGATGCCCATCGGGTCGACCCCGGGGTCGTCCTCGAAGGAGGCGTTCTCCGCGGCGATGACCGCGTTCCGCATCTCCTTGGGGATGCTCTCGTACTTCACGATCTGCCGGTTGACCTCACCGGCGCCCGCGACCACCATCTGGCTGCCGTCGGCCCAGTAGTAGACGTTCTTCTCGACCTCGGCGGTCTTGTTGACGTCCGGGACCTCGACGAGGGCCAGTGCGACGCCCGCCGCGCCCACCATCAGCCCGAAGAAGCCGATGAAGGCGGCGGTGACCTGCTTCCAGGACGGGACCCAGCGCCGCGCCCCGGTGCGTCCCGCGCGCGGGTAGTCGATCAGGCGCTTCTTCTCGGGGCCCGCGCCCCGGCGGGCCGCGGCGCGTCCGCCGACCGCGGTGGCCCCGGCGGCGGCTCCCGCGCCCGCGCTCTTCCTGCGGCTGCCGCGCTGCGCGGCACGGCGGGCCTCGGCGCGGCCTCCGTAGGGACGCTCCTCGTTCTCCGCCCCCATGGCGGACCCGGTGGCCTCGCGCTTCGGGGCGGCACGGCGTCCTGACGACTGGGCCGCGCGTCGGGCCGCGGCGCGTCCACCACCGGCGGCGGACTGCGGTGGCTTGCGACGGTGCTCGCTCATGGAACAGCTACTCCTCGGGCAGGCGCTGCCGCCCTGAATGCGACAGATGTCTTCCGGTCCCCCCGACGTGCGGCCCAACGGCCGTCCTTGTCGGCGTCGGCCCGCACTGCACCGGGGACAAGGACGCTCGGACGCGCCTCATGGTTCCCGGTGGTCTGCATGGCGCACAGACTACGCACGAACAAAACCCGCCGCGTGCGGACATTACCCATAAACATCCCAACTCGCCTGTGCCGAAACAGTGATGTGACGCCGTTCACGGGTGGGGCCCTTGTCGCGGACCGGTGGCCGTTCTATCGTCTGGATGTATCGCTTCGATACATCGAGCGGATACGGGACCGGCGAGACGCACAGGAAACAGGGGAGGCGAAGGATGAGCAGACGCTCCGGCGTCCTCGAGTTCGCCGTCCTCGGGCTTCTCCGCGAATCCCCCATGCACGGCTATGAGCTGCGGAAGCGGCTCAACACCTCGCTGGGCGTGTTCCGCGCCTTCAGCTACGGCAGCCTCTACCCCTGCCTCAAGACGCTGGTCGGGCAGGGATGGTTGATCGAGGAGCCGGGCAGCGCACCGGAGGACGCGCTCGCCGCCACCCTCGCCGGCCGCCGGGCGAAGATCGTCTACCGGCTGACCGCCGAGGGAAAGGAGCACTTCGAGGAGCTGCTCGCGCAGACCGGGCCGGACGCCTGGGAGGACGAGCACTTCGGAGTCCGCTTCGCCTTCTTCGGACAGACCTCGCGCGAGGTTCGGATGCGGGTGCTCGAAGGGCGCCGCAGCAGGCTGGAGGAGCGTCTCGCCAAGATGCGTGCCTCGCTGGCCCGCACCCGGGAGCGGCTGGACGACTACACACTCGAGCTCCAGCGGCACGGGATGGAGTCCGTTGAGCGCGAGGTCCGCTGGCTGAACGAGCTCATCGAGAGCGAGCGGGCCGGGGGGCGGGGCGCCTCACGGCGGTCCCACGATCCATCGGAAAGCACGGGCGGCCTGCCCCGGGACCGGGGTAGCTCCCGGCCGGATCCGTCCGACGACACCACCAAGTGAGGCCCCGCAGTCAGCTGGGCTTCGTCGAGAACACAAGGGGAGCAACCGGAATGGGTTCGGTTCGCGTAGCCATCGTCGGCGTGGGCAACTGCGCCGCCTCGCTGGTGCAGGGCGTCGAGTACTACAAGGACGCCGACCCGGACAGCCGTGTCCCGGGTCTGATGCATGTGCAGTTCGGCGACTACCACGTGCGTGACGTCGAGTTCGTGGCCGCTTTCGACGTCGACGCCAAGAAGGTCGGCCTCGATCTCTCCGACGCCATCGGCGCCAGTGAGAACAACACCATCAAGATCTGCGACGTCCCGTCCACCGGGGTGCCGGTGCAGCGCGGGCACACCATGGACGGGCTGGGGAAGTACTACCAGCAGACCATCGAGGAGTCCGACGAGGCCCCGGTCGACGTCGTGCAGGTGCTCAAGGACACCCGCGCCGACGTGCTCGTCTGCTACCTGCCGGTGGGCTCCGAGGACGCCGCGAAGTTCTACGCCCAGTGCGCCATCGACGCGAAGGTCGCCTTCGTCAACGCCCTCCCGGTGTTCATCGCGGGCACCAAGGAGTGGGCGGACAAGTTCACCGAGGCCGGTGTCCCGATCGTCGGTGACGACATCAAGTCGCAGGTCGGCGCGACCATCACGCACCGGGTGATGGCCAAGCTGTTCGAGGACCGGGGCGTCATCCTGGACCGCACGATGCAGCTGAACGTCGGCGGCAACATGGACTTCAAGAACATGCTCGAGCGCGAGCGCCTGGAGTCCAAGAAGATCTCCAAGACGCAGGCCGTCACCTCCCAGATCCGCGACCGCGACATGGGCGAGAACAACGTCCACATCGGCCCGTCGGACTACGTCGCCTGGCTGGACGACCGCAAGTGGGCCTATGTGCGCCTGGAGGGCCGCGCGTTCGGTGACGTCCCGCTGAACCTGGAGTACAAGCTCGAGGTGTGGGACTCCCCGAACTCCGCCGGTGTCATCATCGACGCGCTCCGCGCCGCGAAGATCGCCAAGGACCGGGGCATCGGCGGCCCCGTCCTCTCCGCGTCCTCGTACTTCATGAAGTCCCCGCCGGTGCAGTACTTCGACGACGAGGCACACGAGAACGTCGAGAAGTTCATCCGGGGCGAGGTCGAGCGCTGACCCCGCGCTGAACCGCTTCCCAGCACGGACCCCGGGCGACACCGCCCGGGGTCCGTGCGTTCGTCCCTCCGTGGGCGGCCCCTGGTTGTGCGGGGCCGCCGCTGTGTGAGGCTGTGCCCCATGGCCGTTGCGCGTGATCTGCTCGTACTGCTGCGGCTGCGCGACTTCCGCCGGCTGCTGGCCGTGCGGCTGCTGTCCCAGTCCGCCGACGGCGTCTACCAGGTGGCGCTCGCCGCCTACGTCGTCTTCTCCCCCGAACGCCAGGCGTCACCGGCGGCCATCGCCTCGGCCATGGCCGTGCTGCTGCTGCCGTACTCGCTGATCGGCCCGTTCGCGGGCGTGTTCCTGGACCGCTGGAGCCGCCGGCAGATCCTGCTGTACGGCAACCTGCTGCGCGCCGTGCTCGCCGGACTCACCGCCCTGCTGATCGTCGCGGGGCTGCCCGACTGGCTCTTCTACGCCTCGGCGCTGTCGGTGACGGCCGTCAACCGCTTCGTCCTCGCCTGCCTGTCGGCCGTGCTGCCCCGGGTGGTGGACGAGGAGCGGCTGGTGACCGCCAACTCCCTTTCCCCCACGGCGGGAACGCTCGCGGCGACGGCGGGCGGCGGGCTGGCCTTCATGGTGCGGCTGGCCGGCGGATCGTCGGACGCCGCCGTCGTCCTGCTGGGCGCCGCCCTGTATCTGAGCGCCGCCCTGGCGGCTCTGCGGCTCGCACGGGAACTCCTGGGCCCCGAACCGGGCCGGCAGCGGCCGGGGCTCCGGGCAGCCGTCTCCGGTACGGCACGGGGGCTGGCGGCCGGACTGGCCCATCTGGCGGAACGCCGCCCCGCGTCCCGCGCGCTGGCCGCGATGGGCCTGATGCGGTTCTGCTACGGGGCGCTGACCGTCATGGTGCTGATGCTCTGCCGCTATGCCTGGAGCGGTCCCGGCGCCGGCCCGGAAGACGCTTCGACATCCGACGGGATGGCTCTGCTCGGGCTCGCGGTGACGCTCTCCGGGGCGGGCTTCTTCGCTGCCGCCGTGCTCACCCCCTGGGCGGCGGGCCGGCTGGGGCCGCGCGGCTGGATCGTGGCCTGTGCCGCGGCCGCCGCCGTACTGGAACCGGCCCTCGGGCTGACCTTCGCCCCGGGGCCCGTCCTGGCCGCCGCGTTCGTCCTGGGCGCCGCCACCCAGGGCGCGAAGATCGCCACGGACACGGTGGTGCAGTCCACGGTCGACGACGCCTATCGCGGGCGGGTGTTCTCGCTCTACGACATGCTCTTCAACATCGCCTTCGTCGCGGCAGCGGGCTTCGCGGCACTGATACTCCCGCCCGACGGCCGGTCCGCTGCGCTCGTCGGTGTGGTGGCTCTGGTGTACGCGGCGGTGGCTGTCGCCATGGGCAGGCCGCACCACGGGGAGGGGGAGCGGCGCGGCGGTGTTTCACGTGAAACACGGCGCACCCCGGGCGACGGGACACGGGAGTGACGGCACCCTGAGCGCCAAGCGCGGGCACGGGCGCATGGGCACGGGCACATGGGCGCGTGGCACGGGCACGTGGGGTGCGGAGTACGTGGGGTGCGGGCGCGGACACGGGCACATGGGTGGGCGCGGACACGTGAGCGGGCACGGACACGTCGGCGCGGGCGTGACGCGCACGAGGGTGACGGCGCACGTGGGTACGGCGTGCCGGAGACGAGGGTGGGGACGGGGACGTGAGTGCGCGTACACAGGCGCGGGCCTGTTTCACGTGAAACACGGCCCGTGTGAAACGCGGCTCATGACCGGACGCGCAGCAGACGCGACGCCCGCACCGAGCCCTGGCGCCTGCCGCCCCTGACACCGGGCAGCAGGAGCCAGGGGCCGGGAACGGCGACGGGGCAGCAGCCCGCAGGCGGGGCGGGCGGCGGTGTCAGCCGTCCTGCTCCGCCCACCATTCCTTGAGCGCCGCCACCGCGGCGTCGCGCTCCATCGGCCCGTTCTCCAGCCGCAGCTCCAGCAGATGCCGGTACGCCTTCCCGACTGCGGGGCCCGGCGGCACACCGAGGATCTCCATGATCTCGTTGCCGTCCAGATCCGGCCGGATCGCGTCGAGCTGCTCCTGCTCCTGGAGCCTCGCGATGCGCTCCTCCAGCCCGTCGTACGCCCGGGAGAGCGCGTTCGCCTTCTTCTTGTTCCGCGTCGTGCAGTCGGAGCGGGTCAGCTTGTGCAGCCGGTTCAGCAGCGGCCCGGCGTCCCGTACGTAGCGGCGGACCGCCGAATCGGTCCACTCGCCCATCCCGTAGCCGTGGAAGCGCAGATGCAGCTCGACGAGGCGCGAGACGTCCTTGATCATCTCGCTGGAGTACTTGAGCTTGGTCATCCGCGCCTTGGTCATCTTGGCGCCGACCACCTCGTGGTGGTGGAAGGAGACCCGGCCGTCCTTCTCGAACCGCCGGGTCTTCGGCTTCCCGATGTCGTGCAGCAGGGCGGCCAGCCGCAGCACCAGGTCCGGCCCGTCGTCCTCCAGCGCGACGGCCTGTTCCAGCACCGTCAGGGAGTGCTCGTAGACGTCCTTGTGACGGTGATGCTCGTCGCTCTCCAGGCGCAGCGCCGGAAGCTCGGGCAGCACATGTCCGGCCAGCCCGGTGTCGACCAGCAGCCGCAACCCCTTCCGCGGGTGGCCGCCCAGCAGCAGCTTGTTCAGTTCGTCCCGCACCCGCTCCGCCGAGACGATCCCGATCCGGTCCGCCATCTCCGTCATCGCGGCGACGACCTCCGGCGCGACCTCGAAGTCCAACTGGGACGCGAAGCGCGCCGCGCGCATCATCCTCAGCGGGTCGTCGGAGAACGACTCCTGCGGCGTGCCCGGGGTGCGCAGGGTCCGGGCGGCGAGATCGTCCAGCCCGCCGTGCGGGTCGACGAACTCCTTCTCGGGCAGTGCGACCGCCATGGCGTTGACCGTGAAGTCCCGGCGGACCAGGTCCTGCTCGATCGAGTCGCCGTAGGACACCTCGGGCTTGCGGGAGGTGCGGTCGTACGCCTCGGAGCGGTAGGTCGTCACCTCGATCTGGAAGTCGCCCTTGCGGCAGCCGACCGTCCCGAAGGTGATGCCGACCTCCCAGACCGAGTCCGCCCACGGCCGCACGATCTTCAGTACGTCATCCGGGCGGGCGTCCGTGGTGAAGTCCAGGTCGTTGCCGAGCCGCCCCAGCAGCGCGTCCCGGACGGAACCGCCGACCAGGGCGAGCGTGTGCCCGGCCTCCTGGAATCGGCGCGCCAGGTCGTCGGCGACGGGGGACACCCGCAGAAGCTCACTCACCGCACGGCGCTGCGCCTGGCTGAGCGCGTGCGCCGGCTGGGCGGTCCGCGGGGTCTGCGGGTCGAGGCTGTCATTCTTCGCGTTCGGCACGACAGACCAGGGTACGTGGCCCCGGCGGCCCCGGTGGCCCCCGCTTCCCGTATCCCGCCCGCGCGGCCGATCTTGAGAGGCGAACCCCAGCACTTCGCGCCCGCGCTCCTCGTTACCATGCGTGGACGCACTTCCGACGACCACCACCGACGACGAACGAGGACGGGCGAGCGCGTGGCCGACGCGGCAGCATTCCAGGAGACGAGTTCCGCTCCTGCCCGCCGGTGGCTGTGGCGAGCCGCCGCGGTCCTGACAGCGGCGCCCCTCCTCGCGGGCCCGGCACAGCTTCCCGCCGCCGCGGCGGCCCAGGCGGCGCCCTCGCCCGGGGGCTCGCGCACCGTGGACGTGGCGATCGATTCGCTGACCCCGGTGTCCCCGGACGAGGACGACACGATCACCGTCAGGGGCAGCGTCACCAACGAGGGCCGGAGCACGATCGCCGACGCCCGGGTCGACCTGCGCAGCGGTCCCTCGGTCGGCAGCCGGAGCGCCCTGGAGTCCGCGGCGAAGCGGACCGGCTACTCGTACGGCGCGGACGGACAGCCGGTGGGCGGCAGGTACGACGTGAAACTCGGCACGCTGGCCACCGGCATCACCCGTGCCTTCGAGGTGAAGGTCCCCGCGGACGAGCTGGACCTCGGGAACCCCGGCGTCTACCAGCTCGGTGTCTCCCTCAGCGGGAAGGCCTCCGGCCAGGCGTACGAGCAGGTACTCGGCATCGAGCGGACCTTCCTCCCCTGGCAGCCGGAGAAGACCTCGAAGCGGACGAAGGTCGGCTTCATGTGGCCGCTGATCTCGACCCCCCATCTGACGGCACAGACGGAGTCCGACAGCGGCCGGGAGCAGACGCCCCGGTTCCGTAACGACGAGCTGGCGAAGGAGCTGGCCCCCGGCGGCCGGCTCCAGCAGCTGGTGGCCCTCGGCGAGGATCTGCCCGTCACCTGGGTGATCGACCCGGACCTGCTCGCCAGTGTCGAGACGATGACCAAGGACTACAAGGTCGAGCACCCCGACGGCTCCACCACGGAGGGCAAGAACCAGGCCCTCGCCAAGCAGTGGCTGTCGGACCTCCAGCGCGCCGTCGAGGGCCGAGAGCTGGTGGCGCTGCCCTTCGCCGATCCCGACATCGCCTCGCTCGCGCACCGCGGCAAGGAGGTGTCCGGTGCGATCGGCCACCTCAAGCCCGCCACCGACCTGGCCGCGACCACGGTGAAGACGATCCTGCACCGGCAGCCGCGGACCGACTTCGCCTGGCCCGTCAACGGGGCCGTCGACACCTCCGTCGTCGACGTCGCCACCTCCGCCGGTGCCCACAACGTCATCACGCGCAGCGACAGCATCCGCGAGACCGGGAACCTCTCCTACACCCCCACCGCGGCCCGGCCCATCGGCGGCGGCAACACCGCCCTGGTCGCGGACGCCCGCCTCTCCACCGCCTTCCAGGGCGACCTGTCCCGGGCGGAGAACTCCACTCTCGCCGTTCAGGAGTTCCTCGCCCAGACGCTGATGATCACGCAGCAGGTGCCGGGCAAGGAGCGCAGCGTCGTCGTCGCGCCGCAGCGCATGCCGACCGCCGGGCAGGCCCAGGCGATGGCCCAAGCCGTACGGGCCCTGGACGCGGGCCGCTGGACGGAGCCGATCGACCTCGGGGACGCCGTCGAGGAACCGTCCGACCCCCGTGCGTCCACCCAGGTCCCCGGCAGCGGCTCCTATCCGTCGTCGCTGCGCAAGCAGGAGCTGCCGCGCGAGGCCTTCGAGGAGATCCAGCGGACCCAGGACGCGCTCACCCGGTTCCAGGTCATCCTGTCCGAGCCGGACCGGGTGGTGACGCCGTTCGGCACCGCGATGCTCCGCCAGATGTCCACGTCGTGGCGCGGCGATTCCGAGGAGGCCGCCGCGTTCCGGGACTCCGTGGCGGACCATCTGACGGACCTCACCCAGGGCGTCCAGCTGATCCAGAAGTCGAAGCAGACGCTCTCCGGACGCAGCGCGTCGATCCCCGTGACGGTGCAGAACAATCTGGTCCAGGGTGTCGAGGGCCTCAAGCTGGTCCTGCGCTCCGCCTCTCCGCACCGGCTCGACCCGGGCGAGGCCCAGCCCGTGGAGATCGACGGCGGACACAGCCAGTCGGTGAAGTTCGACACCACGGCGAACGCCAACGGGCTCGTCTGGGTCGAGGCGCAGCTCTACACCGAGGACGGCAGGCCCTACGGGGCGCCGATGTCGTTCCAGGTGAACGTCACCGAGATCACCTCGACCGTCATGCTCGTCATCGCGGGCGGTGTGCTGCTCACGGTCCTCGCGGGGATCCGCATGTACACGCAGCGCAAGCGGCGTGCTTCCGTCTCGTCCGCGGAGGCGGCGGGCGGGACGTCCGCGGCGGCCGAGGCGGCGGCCGGCGCACCCGGGGAGCCCGCCGGGACCACGGCTTCCGGTGAGCCCGCGAGCACCTCCGGGGCCGCGGAGCCAGCCGGGGCGGAGCGGGACGCAGAGCCGGCGGCGGAGCCCGCCGGGACGGAGGAGTCCACGGAGGAGTCCACGGCGGAGCCCGCCGGAGCCGAGGCACCTTCCGAGGACGCGGCCCCTTCCGGCAGGGAACCGTCCGACACGGAACCGTCCGACAGCGCCTCCGCCGCGGAGAAGCCGTCCGCGGAGGCAGCGCACGCAGAGGCAGCGCACGCGGACGAGCCCTCCGGACAACAGTCGGACACAGGACCGGACACAGAACCGGACACGGAACCGGCCCGGCCGCCCGAGGAACCCCCCGGGGCCCCTGCCGCGGAAACCGGAAACGGGGCGGCGCCGTCGGACCGGCCGGAGGGCCGGCGGGCGGACACCGGCCGGGAGAACGGCGGCGGTGCCGGCACGGGTGAGAAGGTGGAGCGTTGACGGATGTCCGGGCCGGTCGGCCCGGGGCGATGAGGTGGGGTGGCGATGAACGCGCCGTACGACGGTGACCACGGCCGGCAGCCGGGCGGTGACCCGGCGGGCCAGCCGACGCCACCGCCCCCTCCGGCCGCGGAGACGCAGGGCCCCGAGCCACAGCCCCCGTACGGCAGCGCCCCCTACCCGCCGTACGAACCGCCGCGGGCCCCCGGCACACCCGCGCCCGGCGCTCGGCCCTCGGCCCCGTACGGCCCGCCCGCCCCCGACGCCCAGCCCACGGACCCGTACGGCCCGCCCGCGCAGGACGCCCCCCACGGCACGCCCGCCCGGGACACCTCCGCCTACGGTCCGGACCCGCGCGAGACGCCCTACGGCACGGACCGGCAGAGCACCGCCCCGTACGGCTCCGCGCCGCGGAACCCCGGCCCGCACGGCCCGGCGCCGACGCCGCCGACACACCACGACTCCGCCCCCTACGGCTCCGCGCCCCGCGACACTTCCCACGGCTCCGCGCCCCGGGACGCCGCCCCGTACGGCGCCCACGGCCCCGCGGCCGGCAGCCCCGCGCCCCCGCACACCCCGGGCCCGCAAGCGGCGGCGGGGCAGTGGCCCCCGGCGCCCGGACCGGAGCAGCAGCCGCAGGGCCCGCCGGACGCGTTCGCGCACCTCTACCGGGACCAGCAGCAGCCGTACGACCCGCACCGCCCGCCGCAGCCCGCGTCCGCGGAGACTCCGCCCGCCCCGCCGGCTCCGCCCTTCTCCGGTCCCGACCCGACGGCGACGGCGGCCGAGCCCGCCCCGCAGCAGGTCCCCGTCCCGGCTCCCGAGCCGGCCGCCGAACCGCCGAGAAAGGGCACCGGCCGGGCCGCCGGCCTGCTGAAGTCGAGTGCCGTGATGGCCGCGGGCACGCTCGTCTCCCGGCTGACCGGCTTTCTGCGGACCCTGGTCATGGCCGCCGCCATCGGCGTCGGCACGCTGAACGACACCTACCAGGTCGCCAACACCCTGCCGACGATGATCTACGTCCTCGTCGGCGGCGGTGCCCTGAACGCCGTCTTCATCCCCCAGCTCGTCCGGGCCATGAAGAACGACGACGACGGCGGCGAGGCGTACGCCAACCGCCTGCTGACCGTGGTCATCGTGCTGCTCGCCGGGGTGACCACCGTCTGCGTGCTGGCCGCCCCCGTCTTCATCCGCATGATGTCGCCGTCCATCGCCTCCGATCCGGAGCAGATGGACGTCGCGGTCGCCTTCGCCCGCTACTGCCTGCCCACGATGTTCTTCATGGGCCTGCACGTGGTGCTCGGGCAGGTGCTGAACGCGCGGGGCCACTTCGGCGCCATGATGTGGACCCCGGTCCTCAACAACATCGTCATCATCGCCACCTTCGGCTCCTTCATCTGGGCCTTCGGCAGCTTCACCGAGTCCGGGCTCGACGCCGGGACGATGACGCCGGAGGGCGTGCGGCTGCTCGGCATCGGGACGCTGCTCGGCCTCGCCGTCCAGGCGCTGGCCATGATCCCGTACCTGCGGGCCGCGGGCTTCCGCTTCCGGCTCCGCTTCGACTGGCGCGGGCACGGCCTGGGCAAGGCGGCCCGGCTGGCGAAGTGGACCTTCTTCTTCGTCCTCGCCAACCAGATCGGCATGGTCGTCGTCACCCAGCTGGCCACCTGGGCCGGCTCGACCGCCGAGGACCAGGGCCACACCGGCACGGGCATCACCGCCTACAACTACGCCCTGCTGCTCTGGCAGATGCCGCAGGCCATCATCACGGTCTCCGTGATGACCGCCGTCCTCCCCCGGATCTCGCGCGCCGCCAGCGACGGCGACGCCGGCGCGGTGCGCGACGACATCTCCTACGGGCTGCGGACCTCCGCGGTCGCGATCGTCCCCTGCGCCTTCACGTTCCTCGCGCTGGGCGTCCCCATCACCTCGCTGCTGTACGCGGGCTCGGGGGAGTCCGGCGCCCGCAACATCGGCTACGTCCTGATGGCCTTCGGCCTCGGCCTCATCCCGTACTCGATCCAGTACGTGGTCCTCCGCGGCTTCTACGCCTACGAGGACACCCGCACGCCCTTCTACAACACGGTGATCGTCGCCGCGATGAACGCCGCCGCCTCCGGCCTGTGCTTCCTGGTGCTCCCGCCCCGCTGGGTCGTGACCGGCATGGCCGCCTCCTACGGATTGGCGTACGCCATCGGGGTAGGCGTGGCCTGGAAGCGCCTCAAGAAGCGGCTCGGCGGCGATCTGGACGGGCGCCGGGTGGTGCGGTCGTACGCGCGCCTGATCGGGGCGGCCCTGCCCGCGGCCGCCGCCGCGTGGGCGGCCGGATACGGCATCACCCGGGCTCTCGGCCAGGGCGCCACCGGATCGCTCGCGGCCCTCGCCGGAGGCAGCGTCGTCCTCTTCGGGGTCTTTTTCCTGGCCGCCAAGCGGATGCGGGTGGAGGAGCTGACCGCCATGGTGGGCATGGTCCGCGGCCGTCTCGGCAGATGACCTGCGGACAACCATCGTCCGGGACCGCGTGTCGTGCATACGGACGGACTGTGGGCACAATTGCTTTGCTGTGGTGGACCGGCGTGCAACGGATGGGGAGGCAGGAGCGACGGTGGCGGAACGGAGCACGGCTGCCGTCGGAGTGGCAGACACCGGCGGCGACAAGCCGCTGACCGCCCGAACGGGCGAGGCCACGTCCGACGGGGTGGAGGAGCAGGACAAGACCGGCACGGAGCCGAACGGGGCGGGGGAGGCCGAGCCCGGCGGCACGGACGTGGCCGGACTGGAGCCACCGGAGCTGCACAGCGGGCACAAGCTCGCCGGACGGTACCGGCTGGAGGAGTGCCTCACCCGTCTGGACGGCTTCAGCAGCTGGCGTGCGGTCGACGAGAAGCTGCGCCGTGCGGTGGGCGTGCACGTACTGCCCGCCGGCCACCCCAGATCCCGCCCGGTGCTCGCCGCCGCCCGCTCCGCCGCCCTGCTGGGCGACCCCCGCTTCGTACAGGTGCTGGACGCCGTCGAGGAGGACGATCTCGTCTACGTCGTCCACGAGTGGCTTCCGGACGCCACCGAGCTGACCGCCGTCCTCGCCTCCGGCCCCATGGAGCCGTACGACGCCTATCAGCTCGTCTCCCAGGTCTCCCAGGCCATGGCCGCCGCCCACCGCGAAGGCCTCTCCCACCTCCGGCTCACCCCCGGATCCGTGCTGCGCACCGACTCCGGCCAGTACCGCATCCGCGGGCTCGCCGTCATGGCCGCGCTCCGCGGCGTCGCCACGGAGCACCCGCAGCGCACGGACACGGAGGCGATCGGCGCACTGCTGTACGCCGCCCTCACCCAGCGCTGGCCGTACGAGGAGGACGCCTACGGGCTGTCCGGGCTGCCCAAGGGCGTCGGCCTGATCGCCCCGGACCAGGTACGGGCGGGCGTCCACCGCGGGCTCGCCGAGCTGGCCATGCGGGCGCTGGCGAACAACGGCTCCACCCCGCTGCGCGCCGAGCAGCCCTGCACCACCCCGGAGGAGCTGTCCAAGGCCGTGGCAGCACTGCCCCGCATCCGGCCCCCGGAGCCCTCCTTCGCCACCCCGACCTACCAGCCGCCGACCTACCCCTCGGCGAACTCGTACGCGCAGTCCCCGGCGCGCGGCACCGTCCATCCCCCGGCCGCGCCCGTGGTGACTCCTCCGCCGCCGCTCCAGACCCGCACCGGCAAGGCGCTGAAGTGGACGGTGTCCGCGCTGCTCATCGCCGCGCTGGGGCTCGGCAGCTGGCAGGTGGCCAGCATCCTGATGGACCGGGACCAGCAGACGTCGGGTGACACGGAACAGCCCGGGGGCGACGGCGGGGGCGCCGGCAAGCAGCAGGAGAAGGGCTCCCCGCTCAAGATCTCCGACGCCACCGAGTACGCGCCGCTCGGCCCGCCCGTGGCCGCGGAGGACGTGCCGAACGCCATCGACGGCGACCGCGCGACCGCCTGGATCACGCCGCACTACAAGGGCTACGCCAACTTCGGCAATCTCCCCAACCGCAAGGAGGGCAGCGGCCTGATCGTCGACCTGGGCCGCGTGCAGGAGGTGACGGGGCTGAACGTCAGCATGTACCGCAGCGGCCAGACGGCCGAGGTGCTGGCGGCGCCCGAGTCGGCCTCGGCTCCCGCGTCGGCCGACGAGTTCTCCGAGCGGCTGAGCCGGCCGAAGCAGATCGGCAGCTCGCTCGAGATAAACACCGACGAGCCCGTCCGTACCCGTTATGTGCTCATCCACATCACCGAGCTGGCCCCGGACAGCTCCTCCGGCCAGTTCCGGGGCGGCATCTCCGAGATCACTGTGACAGGCTGAGCCGGAGCCGAGACGGAGGGGAGGGGTTCGACGTGGGCGACGCGCCGCTCGGTTCGGCGACGGACAAGGAACTCCTCGCCCGGCATGTCGACGGGGACCCGGACGCCTTCTCCGAGATCGTCCGCCGCCACCGCGACCGGCTCTGGGCCGTCGCCCTGCGCACGCTCGGCGACCGCGAGGAGGCCGCCGACGCCGTACAGGACGCTCTCGTCTCCGCCTACCGGGCCGCCCACACCTTCCGCGGGCAGTCGGCCGTCACGACCTGGCTGCACCGCATCACCGTCAACGCCTGTCTCGACCGGGCCCGCAAGGCCGCCTCCCGCCGCACCTCGCCCATCGCGGAGGCGGAGCAGCTGGAGCATCTCCTGGAGCCCCACGAGGCCGCTGACGCCCCCGCCGAGCGGAGCGACCTCCACCGCGAACTCATCACGGCCCTCCGCACCCTGCCCGCCGACCAGCGCGCCGCCCTGGTCCTCGTCGACATGCAGGGTTATCCGGTGGCCGAGGCCGCCCGCGTCCTCGATGTCCCCAGCGGGACCGTCAAGAGCCGCTGCGCCCGCGGCCGGGCCAGACTCCTGCCGTTGCTGACGCATCTGCGCGCCGGGCGGCTGGATAGTACGGAACCGAAACAGGGAAGGAACCGCCCGCAGGGGACATCCGTCCCACCGGCGGCAGGTTCGAGGGATACGGATGCCGTGAAGGGAGGCGAGCTGGCGTGACATCCACAACGGGCACGGACGAGCACCCGGATGTGGCGGAGATTTCCGCGCTCACGGAAGGGCTGCTGGCCCCCGAGCGCACCGTCGAGGTCCGGAACCACATGGCGGACTGCGAACTGTGCGCGGAGGTCGGATCCTCCCTGGAGGAGATCCGGGCTCTCCTCGGGACCCTGCCCGGTCCGGCCCGGATGCCCGACGACGTGGCCGGGCGGATTGACGCCGCTCTCGCGGCGGAGGCGCTTCTCGACTCGACCGCCCCCGAGGCGGTTTCACGTGGAACCTGTCCCGACGACGACGCCTCCGGTGAACAGCGACCCGTTTCACGTGAAACCGGTGCGCTGCCCGGGACACGCCCCGTGGAACCGGACTCCGTTGACCGTGCCGGGCACCCGGACGTCTCCCGCCACTCCCGCTCGTCGCGCCGGCCGTGGAGTCACCGCCACGACAGCACCGGCCCCGGCGGGCGTCCGCGAGCCCGTCGCTGGCGGCGCGCCGTGCTCGGCGCGGCCGCGGTCTTCGGCTTCGGTATCGGCGGCGCGGTCCTCGTGCAGTCCCTCGCCCCCTCCGGCGAGAACGACGCCGCCGCGGGCAGGTCCCTCGCGACCGACTCGGCCAGCCGCACCGCCGACGGTCTGAACGCGGCCGCACTGGAGGGACGCGTAGAGCAGTTGCTGGCGGACAGCGCGCCCGAGCAGGCGCCGTCCGGCACCGTCGGGACGCAGACGAGCCCGCCCAACCCGCTGCGCGGAGTGGCCGTTCCCCCCTGTGTCCGTAACGGCATCGACAGCATGGCCGAGCCGATCGCCGCCGAGGAAGACGTCTTCGAGGGGAAGGCGGCCTACATCGTCGTGCTGCCGCACCGGGATGACGCAACGCGCGTCGACGCCTATGTGGTGGACGCCGCATGCGTCGGGACCTCCTCGGGCCAGTCCGGGGACATCCTGCTCAGCCGCAGCTACCCGCGCCGCTGAGATCAGCGCCGCTGACCTCGCGGCAGCCGGCCGGGACCTACGGCTCGGGGCCGCGGGGCGCCGACGGGAATGCTCGCCCCTTAGGATCCGTTGGGTGGGGTGAGTGTCCACGGCGGACTGCCAGGGACACAGGCAAGGACCCCGGACGCAGTCGGCAGAGACGAGGAACACACCCGTGAGCGACGTCCGTAACGTGATCATCATCGGCTCCGGGCCGGCGGGATACACCGCGGCGCTGTACACCGCGCGCGCCTCCCTGAAGCCGCTTGTCTTCGAGGGCTCGGTCACGGCCGGTGGCGCGTTGATGAACACCACCGACGTGGAGAACTTCCCCGGCTTCCGCGACGGCATCATGGGGCCGGACCTGATGGACAACATGCGCGCCCAGGCCGAGCGCTTCGGCGCGGAGCTGGTCCCGGACGACATCACCGCCGTCGACCTGGCCGGTGACATCAAAACCGTGACCGACTCGGCGGGCACCGTGCACAAGGCCCGCACGGTGATCGTGTCCACCGGCTCGCAGCACCGCAAGCTGGGCCTGCCGCGCGAGGACGAGCTGTCCGGCCGCGGTGTCTCCTGGTGCGCCACCTGTGACGGCTTCTTCTTCAAGGACCAGGACATCGCCGTCGTCGGTGGCGGCGACACCGCGATGGAGGAAGCGACCTTCCTCTCCCGGTTCGCCAAGTCCGTCACGATCGTGCACCGCCGCGACACCCTGCGGGCCTCCAAGGCCATGCAGGAGCGCGCCTTCGCCGACCCGAAGATCACATTCGCGTACGACAGCGAGGTCGCCGAGATCCACGGGGAGCAGAAGCTCTCCGGGCTCACGCTGCGCTCCACCAAGACCGGCGAGACCCGCGAGCTGCCCGTGACCGGTCTGTTCATCGCGGTCGGCCACGACCCGCGCACCGAGCTGTTCACCGAGCAGCTCGACCTGGACGACGAGGGCTACCTCAAGGTGGAGTCCCCCTCCACCCGCACCAACCTCCCCGGCGTCTTCGCCGCCGGAGACGTGGTGGACCACACCTACCGCCAGGCGATCACCGCCGCCGGTACCGGCTGCTCCGCGGCCCTGGACGCCGAGCGCTACCTCGCCGCCCTCACCGACACCTCCGAGGAGCACACCCCGGAGCCGGAGAAGACCGCAGCCGCCGCGGTCTGATCCACCCAGTCCTCTCCCTCACCGACAGAGCAACCCAAGGAGAACGCCATGGCCGGCGACCTCAAGCACGTGACCGACGCGACGTTCGACGAGGACGTCCTCAAGAGCGACAAGCCCGTCCTGGTCGACTTCTGGGCCGCCTGGTGCGGACCGTGCCGCCAGATCGCCCCGTCCCTCGAGGCGATCGCCGCGGAGCACGGCGACAAGATCCAGGTCGTCAAGCTGAACATCGACGAGAACCCGGCCACCGCCGCCAAGTACGGCGTCATGTCGATCCCGACGCTGAACGTCTACCAGGGCGGCGAGGTCGCCAAGACCATCGTCGGCGCCAAGCCCAAGGCCGCGATCGTGCGCGACCTGGAGGACTTCCTCGGCTGACCCGCCGCCGGTGGCCGACGTGCCACCGTTCCACGTGAAACATCTTGCGTGGAACACCGCGACACCGCAGGGCCCACCCCCGGGGGTGGGCCCTGCGGTGTTTCACAACGGCCGGAGCGCGGGCTCCTTCTGTACGGCACCGAGCAGCCGGTCCAGCGCCATCTCGACATCCTCCTTCCAGGAGAGCGTCGTCCTCAACTCCAGCCGCAGCCGCGGAAAACGCGGGTGCGGCCGTACGGTCTTGAACCCGACCGCCAGCAGATGGTCCGCAGGAAGCACACAGGACGGCTCGGTCCACCGCGCGTCACCGAACGCCTCGATGGCCTTGAACCCGCGCCGCAGCAGATCCTTGGCGACGGTCTGCACCATCACCCTGCCGAGCCCCTGGCCCTGGTAACCGGGAATGATCCAGGCCGTCATCAGCTGCACGGCGTCGGGGGAGACGGGGCTCGTGGGAAATGCCGTGGCCCGGGGGACATAGGCGGGCGGCGCGTACAGCACGAATCCGACCGGCACCTCGTCGACGTACACCACCCGGCCGCAGGAACCCCACTCCAGCAGGACCGCCGAGATCCAGGCTTCCTTCTCCAGCTCCGGCCGGCCGGCCTTGACCGCGGCGTCACCGCTCACCGGGTCGAGCTCCCAGAAGACACAGGAGCGGCAGCGCTTGGGGATGTCCGGGAGATTGTCCAGCGTGAGTGGTACGAGCCGACGCCCCATGAAGCTGTTCCTCACTTCCGTCGTGATCGCATCGTATCCAGTCGGGCACATCTCGGAAACCGCTGCAGGACAAAGGGCGGGCCGCGCGCCGGTGACATCTCGTCCGGTCGCGCGGCCCGCCCTCGGGTCGTCCGGCCTCACTCCTCGCCGGAGGCGCCCTCCTGGCCCTCGGGGTCGGATTCAAAGACCCGCCCCTCGCCCGGTGCCATGCTTTCCAGAATCCGGTCCAGATCCTCTATCGAGGCGAACTCGACGACGATCTTCCCCTTCTTCTGGCCCAGGTCGACCTTCACCCGGGTCTCGAAGCGATCCGAGAGCCGCGAGGCAAGGCCGGTGAGGGCGGGCGACACCCGGTTCCCCGCCCGGGGCCCCTTGCTCTTCGCCGGACCTGCTGGCCGGGAACCCATCAAGGTCACGATCTCCTCGACGGCACGCACGGACAGCCCCTCGGCCACGATCCGGTGGGCGAGCCGGTCCTGCTCCTCTGAGTCCTCGACGGACAGCAGGGCCCGCGCATGCCCCGCGGACAGCACCCCGGCGGCAACCCGGCGCTGCACCGGGGTGGACAACTTGAGCAGACGCAGGGTGTTGGAGACCTGCGGGCGCGAGCGCCCGATGCGGTCCGCCAGCTGGTCGTGCGTGCAGGCGAAGTCCTTGAGGAGCTGGTCGTACGCCGCCGCCTCTTCCAACGGGTTCAGCTGAGCCCGGTGCAGGTTCTCCAGGAGCGCGTCCAGCAGCAGCTTCTCGTCGTCGGTGGCGCGGACGATCGCGGGAATCCGGTCCAGCCCGGCTTCCCGGCACGCCCTCCAACGGCGCTCGCCCATGATGAGCTCATAGCGCTCGGGCGCGAGCTGGCGTACCACGACGGGCTGGAGCAGGCCCACTTCCTGGATGGAGGTGACCAGCTCCGCCAGCGCGTCCTCGTCGAAGACCTCACGGGGCTGACGCGGGTTCGGGGTGATGGTGTCCAGCGGCAGTTCGGCGAAATGCGCCCCCGCCGGCTCCGTGGCCTCCGGTGCCGGCGTCTCCTCCGGGTGTCCCTGTCCCAGATCCTCCATCTCGGTTTCACGGGAAACAGGGGACTGCGGCAGCGCGGTGACCTTGGCCGCGGCGACACCTCGGTCCGGGGTGAGAACCGGCACCGCGGTCGGGGAGGCGGCTCCGGGAACCACGGACGGGGCCTGCTGGTCCGTGCTCTGCGGAGCCGCGGGAATCAGCGCCCCCAGACCGCGGCCCAGTCCTCTACGTCGTTCACTCACTGCGTCCCCTCCGGCATGCCGAGCTCGTTCTGCTGAGCATTCTCTCCCATGGCGTGGGCGTTCTGACCGTCGTAGTACACGCCGGCCCCGCGCAGGGCGATCTCCCGGGCCGCTTCGAGGTACGAGAGGGAACCGCTGGATCCCGGGTCGTAGGTCAGCACCGTCTGGCCGTAGCTCGGTGCCTCGGAGATGCGCACGGAGCGGGGGATGCTGGTGCGCAGGACCTCGTTCCCGAAGTGGCTGCGGACCTCGTCCGCGACCTGGGAGGCGAGCCGGGTGCGACCGTCGTACATGGTCAGCAGGATCGTGGAGACATGGAGATCCGGGTTGAGGTGGCCGCGCACCAGGTCGACATTGCGCAACAGCTGCCCCAGTCCTTCCAGCGCGTAGTACTCGCACTGGATGGGGATCAGCACCTCGGCTCCGGCGACCAGCGCGTTGACCGTCAACAGCCCCAGCGAGGGCGGGCAGTCGATCAGGATGTAGTCGAGCGGCTGCTCGTACGCCGAGATGGCGCGCTCCAGCCGGCTCTCCCGGGCCACCAGCGAGACCAGTTCGATCTCCGCACCGGCAAGGTCGATCGTCGCGGGTGCGCAGAACAGCCCCTCGACATCCGGGACCGGCTGTACGACCTCGGACAGCGGCTTGCTCTCCACCAGCACGTCGTAGATCGACGGCACATCGGAGTGGTGGTCGATGCCCAGCGCCGTGGAGGCGTTGCCCTGGGGGTCCAAATCCACGACGAGAACCCGGGCGCCGTGCAGCGCGAGGGAGGCGGCCAGATTGACCGTGGTGGTCGTCTTGCCGACCCCGCCCTTCTGGTTGGCCACCACCATCACACGGGTCTGTTCCGGCCGGGGCAGGCGTTCACCGCCCTGCCCCAGCGCCTCGACCGCGACCTGTGCGGCCCGTCCGATCGGAGTGTCACCGGTGTCGGCGGCGTCGAGCATGGGTGGCGGCGTTTCACGTGAAACACCGTCCTCGTGGGCGGGTACTCCGGGGGCAGTCACCCCCTGAGCGTGCTCAGCGGTACGGGGGCCGGGGACCGGATCGGTCATCGGCCCCGCGAAGTTGGCGTCGGACCGCAAGGATTCACTCTCCTCGACTTCAGGCTCGCAATGAACAGAGCCTGCCATGCTTCCGGGGTCATGAACCAGCGAGGGCGACTCACCTGTGGATGAATCCGCCTCGGAAGTCCCCCCTGTGGACAACGGGTCACGGTGACGGGGCGCGGCAGCCGCACGCCCGCGACTGATGATTCCATGCAGCAAGGAGCGACGTTTCACGTGAAACACGATGCATCGACATCCGCCTCCTCACGTCGCGACACTCCGGAATGTGTAGTTTTGCCGGTTTTTATGGAGTACAGCCTTGCTCAGCGCCGGCGCCGCGTTCCCCTGGACGGCCTACCCGCCCGGGCGGCCTTCGCCCGTTTGGCCGCAAAGCGCACCCCGCCGGGACTCTCCCCGACCTCCACCCTGACCAGCGTGGACGGCGGATCGACCACCCCCTCGCCGACCTGGAGCACGGAGGTCGCCACCACACCCAGCTTGCTGAGCGCGGCCCGGGCTCCCCGAAGCTCCTCCTCGGCCGTGTCTCCCTTGAGGGCCAGCATCTCACCGTACGGCCGCAGCAGCGGCACCCCCCATCCCGCGAGACGGTCGAGCGGGGCGACCGCCCGGGCAGTGACCACATGCACCGGAGGCAGACTGCCCAGCACCTCTTCCGCGCGCCCCCGGACGACCGTCACATGGTCCAGCCCCAGCAGTTCGACGACCTCCTGGAGAAACGTCGTGCGCCGCAGCAGCGGTTCGAGCAGCGTGATCCGCAGGTCCGGGCGAACGAGCGCCAGCGGGATGCCGGGCAGCCCGGCACCCGAACCGACGTCGCACACAGTCACCCCCTCGGCCACGGCCTCGGAGAGCACGGCGCAGTTCAGCAGGTGGCGCTCCCACAGCCGCGGCACCTCGCGCGGCCCGATGAGGCCACGCTTCACACCCGCGTCCGCGAGCAGCTCCGCGTACCGGACGACCTCCGGAAAACGCTCACCGAACACCGCCTGTGCTGCCTGTGGGGCCGGGGGGAGCTGTGCTTCCTCCGTCACGGGACCGTCCTTCCTCGGGTTCCGGGGACCGCACCCCGGAACACTCGGCGCCCCGGTGGGGCGCCGACTAGCAGGCTGACAAAGTACGGCCCCGCCTGCGAACAGGCGGGGCCGGGTGACACATCCTGGGCCGGTCGGGTCCTCAGACCGGAATGACCACGACGCAGCGCTGGGGCTCCTCGCCCTCGGACTCGCTGCGCAGCCCCGCCGCCGCGACCGCGTCGTGGACAACCTTGCGCTCGAAGGGCGTCATGGGCTTCAGCTTCACCGGCTCGCCGCTGCCCTTGGCCTCCTCGGCCGCCTTCGCACCGAGCTCGGCCAGCTCCTCCCGCTTGCGCGCCCGGAAGCCGGCGATGTCCAGCATCAGACGGCTGCGGTCACCGGTCTCACGGTGCACCGCGAGGCGCGTCAGCTCCTGCAGCGCCTCCAGCACCTCCCCGTCCCGGCCGACCAGCTTCTGCAGGTCGCGGCTGGTGGAGTCGCTGATGATCGACACCGCTGCCCGGTCGGCCTCGACGTCCATGTCGATGTCGCCGTCGAGATCCGCGATGTCGAGCAGGCCCTCGAGGTAGTCGGCCGCGATCTCACCCTCCTGCTCGAGGCGGGTCAGGGTGTCGGAACCCTCGGTGGCGATGGTTGCGCCGTCCGTCACTGGATGGCTCCTCACTTCTTGGTCGGGTGCTTGGGTCGCTGCTGGCCCTTGCGCTGCCCGGACTTGCCACGGGCGGTGGAGCCGCCGGACTGCTTGGACCCGGGCTGCTGGGACTTGGCGCCGCCCTGCTGGGGCTTCTTCTCCAGCGACGGCTTGCCGTCGGCCCGGTCACCGGACTCCGTCGCCCTGGCGCCGGCGGGCTTGGTCTGCGGGGCCGCCTGGCGCTTGGACTTCGGCTGCCGCTTCGGCTGCTGCCGGTGGGCGCGCGCCTCCTCGACCGCCTTCCGGGCCTCGGCCTCGGCCGGGTCCTCCTGGAGCTTGCCCTTGGCCCGCAGCTTCTCCTGGCGCTGCTTGTACGCGAGGCTGCCGGGGGTGGGGTTCCGCTGGATCACGTACATCTGCTGGCCCATGGTCCACAGGTTGGTGGTCAGCCAGTAGACGAGGACACCGACGGGGAAGTTGATGCCGAAGACGGCGAACATGATCGGGAAGACGTACATCAGCATCTTCTGCTGCTGCATGAACGGCGTCTTGACCGTCAGGTCGACGTTCTTCGTCATCAGCTGGCGCTGGGTGTAGAACTGCGACCCGGACATCAGGATGATCATGATGACCGTGACGACCCGTACATCGACGAGCTGGGCACCGAGGGACTGGACGGCTTCGGCGCTGTCCATGAACTTCGAGGCGATCGGGGCGCCGAATACGTGCGCCTCACGGGCGCTGTTCACCAGGCCCTGGTCGAGCACGCCGATGGTGTCACCCGAGGCGATCTTGCTCAGCACGTGATAGAGCGCGAAGAAGAACGGTGACTGCGCCAGGATGGGAAGGCACGAGGCGAGCGGGTTGGTACCCGTCTCCTTGTACAGCTTCATCATCTCTTCGGACTGACGCTGCTTGTCGTTCTTGTAGCGCTCCTGGATCGCCTTCATCTTCGGCTGGAGCGCCTGCATGTTCCGGGTGGCCTTGATCTGCTTGACGAACAGCGGGATCAGACAGATCCGGATCAGCACCACCAGGGACACGATCGACAGGCCCCAGGCCCAGCCGCTGTCCTCGCCGAACAGCGTGCCGTACAGCCGGTGGAACTGGACGATGATCCAGGAGACGGGTGTGGTGATAAAGCTGAAGAGACTGGCAATCGTGTCCACTAATCAGGCTCCTTGAGCGTGGGGCGGGGCCTCTGCGGCCGGGCTCGGGGGTCCGGGGTGTTCCCCCGGGGACGGCACGTCAGCGGCGGTGGTCCCGCCCTTGCTGCTGCGCCACGCTGAACGCAGCTGCTCGTGCCACCGCGGGCGTTTGCGTGGCGGTACGTGGTCGACACCGCCCGGAGACCAGGGATTGCATCGCAGGATGCGCCAGGCTGTGAGGGCCGTCCCCTTGATCGCACCGTGCCGGTCGATCGCCCCGTAGCCGTAGTGCGAGCAGGAGGGGTAGTACCGGCACACAGGGCCCAGCATCGGGCTGATGGTCCACTGGTACACCTTGATCAGCAGGAGCAGCGGATACTTCATCGCGGCGCCTTCCCCTTGGCACGGCCATGGGCAGCTCCCCCCAGCAGGCGGCGCAGCGCGGCGTCGAGGTCACCGGTCAGCTCGTCGTGACCCGCCTCACCCGCTCCGGGCAACGCCCTCACCACCACCAGGCTACCGGGGGTCAGCCCGGACAGCCGGTCGCGCATGAGGTGCCGCAGCCGGCGCTTGACCAGGTTCCTGGTGACGGCGTTGCCGACGGCTTTGCTCACGACGAAACCCGCACGCGCCGGAGGAACGCATTCCCCGGGCGCGTGCGGGTCGGTTGAACCGCTGCGAAGGTGGACGACGAGGAGTGGCCGGCCGGCCCTGCGTCCTCGGCGTACCGCGGTCGCGAAGTCCTCGCGCCGCCTCAGCCGATTCTCGGTAGGCAGCACGTCATGGACCTTGAGGTCTGGCTGCTCAGGCCGACAGGCGGGCGCGACCCTTGCCACGACGGGTGGCCAGGATCGCGCGGCCGGCGCGCGTCCGCATCCGCAGCCGGAATCCGTGGGTCTTCGCGCGGCGGCGGTTGTTCGGCTGGAAGGTGCGCTTGCTCACTCGGGGGCTCCAGGAAGACTCGGGTGTTGGCGTCGTCTGGCTGTCACCGTGCGCCCACGAGTAGCTCGCATACGCCCGAGTGCACCGCTGATCGGCACTTAAGCGATCTTCGCCCTTCGGAGGCAGGCGGCAGCAGCCATCGACAACTCGACCTGGTCACGGTACGCGCGGCTACGCCATCCGGTCAAACCGGCCGGACGCCGGACGTCCGGGGACCGTCCGTCCGTCCACCGAACGGCCTGGCCATGCCGCACCGCCCATTTGTACACACCCTGTGGACAACGACTTGAACCCCGCACGTCGGGCTGACTACCGTGGCGGAACTCCGAATCCTTCCCGCCCGTCCCGAGAACCACACATTCGTGGGACATGCCGGCGCACCCCAAGCGAGTGAGAGAGCGTGCCCTGTGGCTGACGTACCTGCCGATCTTGCCGCAGTGTGGCCACGCGTTCTCGATCAGCTCCTCGGTGACGGCGGCCAGGAGATCGAGGCCAAGGACCGCCGCTGGCTCCGGGACTGCCAGCCGCTCGTTCTCGTCGCCGGCACCGCCGTGCTCGCGGTCCCGAACGAATACGCCAAGGGCGTGCTCGAAGGCCGGCTGTCGCCCCTGATCAGCGACGCGCTGAGCCGTGAGTGCCAGCAGCCGGTCCGGCTCGCCGTGACCGTCAGCGCCGCCGAGACCCCGCACCCCCCGGCCCCGCAGCCCCAGCAGTCCCAGCAGCCCCAGCAGTCCCCGGCCCAGCAGCCGCAGGTCCCGGCGCAGCCCGCCCAGCAGCAGCCGCACCGGTATGAGGAGCCGCAGCAGCCCGAGCAGCAGCGCGACTCCTACGACGGCTACGACAACGGCTACGACAACTACGGCCCGCCGGCCGACGGCCTGCCCACGGCGCGCCCCGCCTACCCCGGCTACCAGCGCAACCGCTCCGAGCCCGGTGCCTGGCCGCGCCCCCGCGACGAATACGGCTGGCAGCAGCCGCGCCTCGGCGGCTTCCCGGACCGCGACCCCTACGGCGGCCAGCACCCCGAGCAGCAGGGCCGCCCGCAGTCGTACGACGACCAGCAGCGCGCCCCGCGCTACGAGGAAGGCTCCCGCTACGACGAGCCGGCCCCCCGCTACGAGGACCAGCAGCGCTACGAGGACCCGAAGAGGTACGAGGCTCCGCAGCACGAGCAGCAGCACGAACCCCAGCGCCCGTCGCCGCAGGGCGACTACCGCGGTCCGGGCTCGCCCGACCGGTCTCCGTACGCCCCGCAGCACCGCGACCTCCCCGAGCAGTCGCCCGCCGGCCGGCACCGCGGGCCCGGCGGCCCGGGTGACCTCCCCGCGCCCAGCGGCGCCCCCGGTCCGCTCGCCGCCCAGCCCGCCCCGGCCCCCGGCCCCGGGGAGCCGACCGCCCGGCTGAACCCGAAGTACCTCTTCGACACCTTCGTCATCGGTGCCTCCAACCGCTTCGCGCACGCCGCCGCGGTCGCGGTCGCGGAGGCCCCGGCCAAGGCGTACAACCCGCTGTTCATCTACGGCGAGTCCGGGCTCGGCAAGACGCACCTGCTGCACGCGATCGGGCACTACGCCCGCAGCCTCTACCCGGGGACCCGGGTGCGCTATGTCAGCTCGGAGGAGTTCACCAACGAGTTCATCAACTCCATCCGCGACGGCAAGGCTGACGCGTTCCGCAAGCGTTACCGCGACATGGACATCCTGCTGGTCGACGACATCCAGTTCCTGGCGAGCAAGGAGTCGACGCAGGAGGAGTTCTTCCACACCTTCAACACGCTGCACAACGCGAACAAGCAGATCGTGCTGTCCTCGGACCGGCCGCCCAAGCAGCTGGTGACGCTGGAGGACCGGCTGCGCAACCGGTTCGAGTGGGGCCTGATCACGGACGTCCAGCCGCCGGAGCTGGAGACCCGTATCGCGATTCTCCGCAAGAAGGCCGTGCAGGAGCAGCTGAACGCCCCGCCGGAGGTGCTGGAGTTCATCGCGTCCCGGATCTCCCGCAACATCCGCGAGCTGGAGGGCGCGCTGATCCGGGTCACGGCCTTCGCGAGCCTCAACCGGCAGCCGGTCGACCTCGGGCTGACGGAGATCGTGCTGAAGGACCTGATTCCCGGCGGCGAGGACGCGGCCCCGGAGATCACGGCGACCGCCATCATGGCCGAGACGGCCGCCTACTTCGGTCTCACGGTGGACGACCTGTGCGGGTCCTCCCGCAGCCGCGTGCTGGTGACGGCGCGGCAGATCGCCATGTATCTGTGCCGGGAGCTGACGGATCTGTCGCTGCCGAAGATCGGCGCCCAGTTCGGCGGCCGCGACCACACGACGGTGATGCACGCGGACCGCAAGATCCGCGCCCTGATGGCCGAGCGCCGGTCCATCTACAACCAGGTCACCGAGCTGACGAACCGCATCAAGAACAGCTGACCCGCGTACCGCCCGGCCGCGGCGGCCGGGCGGGGGTGTGGTCACGCTCCCGAGGGGCGTTCCAGGGCTACCGACACCCCGGGGCGCCTCTTCGCGTGCTCGGCCACGGTTCTCCCGAAGGCCCGCCCGGTGTCCCCGCGGGCGCTCTTCCGCGTCTTCCCCCTGGTTTCCCCCGGGCCTTTCCCGGGCCATCCCCCGATCTTCTCCGGCTGCTCCGGCCTTCCCCGGCGGCCTTCCCCGGCACGTCCCGGCGCCTTTACCGGCACCTCCCGGGCTCTTCCGGGCTCTTCCGGGCTCTTCCGGCGCCTCCCACGCCGCTCCGCGGGCGCTTCCACGGAGGCTCCAAAGCACTCCACCGGCAATCCGCGAGCGGTCCACGGGCGGTCTAGGGACGGTTCCCGGGCGGTCTGCGGGCGGTTCCCGGGCGGTCTGCGGGCCATCCGCGGACGGTCCGCGGCCCGTCTGCGGGCGATCCGTGGCCTCCCGGCGGCCCCCGGTGCGTCGCCGGCGTGTCGCCGCTTGTTCGATTAAGGGCTCCCGAGGCCGGGTTCTCCACAGTTCGGGCGCCGATCCCGCGTCCACACCCTGGGGACCGCGAAGTTGTCCCGAAAGCGTCCACAAGCAGCACCTTCGCCGGACCGTTGTGGGAGGTCAGCCGCCTGTGGAATTGTGGCTTTCCGGACTCCACAGACTGTGGAGGACGAAGCGGGCCGGCCGGGCCCCGGGATGTTGTCCACCGCCCGCCCACAGGCCGCGCCGGGTTGTGCACAGGGTTTCCACACCCTTGTCCACTGTTCGGCAACGCGACACCCCCGTTCACCAGGGAGTGTGAACCGCGTCACATCAAGTTCCCGGATTGGGCTGTGCAGAACCTGGGTAAAGCTGGGGATGGCCCTGGGGAGAACACGGCCTCCCCTGTGCACGGCGTGTGCAGAACTTTCCCCCGTCCACAGAACAGGCCGGTTGTCCACCGCTCCCGCCCACAGGCACGGTGGACAAAAAACGCACTCTGAGCTGCGTAAACGGGGTTATCCACGCAATCCACAGGCCCTACTACTACGACCACTCAGTCAGAGCGAGGAAATCGTTTCGAAGTGGGTCCTGTGCACAACTCGGCCTCGGGCCGTCCCGCCCCCGTCTCCCCGACTTGACCCCGACGCGCACGGACTGTCGGTGTCGTGCGTCAGACTGGTCTCCGGCAAACCAGCCGACGACGAAGGCCAGCAGGGCGAGCCAGCAACAGCAGGAGGCGGCTTACGGTGAAGATCCGGGTGGAGCGCGATGTACTCGCGGAGGCGGTGGCCTGGGCAGCTCGCAGTCTCCCGGCCCGTCCGCCGGTGCCCGTCCTCGCGGGCCTGCTGCTGAAGGCCGAGGACGGCTCCCTGAGCCTCTCCGGCTTCGACTACGAGGTCTCGGCCCGGGTGTCGGTCGAGGCCGACGTCGAGGAGGACGGCACCGTCCTGGTCTCCGGCCGGCTGCTGGCCGACATCTGCCGGGCCCTGCCGAACCGCCCCGTGGAGATTTCCACAGAGGGTGTGCGCGTCACCGTGGTCTGCGGTTCCTCGCGGTTCACCCTCCACACCCTGCCTGTGGAGGAGTATCCGGCGCTGCCGGAGATGCCGAGCGCCACCGGCACCGTCCCCGGCGAGGTCTTCGCCGCCGCGGCCTCCCAGGTCGCGATCGCCGCCGGACGTGACGACACCCTCCCGGTGCTCACCGGTGTGCGCATCGAGATCGAGGGCGACACGGTCACGCTGGCCGCGACCGACCGCTACCGCTTCGCCGTCCGCGAGTTCCTGTGGAAGCCGGAGACGCCGGACCTGTCCGCGGTCGCCCTGGTGCCCGCCAAGACCCTTCTCGACACCGCCAAGTCGCTGACCAGCGGTGACACGGTGAGCATCGCGCTGGCCGGCTCCGGGCAGGGCGAGGGCCTGATCGGCTTCGAGGGCGCCGGGCGCCGGACGACGACCCGGCTGCTCGAGGGCGACCTGCCGAAGTACCGCACGCTGTTCCCGACCGAGTTCAACTCCGTCGCGGTGATCGAGACCGCCCCGTTCGTCGACGCGGTCAAGCGCGTGGCGCTGGTGGCCGAGCGGAACACCCCGGTCCGGCTCAGCTTCGAGCAGGGCGTGCTGATTCTGGAAGCCGGGTCGAGCGACGACGCACAGGCTGTGGAAAGGGTCGACTCCCAGCTCGACGGCGACGACATCTCGATCGCCTTCAACCCGGGCTTCCTGCTCGAAGGCCTGAGCGCCATCGACTCCCCGGTCGCCCAGCTCTCCTTCACGACCTCCACGAAGCCGGCCCTGCTCAGCGGCAGGCCCGCCGTGGACGCGGAGGCGGACGACGCGTACAAGTACCTGATCATGCCGGTGCGGCTGAGCGGCTGAGCCTGCCCGTCCAGCACCCGGCGGGCCCCGTCCGCGGGCGCGGGCGGGCCCGTCCACGGGCTCAACCGTGCAGCTCAGCCCCACAGGTGAGCGAAGGGACCCGGGCGTAGGCTCGAGCCCGGGTTCACACGCAACGACTACATCGAAGAGGGTCACTGATGGAGCTGGGTCTCATCGGCCTCGGCAAGATGGGCGGCAACATGCGCGAGCGCATCCGCCGCGCGGGCCACACCGTCATCGGATACGACCGCAACCCGGACCTCGCCGACGTCCACAGCCTGGAAGAGCTGGTGGCCGGGCTCAAGGGGCCGCGGGTCGTCTGGGTCATGGTCCCGGCCGGCGACGCCACCCAGTCCACCGTCGACGCCCTCGGCGAGCTGCTGTCGCCGGGCGACGTCGTGGTCGACGGCGGCAACTCCCGCTGGACGGACGACGAGAAGCACGCCGAGGAACTCGCAGCCAAGGGCATCGGCTTCGTCGACTGCGGCGTCTCCGGCGGCGTCTGGGGCCTGGAGAACGGCTACGCCATCATGTACGGCGGTTCCGCCGAGGACGTCGCCAAGGTGCAGCCGGTCTTCGACGCCCTCAAGCCGGAGGGCGAGTTCGGCGCGGTGCACGCCGGCACGGTCGGCGCCGGCCACTTCGCCAAGATGGTCCACAACGGCATCGAGTACGCCATGATGCAGGCCTTCGCCGAGGGCTGGGAGCTGCTGGAGGCGGCCGGTTCCGTCACCGACGTCCGCGAGGTCTTCCGCAGCTGGCAGGAGGGCACGGTCATCCGCTCCTGGCTGCTGGACCTGGCCGTCCGCGCGCTGGACGACGACGAGCACCTGGCGGCCCTGCGGGGTTACGCCCAGGACTCCGGCGAGGGCCGCTGGACCGTCGAGGCGGCCATCGACCACGCCGTCCCGCTCCCGGCGATCACGGCTTCGCTGTTCGCCCGCTTCTCCTCCCGCCAGGAGGACTCGCCGTCGATGAAGATGATCGCGGCGCTGCGCAACCAGTTCGGCGGTCACGCCGTCACCGCCGCCGCGGGCGGCGAGAAGGGCGCGGACGCGCCGGGCGCGGACGTCACCCCGCCGGTGGGCGGCTGACGGGTATCCGATGCACGTAGCGCATCTGTCGCTCGCCGACTTCCGGTCGTACGCCCGGGTCGAGGTCTCCCTCGACCCGGGCGTCACCGCCTTCGTCGGCCCCAACGGCCAGGGCAAGACGAACCTGGTCGAGGCCGTCGGCTATCTCGCGACCCTCGGCAGCCACCGGGTCTCCTCCGACGCCCCGCTGGTGCGGATGGGGGCGGAGCGGGCTGTCGTCCGGGCCGCCGTCGTGGAGGGCGAGCGCCGTCAGCTGGTGGAGCTGGAACTCAATCCGGGCAGGGCGAACCGTGCCCGGATCAACCGTTCCTCGCAGGTCAAGCCGCGGGACGTGCTCGGCATCGTGCGCACCGTGCTGTTCGCGCCCGAGGACCTCGCCCTGGTCAAGGGCGACCCCGGGGAGCGGCGCCGCTTCCTCGACGAGCTGATCACCGCCCGGGCGCCGCGGATGGCGGGCGTGCGGTCCGACTACGACCGGGTGCTCAAGCAGCGGAACACCCTGCTGAAGAGCGCCGCGATGGCCCGCCGGCACGGCGGGCGGGGCGCGGATCTGTCCACCCTCGACGTCTGGGACCAGCATCTGGCCCGCGCCGGAGCCGAGCTGCTCGCCCAGCGCCTGGACCTCGTCGCGACGCTCCAGCCGCTCGCCGACAAGGCGTACGAGCAGCTGGCGCCCGGCGGCGGCCCCGTCTCGCTGGAGTACCGCGGCTCGGCCGCGGGACCGGCGGCGGGCGAGGGGGCGCAGGGCCCGGGCACGCGCGAGGAACTGCGGGACGCCCTGCTGGGGGCGCTGACGGAGTCGCGGAAGCAGGAGATCGAGCGGGGGGTGACGCTGGTCGGCCCGCACCGGGACGACCTGGTGCTCAGGCTCGGCCGGCTGCCCGCGAAGGGGTACGCGAGCCACGGCGAGTCGTGGTCGTACGCGCTGGCGCTGCGGCTGGCCTCGTACGACGTGCTGCGCGGCGAGGGCCCCGAGCCGGTGCTGGTGCTGGACGACGTCTTTGCCGAGTTGGACACCCGGCGCCGGGACCGGCTGGCGGAGCTGGTCGCCCCGGCGGAGCAGGTGCTGGTGACGGCGGCCGTCGACGCCGATGTGCCGGAGCCGCTGAGCGGGGCCCGTTACGCGGTTTCCGAGGGCGAAGTGGAACGGGCCGGGCCGTGACGGCCGCGGGAGGCCCGGCGGGCCCCGGGGAGCGGCCCGGGAGCACGGGCGGTCCGGGCGGTTCCGGCGTCCCCGGCGGGCCCCCGGCGGCCGGTCCGGACGCGGATCCGGCGGGCGTGGACCTGGCCCGGGTCGCGCTGCGCGCCGCCAAGGAGCAGGCCCGGGCGCGCGGGGCGGCGGCCCAGCAGAAGAAGCAGGCGCGCCGCGGCGGGCTGCGCTCCGGGGCGCGGGCGGACGGCCGGGACCCGCTGCCGCTGTCGGCGGCGATCAACAGGCTGATCAGCGAGCGCGGCTGGGAGGCGCCCGCGGCCGTGGGCGGGGTGATGGGCAACTGGCCGCAGCTGGTCGGACCCGAGGTGGCGCAGCACTGCGAGCCGCAGAAGTACGACGAGGAGGCACGGGTGCTCACCGTGCGCTGTGACTCCACGACGTGGGCGACCCAGCTGCGGCTGCTCGCGCCCCAGCTCGTCGCGCGGCTGAACGCGGAGCTGGGCCAGGGGACCGTAAAGCTGATCAAGGTGCTGGGGCCGGGCGGCCCGCAGCCCCGGTACGGACCGCTGCGGGCGCCCGGAAGCCGGGGCCCGGGAGACACGTACGGCTGACTTTTCGCGGACCGCCGGGCCGGTCGGCCGAGCGCTGTGGCGGGTGTGCCGGATGAGGCGTCCCGCAGCGTGGTCGGGGGTTGACAGCCCGAAGCGCTGAGTGCCGCTGTGAGCCTCTTGGAGCCCTGGCCCGCATATGGGGAGTCGGCGACCGCCAGGACAGGGCGGCACACACGGAACCAGGCACCCGCAAACCCCCATTCATGTCCGCGCTACCGGTAGACTGGTGGCAATCCCGCCGACTCGCGGAACATGTCGAACGACGCAGCCGCTCCTGTGTGCCTAGGAGACGGCTTGTGCTGTGCCAGAAAGGGCGCTTCGTGGCCGATTCCGGCAACCCCAACGAGACCAACACCGCTGCCACTCCCGAGGAGGAGGCTGTCACCGCCGAGAGCGCCGCCCAGGAGGCAGCCGCCGGTACCGGCGACGGTCCCCCCGTGGAGACGTCGTACGACGCGAGCGCGATCACCGTCCTCGAAGGCCTGGACGCGGTGCGCAAGCGGCCCGGCATGTACATCGGGTCCACCGGTGAGCGGGGCCTGCACCACTTGGTCCAGGAAGTGGTCGACAACTCCGTCGACGAGGCCATGGCCGGGCATGCGGACACCATCGACGTCACGATCCTGCCCGACGGTGGCGTGCGCGTCGTCGACAACGGCCGCGGCATCCCCGTGGGCATCGTGCCGTCGGAGAACAAGCCGGCCGTCGAGGTCGTGATGACCGTGCTGCACGCGGGCGGCAAGTTCGGCGGCGGCGGGTACGCCGTCTCCGGTGGTCTGCACGGTGTGGGTGTCTCGGTGGTCAACGCGCTGTCGACCCGGGTCGCGGTCGAGGTCCGGACCGAGGGCCACCGCTGGACGCAGGACTACAAGCTCGGTGTGCCGACCGCTCCCCTCGCGAAGAACGAGGCGGTGGAGACCAGCGGGACGTCCGTGACGTTCTGGGCGGACCCGGACATCTTCGAGACCACCGACTACTCCTTCGAGACGCTCGCGCGGCGCTTCCAGGAGATGGCGTTCCTCAACAAGGGACTGACCATCTCGCTGACGGACGAGCGCGCGGACCACGTCGACGAGGAGGGCAAGCCGCTCTCCGTGCGGTACTACTACGAGGGCGGCATCGTCGACTTCGTGAAGTACCTCAACTCCCGCAAGGGAGAGCTGATCCACCCCACGGTCATCGGCATCGAGGCCGAGGACAAGGAGCGGCTGCTCTCGGTGGAGATCGCGATGCAGTGGAACTCGCAGTACAGCGAGGGCGTCTACAGCTTCGCCAACACCATCCACACCCACGAGGGCGGCACCCACGAGGAGGGCTTCCGCGCGGCGCTGACCGGTCTGATCAACCGCTACGCGCGCGACAAGCGGCTGCTCCGCGAGAAGGACGACAACCTCACGGGTGAGGACATCCGCGAGGGTCTGACGGCGATCCTGTCGGTGAAGCTGGGCGAGCCCCAGTTCGAGGGCCAGACGAAGACGAAGCTGGGCAACACCGAGGCGAAGACCTTCGTCCAGAAGATCGTCCACGAGCACCTCACGGACTGGCTCGACCGCAATCCGAACGAGGCCGCGGACATCATCCGCAAGGGCATCGCCGCCGCCACGGCGCGGGTCGCCGCCCGCAAGGCGCGCGACCTGACCCGCCGCAAGGGTCTGATGGAGAGCGCCTCGCTGCCGGGCAAGCTCAGCGACTGCCAGTCGAACGACCCGGTCAAGTGCGAGATCTTCATCGTCGAGGGCGACTCCGCCGGCGGCTCGGCCAAGTCCGGCCGCGACCCGCAGTACCAGGCGATCCTCCCGATCCGCGGCAAGATCCTGAACGTCGAGAAGGCCCGCGTCGACAAGATCCTCCAGAACCAGGAGGTGCAGGCGCTGATCTCGGCCTTCGGCACCGGGGTGCACGAGGACTTCGACATCGAGAAGCTCCGCTATCACAAGATCATTCTGATGGCGGACGCCGACGTCGACGGCCAGCACATCAACACCCTGCTGCTGACGTTCCTGTTCCGCTTCATGCGGCCGCTGGTCGAGGCCGGCCACGTCTATCTGTCCCGCCCGCCGCTCTACAAGATCAAGTGGGGCCGGGACGACTTCGAGTACGCCTACTCGGACCGCGAGCGCGACGCGCTGATCGAACTCGGCCGGCAGCAGGGCAAGCGGATCAAGGACGACTCGGTCCAGCGTTTCAAGGGCCTCGGCGAGATGAACGCCGAGGAGCTGCGGGTCACCACGATGGACATCGACCACCGGGTGCTCGGCCAGGTCACGCTGGACGACGCGGCCCAGGCCGACGACCTGTTCTCGGTGCTGATGGGTGAGGACGTCGAGGCGCGGCGCTCGTTCATCCAGCGCAACGCGAAGGACGTCAGGTTCCTCGACATCTGACGCGGGCCGGGGCCGGCCGGGGCCGTGAACCCGGCCGCCCGTCCCCCGCCCCGCTTCGCCTCGACACCGAAAGGCGGCAGCGCGCCGCACTTCGAAAGGACTTGGACCAGTAATGGCCGACGAGACCCCCAACCCTCCCGAGGGCCCCGCGATCCCCGTTCCCGTCACCCCCGAGGGTGAGCCCGTCGCCATCGAGGGCGTGGGCATGCGGGTCGAGCCGGTGGGGCTCGAGACGGAGATGCAGCGCAGCTATCTCGACTACGCGATGTCCGTCATCGTCTCGCGTGCGCTGCCGGACGTCCGTGACGGACTGAAGCCCGTGCACCGGCGCGTGCTCTACGCGATGTACGACGGCGGCTACCGCCCCGAGAAGGGCTTCTACAAGTGCGCCCGCGTCGTCGGCGACGTCATGGGTACGTACCACCCGCACGGCGACTCCTCGATCTACGACGCGCTGGTCCGCCTCGCGCAGCACTGGTCGATGCGGATGCCGCTGGTCGACAGCAACGGCAACTTCGGTTCCCCGGGCAACGACCCGGCCGCGGCCATGCGGTACACCGAGTGCAAGATGGCGCCGCTGTCGATGGAGATGCTCCGGGACATCGACGAGGAGACCGTCGACTTCCAGGACAACTACGACGGCCGCAACCTGGAGCCGACGGTTCTGCCGTCCCGCTTCCCGAACCTGCTGGTCAACGGCTCGGCGGGGATCGCGGTCGGCATGGCCACCAACATCCCGCCGCACAACCTCCGCGAGGTGGCCGCCGGTGCCCAGTGGGCGCTGGAGCACCCGGAGGCCTCGAACGAGGAGCTGCTGGACGCCCTCGTCGAGCGGATCAAGGGCCCGGACTTCCCGACCGGTGCGCTGGTCGTCGGGCGCAGCGGCATCGAGGAGGCGTACCGCACCGGCCGCGGCTCGATCACGATGCGCGCGGTGGTCGAGGTCGAGGAGATCCAGGGCCGGCAGTGCCTGGTCGTCACCGAGCTGCCGTACCAGGTGAACCCGGACAACCTCGCGCAGAAGATCGCCGACCTGGTCAAGGACGGCAAGGTCGGCGGCATCGCGGACGTCCGCGACGAGACCTCCTCGCGCACCGGCCAGCGACTGGTCGTGGTGCTGAAGCGGGACGCGGTCGCCAAGGTCGTGCTGAACAACCTCTACAAGCACACCGACCTGCAGACGAACTTCGGCGCCAACATGCTCGCCCTGGTCGACGGGGTGCCGCGCACGCTGTCCCTGGACGCCTTCATCCGGCACTGGGTCACGCACCAGATCGAAGTGATCGTCCGGCGCACCAAGTACCGGCTGCGCAAGGCCGAGGAGCGGGCGCACATCCTGCGCGGCCTGCTCAAGGCGCTGGACGCGATCGACGAGGTCATCGCGCTCATCCGGCGCAGCGACACGGTCGACACGGCGCGCGAGGGCCTGCGGGGCCTGCTCGACATCGACGACATCCAGGCGAACGCGATCCTGGAGATGCAGCTGCGCCGGCTGGCGGCCCTGGAGCGGCAGAAGATCACGTCGGAGCACGACGACCTCCAGGCGAAGATCAACACGTACAACGAGATCCTCGCGTCGCCGGTCCGCCAGCGCGGCATCGTCAGCGAGGAGCTGACGGCGCTCGTCGAGAAGTACGGCGACGACCGGCGCAGCAAGCTGGTGCCCTTCGAGGGCGACATGTCCATCGAGGACCTGATCGCCGAGGAGGACATCGTCGTCACCATCACCGGTGGCGGCTATGTGAAGCGCACCAAGACCGAGGACTACCGGTCGCAGAAGCGGGGCGGCAAGGGCGTCCGCGGCACCAAGCTGAAGCAGGACGACATCGTCGACCACTTCTTCGTCACGACGACGCACCACTGGCTGCTCTTCTTCACCAACAAGGGCCGGGTCTACCGGGCAAAGGCGTATGAACTGCCGGACGCCGGGAGGGACGCGCGCGGGCAGCATGTGGCGAACCTGCTGGCCTTCCAGCCGGACGAGCAGATCGCGCAGATCCTGGCGATCCGGGACTACGAGGCGGTGCCGTACCTGGTGCTGGCCACCAAGTCCGGCCTGGTGAAGAAGACCCCGCTGAAGGACTACGACTCGCCGCGTTCGGGCGGCGTCATCGCCATCAACCTGCGGGAGATGGACGACGGCCGCGAGGACGAGCTGATCGGCGCCGAGCTGGTCTCGTCCGAGGACGACCTGCTGCTGGTGAGCCGGAAGGCGCAGTCGATCCGCTTCACCGCCACGGACGAGGCGCTGCGTCCGATGGGCCGGGCGACCTCCGGTGTGAAGGGCATGAGCTTCCGGGAAGGCGACGAACTGCTCTCGATGAATGTCGTCAGGGCGGGTACGTTCGTGTTCACCGCAACCGACGGCGGGTACGCGAAGCGGACCGACGTCGACGAGTACCGCGTCCAGGGCCGTGGCGGGCTGGGCATCAAGGCCGCCAAGATCGTGGAGGACCGCGGGTCGCTGGTCGGCGCCCTGGTGGTCGAGGAGAGCGACGAGATCCTCGCCATCACGCTCGGCGGCGGTGTGATCCGGACACGGGTCAGCGAGGTCCGGGAGACCGGTCGTGACACCATGGGCGTCCAGCTGATCAACCTGGGCAAGCGTGATGCCGTGGTCGGTATCGCCAGGAACGCCGAGGCGGGCCGTGCTGCCGAGGAGGTCGAGGAGATCGCCGACGCGGTCGAGGCGGCGCAGCCCGAGGCGGCCGGGGATTCCCCGGCGGAAAGCCATGAGGAGTAAGTCGTGACTGGAGCCACGGGCGCCGCAGCGGGCGGCCAGGGATCCGGGGGGTACGTTCCCCCGGGAGCCGGCACCGTGACGGGCGGTGCCCGTGGCGCGGCCGCCGACAGCGGCGGGCCGCAGGACGCCTCTCGCCCGGGAGGCACGGAACCTGGGGGTACCACCGCCGTGACGGACACGCGTCAGCCCTATCCGCAGCCCCCGCAGCAGCAGGCTGCGCAGCCGCAGCCGCAACCCGCCCAGCAGCAGCCGTACCATCCGCCGCAGGCGTATCCGTCGCCGCCGGCGCAGGCGGTGCGCAAGCCGCGGACCGGGGCGGGGGCGCGTACGGCGCCGAGGACCCGGAAGGCGCGGCTGCGGGTGGCCAAGGCCGATCCGTGGTCGGTCATGAAGGTCGGCTTCCTGCTGTCGATCGCGCTGGGCGTCTGCACGATCATCGCGGTGGCGGTGCTGTGGCTGGTGATGGACGCGATGGGTGTGTTCAGCACGGTCGGCGAGACCATCGGCCAGGCGACGGGCTCGGAGGAGGGCGGCGGTGGCGGCTTCGATCTGGAGTCGTTCCTGTCGCTGCCCCGGGTGCTGATGTTCACGTCGATCATCGCGGTGATCGACGTGGTGCTGGCCACCGCGCTGGCGACACTGGGCGCCTTCATCTACAACCTGTCGGCCGGCTTCGTCGGCGGCGTCGAGCTGACGCTGGCCGAGGACGAGTAGGGCGGCCCCGGGACCCCTCCCGGACAGGGGGAACCGATTTTGGCCCTGGCCTGGAGTGCGCTAATCTTTCGGTGCAGCGCGCGGGGCTATAGCTCAGACGGTTAGAGCGCTTCCCTGATAAGGAAGAGGCCACAGGTTCAAGTCCTGTTAGCCCCACCGGCGACATCGGCCCGGACGGAGATTCTCCGCCCGGGCCGACGTGTTTTCGCGCCCTTCCGTCCTTGCCGGCGGGGGAATCGCGCGGCGGGCCCTTGGGCCCGGGCACAGGTCACCGATTGGTATCGGCCGGTGTGTATAGTCGGTCGGCAGAGGCCCCTTACGTCAAGAAAGACGAGGTAGCGCGGTGAAGAAGCTTCTCCTGGTCGCACTGGCCGCCATCGGCGGGCTCCTCGTGTACCGCCAGATCCAGGCGGATCGCGCCGAGCAGGATCTGTGGACGGAGGCCACCGACTCCGTACCCTCGGGTTCGGGTGTCTGAGCCGACAAACAGACTTGGAGGGCCCCGGCCGCTGATGCGGCCGGGGCCCTGTGCTGTTGCGGGACCGTGACACCGTGACGCTTGAGGTTGCTCCGGCAAACGAATACCTTGCAAGAGCAAAGCGGAGTTCAGGGGTCGAGGGGGGAACGCACCATGGCACGACGTCAGCGCCGGGTGGCGGGGGCGGTGATCGCGGGGGCTCTGCTCGTCGTCGCCGCGGCCTCGCAGGCAGCCGCGGTGCCGCGGGCCGAGGGGGTCGCGGGGACCGGGAGGGTCGCGGGAGACGCAGAAGTCACGGGGACCGCGAAGAGCCCCGGGGCCGAGGAGGACGCGGCACGGTCCAGCAGCCTGATCATGGTGCTGGACTCCTCCGGGTCGATGGCCGGTGAAACCGGCTCCGGCGGCACCCGTATCGAAGCCGCCCGCGAGGCCGTCGGCACGGTCGTGGACGCCCTGCCCGACGGCTATCCCACGGGACTGCGGGTGTACGGCGCCGACCGCGCGCAGGGCTGTGACGACACCCGGCTGGCGCGCCCCGTCGAGCCCCTGGACCGGGCCGGGCTGAAAGAGGCCGTGGCCGGGGTGGAGCCGAGGGGCGACACCCCGATCGGGCTGTCCCTGCGCAAGGCCGCCGAGGACCTGCCGGAGCCCGCCGGCGGCCCCGCCGGCCGCCGGACGATCCTGCTGGTGTCCGACGGTGAGGACAACTGCGGCAGCCCCGATCCCTGTGAGGTCGCAGGGCAGCTCGGCGGGGAGGGCGTCGGCCTGCGGATCGACGCCATCGGTTTCCAGGTCGAGGGCAAGGCCCGTGAACAGCTGGAGTGCATCGCGGGCGCGGGCAACGGCCGTTACTACGACGCGCCGGACGCCGAGGCGCTGGCCCGGCAGCTCCAGCGGGCCGGGCAGCTGTCGGTGGACGGCTACCGCTTCCAGGGGAAGCAGGCCGACGGCACGCCGGGCCGCGAGGGCGCCCCCGTGCTGGAACCGGGGCAGTACCTGGACACCCTCGGCCCCAACGAGAAGCGGTACTACGCGGTCGAGTTGGACGGTGTCTCCACCGCGGACTTCTCCGCCACCGCCGTGCCGCAGCCGGGCGCGCCCGTCGAGGTGGCGGACACCCTGCGCACCGAGCTGCACGCGGGGGAGGACGGCGGCAGGGTCTGCGAGTCCAGCACCGAGATGTTCGGGCAGGACGAGGGTGCGACCCCGATCACCTCCGGCGTCAGCCGCATCCCGGACGAGGACAGCGGCACCGACTGCCACACCGCGGGGCGGTACTGGCTCGCCGTCGAGCGCGGGACGAAGAAGGGCTCGGACTCCTCCCGCTGGCCGGTGGAGCTGACGTTCCACGTGAAACAACCGCTGAAGCGGGGCACCACCCCGGCCCAGTCCGAGCCCGAGTACGGCGCCGGCGGCAAGGACGCGGCCGCTCTGCCGGGCGGCACCCCGCGGAAGGTCGCCGGAGGCACCGGCTTCAACGACGCGCGGAAGCTCGGCACGGGTGTCTGGCGTGACACGGTGCTGCCCTCGCAGACGCTCTGGTACAAGGTTCCGGTCGGCTGGGGCCAGCAGCTGCGCTACGACGTCGAGTTCGCCAACGAGCCGACGGTGGAGGGCGGCAGCACCTCCGGCATCTCCTACGGCGCCACCCAGGTCTACACCCCGGCCCGGCACCCCGTGGGCACCGGCACCGGGGAGTTCAGCCGGACCACCGTCTACGACGGCAAGCCCAGGGCTCTGCAGATGGGCACCGTCCCCGTGGCCTGGACCAACCGGTACGAGAGCGACCCCGACGTCGTACCGGTGCACGACAAGGGCGACTTCTACATCGCGGTGACGCTCGGCGCCGAGGCCGCCGGATTCGCGGAGAACCCGCAGATCGGCGTGGTGCTGCGAGTCGCGGTCCTCGGTACGGAGAAGGCCGGACCGGAGCACGGCGCCCCGCCGGCGCGGGCCGCGGACAGCGGCACCGGTGCGGCGGCCGGTACCGCCGCCGGGGACGGGCAGCGGGACGGGGACGGCGGTGGGCTCTCCGGGCCGCTGCTCGCGGCCGCCGCCGGAGGTACGGGCATACTGCTGGCGGCCGGGCTCGCGGTGTTCCTCCTCCGGTCCCGGAGGAGGCGCGGAGCAGCGCAGTCGACGAGGGGGGACTCCTGGTGAAGCGGCACACGAACAGAGGCGCCACGGCTGCGCCGGCGGCCCTGTGCGCGGCCGCGGCCCTGTGCGCGGTGGCAGCGCTGCCGGGCACGGCTGCGGCCGAGGACGCGCCGGAGCCGCCCGCGTACCGGACGGCCGAGGACGCGCAGGCTGTCTCCGGCACGGCCAGCAGCGCGGACGGTCCCGAGCTGCGGGCGGGCCGGGTCCACAGCGACACCATCGGACCCAACGAGGGGCTGTACTACCGGGTGACGCTGGACGCCCGGAGCAACGCCCATGTCTCCGCGGTCGCCGCCGTCCCGCACGGCGCCGAACTCGCGTACGGGGACGGCATCAAGGTGTCCCTGCAGAGCCCCGACGGCACCGAGTGCGACAGCCAGGAGAGCGGCGCCGGATCCGGGGAGTTCCCGCGGCCGTTCGCCGACGCCGCGTCCCGGAACATCGAGCCGGACGGGGACTGCCAGTCGGCCGGGTCGTACCTCGTCAAGGTGACACGCACCGACGCCAAGACCTCCACCCCCGTCGACTGGCCGCTGGAGCTCTCCTTCGTGGAGGAGCCCGGCGTCAGCGACGGCCCGACCACCGCGCCCGACGAGGAAAGCTGGAACACCGAGCCGCCCGCCCCGCCGACCGGTGACCCGAAGAAGGTCGCGGGCGGCACCGGCTTCAACGACGCGCCGGCCACCGGTGACGGCAACTGGCGGGACACGATCCGGCCCGGGGAGACGCGGTTCTACCGCGTGCCCGTCGACTGGGGGCAGCAGCTCGCGGTCGCCGCGGAACTCGCCAACGCCGAGGTGACGAGCGGCAACCCGTACGTCGGTACGGGACTGATGCTCCGTCTGCACAACACCGTCCGCGCCCAGGTCGGCTCCGACGGCACCCCGTGGACCGGCAAGCAGACGGCGCTTCAGTTCTTCACCCCGCCCGCCGACTACGCCAACCGGTTCTCCGGCGGCGAGGGCGAGCAGATGCGCTTCGCGGGCTGGTACTACGTGTCGGTCAGCCTCAGCCCCGAGGTCGCCGAGCACACGAAGGGCCCGGTGGACCTCACGCTGCGGGTGGCGGTCAAGGGCGAGGCGCAGCAGGGCCCGGCGTACGACGGTGACGCGGCGGCGGCCGGATTCGCCGTGGACGAGGACGACCGGGAGCAGGCGGCCAACGGGCGGACCCCGGCGGACGCCGACCGGAACGGCACGCTCGAGTTCGTCGGCTTCGCGGGCATCGGCGCGGGCACGGTGCTGCTGCTGGGACTCGGCGGCTGGACGCTGGCCGCGCGCAGGCGGGCGGCAGCGCTGCCGGTCACCGCCGCGGCCGGAACCATCGCGGCCGGCGCCGCTCCCGTCGGCGCCGCTCCCGCCGCCGGAATTCCGGGGCAGCCGGAGGTGCCGGAGCAGCACGGACACCGGCCCGGCCACCAGCAGGAGGACGGCGGTGGCCACGGCGGCGGGGACGTCCCGGGTCAGCTGGGCGACCGGGCGGCTCCGCAGGGCGGTTACGGGCAGCCGGGCGCTTACGGGCAGCCGCCGGGCCGGTGAGTCAGCTCGCGGTCAGCGCCCAGATGCCGACGGCGAAGCACACCAGCGCGAGCAGCAGCACCGGGACCGCCACCGCCGGGGGCGGTCCCGGTCGCCGTCGCGCCGGGGCGGCCGGTGCCGGAGAAGCCGTGAGCGGCGGTGTGTGCGGCTGGGGGACGGTGTAGGGCGCCGTGGCCGCGTAGTCCCGCCGTACGCCCGTGGTGGGCGCCTGGGCGATCCCGCCGGGATCCGGAAAGGCCGGGGCTGCGGGCAACGGCGGAGGCCCGGGCGGCGCGGCGCCGTGCCCCGCGTGCTGCTCCGGCCCGGCACCCGGCCGTGCTCCGGCACCCGGCCGTGCCCCGGCACCCGGCCGTGCCCCGGCACCCGGGTGCGCCCCGGGGCCCGGCTGTGCTCCGGGCGGCGGCTGTGTCCAGGGCGGCTGCTGTGTCCCGGTGTCCGGCGGACCGGACCGCCGGACGGGCGGCGCGAGCTGGAAGCTGCCGGTCTCCGACACGGACGCGGGCGGGCTCGCGGCAGCCGGTGCCGCACCGGTGTGCGCACCGCCGGTGCCCGCGTCGGCCGCGTGGGCACCGGTGTCCGCAGCAGGCGCGTGCGCGGCTCCGGTCACCGGACCGCCGCCCTCCGCCGCCCGCTCCCGTACCGGCCCGTCCGGCCCGAAGCCGACGGGCAGCGGGCCCAACTGGTCGAAGACCTCGACGGCCTCCTCCGGCTCCGCGCCGTCCGGCAGCAGCTCCACGGCCGCCGTGAGCGCCTTGCGCGCCCCGGTGGCCGTACGGAACCGGGCGTCCGGGTCCGGCTGGAGCAGGCACGCCAGGACCTCCCACAGCGACTCCGGCACGCCCTGCGGGGCGTTCGGTACGCCGTGCTCGGCGTACCGCGCGACGAGCGCCTGGGCGTCGGGCTTGGTCCCGGTCAGCAGATAGAGAGCCACCAGCCCGGCGGCGAACAGATCGGCGGGGAAGTCCGGTTCGGCGCCGAGCATCTGCTCGGGCGCGAAATACCCGGGGGTGCCGACGACGTAGTCGGTCTCGGTGAGCCGGGGCTCGCCCTTGCGCATGGAGATGCCGAAGTCCGACACCCGCAGATGCGGCCGCGCCGTGCCGGTGGCCTCCAGCAGGATGTTCGCGGGCTTGATGTCGCGGTGCACCACCCCCTCGGCGTGCACCGCCGTGAGGCCGGACAGCAGCTGGTCGAGGAGGGTGCAGACGAAGCGGGGCGGCAACGGACCGTAGTCGCCGATGAGATGGGCGAGCGAGCCGCCGGCCACCAGGTCCATGGTGAACAGGACCTTGTCGTCGTCGGCCGCCCAGCTGGCGGGGGCCAGCACATGCGGGTGGTCGATCCGTGTCGCCTGTTCCCGGACGAACCGCAGCAGGGTGTGGGCGTCGCTCTGCTGGAGCACCTTCGCCGCGACGTACCGCCGCCGCCGGTGGTCCCAGGACCGCCACACGGCGCCGACACCGCCCCGGCCGATCGGGTCGATCAGTTCGTATCTGCCGGCGAATACCTCACCCATCGCGCCCCGTCATCCCCGCTCGTCCCGCTGGCCGGTCCGTCCGTCAGTTCTGGTGCGACTCGTAGTGCGCGACCGCCTCGGCGGTGCGTCCGGCGCCGTACACCCGCAGGAACTCTGCCAGTTCCGGCTGGGTGGGCGCGAGGGCGTCGGCGGCCTCGATGATGTCTCCGGCGGCGGCTACGGAGCGCAGCAGCGACTGGATCTCCCGCACCACGCGGCGCACGGTCGGGGCACCCGAACTCGTCGTGGTCTGGGAGCCGGTGTTGGCGAGCACCGAGCCGCCGGAGGACTTCTTGATCTCCTCCATGCGGCCGGCGGCCTCGGCGGCGCTGACGCTGCCGTCCGCGACCTGGGCGGCCAGTTCCTGGAGCGCCTGTACGCGCTGCACCACCGCAGGATTGCCGATCTTGGCCCGCTGGCCGCTCATCAGCTGCGACAGCATCGGGGCGGAAAGCCCGAGCACGGCCGCGAGCCGCGCCTGGTTGAGGCCGAGGTCGTCGATCAGCCGCCGGAACAGCGCTCCCAGCGGCTCGCCGTACCAGCTCCGCTGCATCTCGCGGGCTCTGGCGGTGGCTTCCTGCTGTGCTGCGTCCATGGCGCTCCCCTTCGCTGCTGCGAACCTCGCGCGCCATCCTACGGAGCGTGACCGGGGATCGGCAGCCCCTCTCCTTTTGTGAGATCCACCCGCGGACCCGCTACTCTGGTCTGCGGTGAACGCCGGTCCGCCCGCGCGGGCACACGTGTTCCCTTCCCGGGGCCTTAGCTCAGTTGGTAGAGCGCTGTCTTTGCATGGCAGATGTCAGGGGTTCGACTCCCCTAGGCTCCACACGGACTGCACAGCTCCACCCGGACAGCAGCGAGCGGCGGGNCCCGCCGCTCGCTGCTGCTGTCACCGCTCCCCGGCAGCCCGCTCCGGGACGCGCTGCCGGGATGTGCTGCCGGGACGGGCTGCCGTCGCGGGCCCCGGCGTGGGTGGCCGGGCCGGTGACGACGACGCCGCCGACCGGTTCGGGCCGGTGCCCCGAGGTGTCCGGTGCTCCGAGGTGTCCGGTGCTCCGGGCGTGCCGTCAGCTCCGGGAGGCGGGCCGGTGACGGCCCGCCGCTCAGCGCCGTTCGTCGCGTTCCGTGGCTTCCCCGGCCTCGGTGGCGCCCGAGCCGGCCTCGGCCTCGTCCTGCTTGGCGCGCACCTCGGGGTCGAGTACGTCGTCCGTGGACGCGAGCGGCGAGCGGTCGCCCAGCTCCGTCGCGGCCGGGGGCTCGACCAGCCAGTCCGGGTTGGCCTGCTTGTCCCACCACTTCCACGCGGCCACGGCGCCGCCCGCGAGCAGGCCCAGCACCAGCAGCCGCTTGGCGACCCGGCCGTTGCGGGCCCGCCGCTGCCGCTTCTTCGCCAGCTTCCGGATCTCCGCGGGCGTGACCTCCCCGCGCAGCGCGGCCAGCGCGGCGGCACTGCGCACCGCGGCCTCCTCGCGCGCGGGCTGCGCGGCGGCGCGGGCCTCGGCGACCGCCTGCTCGACCCGGGGGACGGTGTAGCCGGCGGCCTGCCGGGCGGCCCGGCGGGTCCGGAGCGCCGCCTTCTGGGCGGCGAGGTCCACCTTCGGGGGCAGGGCGCCGCGGGCCGACTCGAGCCGGGGCTGGAGCCGTGAGTCGTACTGTTCGCGCGCGGTGCTCAGTGCCTGCTCGGTGGCGTGCGACACCTTGGGCGCGAGCCGGGCACGGGCCTCGTGCGTGTAGTGGGCGGCCTGGTGCCTGGCCGTGCCGACGTACGGCGCCACCACCTCCGCGGCGTGCAGCACGCTTTCCCTCGCGGTGTCGCTCGCGGCGCGCACGCTGTCGATGCGGGTCACGGGATCCTCCTCCTCGGTGGTGGTACACGGGGGTCCGGGGTGCTCCCCCAGGCAGGATGTAGTTCGCCTTTCCACCCGAATAGAGATCATGCCCTCCTGAGCCATGTCCGGCATGCGCCGGAAGGCATCCGGGTCACGGGCAGTGGTGCGGGGCGGCGGCCGGGGCCGGGCGGGACCGTTTCGACGCTTCTGCCGACAATGCCACGAACCGCCGCTGTTCGCGCGGGTTCGGTGGCTACTCGTCTCGATACGGCCCTCCGTGGGAGGATCGGGGGCGACAGTGAAACTTACGGAAGGCAGATCGTGGCCGAGCAGCTCTACGCCACCCTGAAGACCAACCACGGGGACATCGACATCCGGCTGCTGCCGAATCACGCCCCGAAGACGGTCAAGAACTTCGTCGAGCTCGCCCAGGGCGCTCGGGAATGGACCCACCCGGAGACCGGCAAGAAGACCACGGACCGGCTGTACGACGGCACGGTGTTCCACCGCGTGATCAGCGGCTTCATGATCCAGGGCGGTGACCCGCTGGGCAACGGAACCGGCGGCCCGGGGTACGAGTTCGGGGACGAGTTCCACCCGGACCTCGCCTTCGACCGGCCGTACCTGCTGGCGATGGCCAACGCCGGGCCGGGCACCAACGGCTCGCAGTTCTTCCTCACGGTGTCGCCCACCGCGTGGCTGACCAACAAGCACACCATCTTCGGTGAGGTCGTCGACCCGGCCGGACAGAAGGTCATCGACAACATCGCGGCCGTGCCGACCAACCCGCGCACCGACCGTCCGGTGCAGGACGTCGTGATCGAGTCGGTCGTCGTGGAGACCCGCGAGGGCTGAACCGCGGGAACGGTCCGCCCCGCCCGTCCGCAGGACGAGCGGGGCGCGGCTTCTCGGAGGGCCGCCGGGCCCGTCGGACCAGTGGGTCCGCCGGGCCCGTTCGCGGCTCGCCCCGACAGGTACGTCTGCCGGTACGAAGGACGAGGGAACCGATGGACCAGGCGCCAGGAAGCCCGGAGACGCCCGCGGCGGCGGGCGGTCCGCCCGGCTGCTACCGGCACCCCGACCGGGAGACCGGCATAAGCTGCGTCCGCTGCGAGCGGCCGATCTGCCCGGACTGCATGATCAGCGCCTCGGTCGGGTTCCAGTGCCCGGACTGTGTGCGCGGCGGCTCCGGTACGGGGCACGCCGCGGCGGCGAGCCGGCCGCGTACCCTGGCCGGCGGCGTGCACGCGGCCGACCCCCGGCTGATCACCAAGATCCTGCTGGGCGTCAATGTGGCGGTCTGGCTCGTGGTGCTGGGGCTCGGCGACGCCCTCACCGACCAGCTGGTCCTGGTCGGGCACGCGCGGTACGGCCTGTTCGAGATCATGGGCGTCGCGGAGGGCGAGTGGTACCGGCTGCTGACGGCGGCCTTCCTGCACCAGGACCCGCTGCACATCGCCTTCAACATGCTGGGGCTGTGGTGGCTCGGGCCGCCCCTGGAGGCCGCCCTCGGCCGGGTGCGGTTCCTCGCGCTCTATCTGCTGTCCGCGCTGGGCGGCAGCGCCCTGTCCTATCTGCTCGCGGCCCCGAACCAGCCGTCGCTCGGCGCCTCCGGTGCGATCTTCGGCCTGCTGGGCGCCACGGCCGTGCTGCTGCGGCGGATGAACCAGGACATGCGGCCGGTGGTCCTGCTGCTCGTGCTGAACCTGGTCTTCACCTTCACCTGGGCCGACATCGCCTGGCAGGCACACATCGGGGGCCTGGTGGTGGGGGCCGTGGTGGCGTACGGGCTGGTGCACGCGCCCCGTGACCGCCGCCTGCTGGTGCAGCGGCTGACCTGCGCCGCGGTGCTGCTGGCGATCGTGGCGGTGGTGTGGGTACGGACCCTTCAGCTCACCGGCTGAAGGGCCCCGGCGGGTCGCGGGGCAGGACCCCGGACCGAGTTGTCCACAGCGGGTGCAGGATCTTGTGCATACTGTGCCCGCCGCTGTGGGAACGCGTGTTCTATCTGCTGTGACCTGCGACGTTACCGAGGTCCCGGCAGATAGTAGGACAGGATGGCTGTCCTATCGGCGGCACCCTCCGGGAAGTTATCCACAGCTCTTAGTATCTTTTCCCCTGCTGTGGACAACCATGTGGACAACCCTATTTCCACTGGGTGGAGACGACGAAGCCCGCGGCGATGAAGCCGAAGCCGACGACGATGTTCCAGTTGCCCAGGGCCGCGATCGGCAGGTCGGCCGTCGTCACGTAGAAGACGACGATCCAGGCCAGCCCGATCAGGAACATGGCCAGCATCAGCGGGGCGACCCAACTGCGGCCGCTCTTCAGTTTGATGTTGGTCTGCTTCGCCGGAGGCGGGGTGAAGTCGGCCTTCTTGCGGATACGTGACTTCGGCACGAGGGACTCTCCTGTCGATGCGCTGCGTGGCCGCGCAGGGTTCTGGTCTGGGCCGGTCGGGAGCGGCGGGGACCGCTGACTCCCCCGGGCGCGTCCGTTAGCGTAGTGCTTCCGCGGCTTCGAAGGAGATAAGGGTACGTTGAGCAATCCTGCGGATCCCACCGGTGAGCCCCGAGACGGTACCGCCCCGCGGCGCCGATGGCGCCCGGTACGGCTGCTCACAGCCGCGATCTTCGCACTGGCCGGCCTGATCTTCTGGACGAGTTTCAACACGGCCCAGGGTACGAACCTGCGCACCGACGACTCCATGCTGGAGCTGTCCGACCTGATCCAGGAGCGCAGCCGCGAGAACGCCCGGCTGGACGACACGAACGCCGAGATCCGCGACGACGTCGACCGTCTCGCCCAGCGGGACGACGGCAGCACCGACGCCGAGGACCGCGAGCTGGCCTCGCTGGAGAAGACCGCCGGCACCCAGCGGCTCAGCGGCCCGGCCCTGACCGTCACCCTCACCGACGCCCCGGCGGGCGCCACCGCCCGCATCCCCGGCGTGCCCGACCCGCAGCCCAACGACCTCGTCATCCACCAGCAGGACCTCCAGGCCGTCGTGAACGCGCTCTGGCGGGGCGGGGCGAAGGGCATCGAGGTCATGGACCAGCGGCTGATCTCCACCAGCGCCGTCCGCTGCGTCGGCAACACGCTGATCCTCCAGGGCCGGGTCTACTCCCCGCCCTACACGGTCACCGCCGTCGGCGACCGGGCCGCCCTCCAGCAGGCGCTGAACGACTCACCGGCCATCCAGAACTACCTCCGCTACGTGGACGCCTACGGCCTCGGCTGGCAGGTCGAGCAGCGCGAGAAGGCGACACTGCCCGGCTACACGGGCACGATCGACCTCCAGCACGCCCGCCCCGCCGAGGAGTGACCAGCGGCCGCACGGCCGGGCGACGGCTGCCCGGCCGGGCCCGCGGCACGGACGCATTCACCGGCCGGCCCACCCGCAACAGCCGTTCCCCTTACTCTGGTCGGTGCACCGATCGGAAAGGGTCAGCATGTACGGCTGGATCTGGCGGCATCTGCCGGGCAACACGTGGGTCCGGGCGGGAATCTCGCTCGTACTCGTACTGGCGACCGTCTTCGTGCTGTTCCAGTACGTCTTCCCGTGGGCGGAACCGCTGCTGCCGTTCGGCGACGTGACGGTCGACGAGGGAGGCGCCGGGCGATGAGCGCACGCATCCTGGTCGTGGACAACTACGACAGCTTCGTCTTCAACCTCGTCCAGTACCTCTACCAGCTCGGTGCCGAGTGCGAAGTGGTGCGCAACGACGAGGTCGCTCTCGACCACGCCCAGGACGGCTTCGACGGCGTGCTGCTCTCCCCCGGCCCCGGCACGCCCGAGCAGGCGGGGGTGTGCGTGGACATGGTGCGGCACTGCGCGGACACCGGCGTACCGGTCTTCGGTGTCTGTCTGGGCATGCAGTCGATGGCGGTGGCGTTCGGCGGTGTCGTCGGCCGGGCGCCCGAGCTGCTGCACGGCAAGACCTCGCTGGTCACGCACGAGGGCGAAGGCGTCTTCCAGGGCCTGCCGTCGCCGTTCACCGCCACCCGCTACCACTCCCTCGCCCTGGAGCCGGGCACGGTGCCGGACGAGCTGAAGGTGACCGCCCGGACCGGCGGCGGCGACCCGGCCGCCGGCATCGCGATGGGGCTGCGCCACCGGGACCTGCCGGTCGAGGGCGTGCAGTTCCACCCCGAGTCCGTGCTCACCGAATGGGGTCATCTGATGCTGGCCAACTGGCTGCGGGACTGCGGGGACACGGGCGCGGTGGAACGGTCGGTGGGTCTCGCGCCGGTGGTCGGCAAGGTCGGCGCGTGACCGCGCTCCGCCCCGAACAGGACAGCTCCTCGGGGACGTACGGCGGCGGGAAGCCGCCGGGCCCGTACGACGAGGGGGAGTTCGCGGCGGCCGTGGAACGGATGGACGACCCGCTCAACGACCCGCTGCCGCAGCCGGAGCCCCGTCCGCGCCCACCGGCACACGCCCGGCCGCCGGAGGGGCCCACCGGGGGGCCCGTCGGGAGCGCCCACGGGGACGGCTACGCCGCCGGCGAGGAACCGCGGGCGCACCCTCCCCGTCGCGCACACGCCCGGGGAGGGCCGTACACGCCCGCCTCGCCCGTCGGCGGGCCCGGACCGGGCGGTGACACCGGTACGCCCCCGAACGGCGCCGGACGGGGCTCCTCCGGGCCGCTGTGGGTGGACGCGCCCGGGCAGGGTTCCGCAGCCGGTCCGGCGGCGGAGCCGTCCCCCCAGGAGTCCTGGGAGGACTGGCTGCGGCGGCAGGCCGACGGCGGCGCCGCGGCCCTCGCGCCCCGCACCGGTGAGGAGACGGTCGCGCTGCGGGTGCCCGCGCCGCCGCCCGCCGACGACGAG
>NZ_WHPN01000405.1 GCF_009735685.1 Streptomyces lycii | reverse complement strand
ACGGGCCGACCGACAACGGTGTCGCAGCCCTTGGGGCGGGCTCACCGGGCGACGATGCGGCAGTTGGGACAGGCTGGCCGACCACGGTACGGCAGCCCTTGGAACGGGCCGACCGACAACGGTGCGGCACTTGGCGGGCCGTCGCGGCAGGCGCGGCCCGGGAAGCGGGCCTCGCGAGTCCGCCTCGGCGGACCGGCCCCGCGAACCCGCCCGGCGAACCGGCCCCGCGTACAACCCCGGCGACCGGCCCCCTGGTGTACGCGTGCCCGCGCCGGAAGCGGCCGGCGCGGGAAGTATGGACGGCGGCTCCCGGCAGGCGCACTCTGTCCCCAGCCGCGGGCCCGGAGCCCGCGCCCGGAGGGGGTCGTCCGATGTCCAAACGCACCCGCAAGCGCAAGTGGCGCATTCGCAAGCGCCGGGCCAACCACGGCAGGCGCCCGGCCTGACGGCGGGCACGCCCCCCGCCCGACGGCAGACACCACCCGCCCGCCGACCGACGCCGACGGCGACGCCGACGGCGACGGCGACGGCGACGGCGACGGCGAAGCCCGAGGCCGGAACCGGAGCCCGAGGCCCGGCACCGAAGTCCGGGCCCGCACCGGCGGCACGGCAGCACGCACGCACGCGGCCCCGGACCTGCCCGGTCCGGGGCCGCGGCGCGGAACGTCAGTTCTTGTCCGGCCAGAGACCGGGCGGCACCGGCTCGGGGTCACGGGGGCCGAAGAAGCCGGTGAGGGCGAGATGGACGGCCGTCGCCGCCACCGGCCAGGCGAGCAGCGCCCCCTTGGCGCGGAGCTGGAGCGGCGCGTCGAAGACGACGCCCTTGCCGACCTCCCGCGCGTGCGCGGCGACATCCGTGGTCGGCCCGAACATCACACCGGTCCGCCACGCGATCACGGAACCGAGCAGGCCGCCGACGGCCAGGCCGATCACGACGGGGATGCCGCCCCTGCGGAGGCACAGGAAGACCACCAGCGCGGTCACGGCCCCGAACGCCAGGGCCAGCAGCACGAACGTCCCGTCCGCCCCGACGGCCTCCTCCCCCTCCGTGTGCTGGAGGAAGACGGCCTTGCCGTCCGAGATCAGCGGGACCCGGGGCGCCAGCCACAACCACAGCACCCCGAGCAGCACCCCGCCGAGCGCCACGGCGACCGTCACCAGCGCGCCCCGGCCCACCCCGGAACGGCCGGAGTCCGGTGACGCGCCGGGATACCCGGCCGAGGTCTGCCAGGGGTCGTGGTCGGGTGATCCGTGCGGCGGCGGTGTCAGTGGTGCGGTCACCCCGCCATCGTGCCAGGTGGCGGCCGGGCGTCCGGCGGCAGGACGGCGCTGTGGGCGCGTCACCGTACGGCCGCCCGCCGGTACGCCCAGGTCGCGACGGTCAGCGAGGCCACCCCGACCGCGGCACAGACCGTCAGGTCCAGCCCGAGAGCCGCCCAGTCCGGCCGGGGGTCGAAGGCCCGGGCCAGCGCCTCGACGCCGTACGTCGACGGCAGCAGGTCCCGGGTCCAGGCCACCGGCCCGGGCAGATGCGCGGCGGGCAGCACCCCCAGCAGCAGCGCGGCGGACATGCCCAGCTGGCCGAGCAGGGTCGCGATCTCGGGGCGCGGCGCGAGCAGTCCGAGAGCCGCCCCGAGCCCCGCCAGCGCGGCACCGGCGAGTGGGATGACGGCGACGAGCACCCACAGGTGCCCCAGCGGCAGCTGGAACATCACGCTGCCGGTCACGGCGGTGACCACGGTCCCGGGGGCCGTGAACGAGGCGTACGCCCCCGCGACGCCCAGCACCACCGCGGCGGGCGGCACCGGCAGCGTCGCGTAGTGGTCGAGACCGCCGCCGGCGCGCAGCTGACCGAAGTACTGGGCGAGGAGGTTGAGCGCGACGAAGGCCACGACGAGCACGCTCGACCCGGCGACGACGGCCCGCGCCTCGTCACCGCCGTCGACCACCCCGCGCATCAGCACCATGATCCCGACGGACTGGAAGGTGGCGACGAACAGCAGCGGGATCCGGGCGACCCGGGCGCGCGAGAGCTGCGCCCGGTAGACCGCGGCGAGCGAGGGCAGCAGCCGCGCCCGGGGGGCCAGCGGCGCGGGATCCGCGTCCCCGGCCCGGCCGGGGGCGGCTGGGGTCGCCGTACGGCCGGGCCGGGCCGCCGCCCGGGCGGTGGCGGCCACGGACTCCGCGGGCACGACACTCACGTTGCGCTGCTCCTGTCCGTTACGGGACTGTCCGGTGCGGGATTGTCCGTTGCAGGGCCGTCCGATGCGGGGCCGTCCGATGCGGGGCCGTCCGATGCGGGACTGGCCGTCGCGGGACTGGCCGTTGTGGGACCGTCCGATGCGGGGCCGCCCGCCACGGGACTGGCCGTTGGGCGGCCGCCCGTTGCGAGGCCGCCCGTCGCGGGACCGGCCGGTGCGAGGCCGTCCGTCGCGGGGCGTGCCCGGTGTCCGGTCATCCCTTCACCAGTCCCTCGGTGCGGTCCCCGCCGAGCGCCAGATAGACGTCCTCCAGGCTGGGGGTGGTGAGGGTGAAGTCGTCCAGTGCCGCGAAGGCCGATCCGCCGGTGACCGCGGCCACCGCGGCCCTGGCCTCGTCCTGCGGCAGCCGCAGGTTCCAGCGCCGCCCGGTCTCCTCCGCCACCGCCCGGAGCGCCGCGACCTCCGGGACGTCCAGCGGCGGCCGGTCCCGCCACAGCAGCTCCAGCCGCACCTCGCCGTCCACCAGGGCCTTGAGCCCGGCGGGCGTGTCGCAGGCGATGACCTTGCCGCGGTCCAGCACGGCGACCCGGTCGAGGACCGTCTCCGCCTCCAGGACGTTGTGCGTGACCAGGACGACGGTGGCGCCGCGTTCCGTGCGCCGCCGGTCGACGGCGGCCCAGACGGCCCGCCGGGCCACCGGGTCCATGCCGGTGGTGGGTTCGTCCAGGACGAGCAGCGGGCGGTCGCCGGCCAGGGCCGCGGCGAAGCAGGCCAGCCGGCGCTGGCCGCCGGAGAGCTTCTTCAGCGGCCGTCCGGCGATGGGGCCGAGGCCGAGTTCGCCGAGCACCGCGTCGCGTTCGGCGCGGGCCGCGCGGACGCCGAGGCCCCGCAGCCGGCCGGTGGTCTCAGCGGCGAGCGCCACGGTCAGCTCGTCCAGCGCGGTGGACTCCTGCCCCAGATAACCGATCAGCCGGGCGGCGCGCTCGGGATGGCGTACGAGGTCGTGCCCGAGGACACGGACCTCTCCGGCGTCGGGCCGCATCAGACCGGTGAGCTGCCGTACGAGGGTGGACTTGCCGGCGCCGTTCGGTCCGAGCAGCCCGAAGATCTCGCCGGGGCCGACCTCCAGGGAGACGCCGTCGCTGGCGCGGACGGCGGGCGGGGCGGGCGCACCCCGGCGGCGGGCACGGCCCGCCGGATAGCTCTTGACCAGTCCGCGGACCGCGCAGACGGGCGCGGCCTCCGCCGCTCCGGCTCCGTCGCCGCGCGTTGCTGGTGCTGTGCCCGTACTCACGGACAACGAGAGTACGCGTCCGTGCCCCGGCCGCCGTCCCCGGCCCCGGCTTGCGCCCGGTGCGGGCCGCGGCCCGCCCGGACCGTCAGTCGTGCGCCGCGGCCCGCTCGGTGGCGGTGCGGGCGTCGACCTCGCGCCAGAAACCGGCCCGGATGGCGTACCGGTCGCGCTCGTCGATCTGGTCGTCCTTGTGCGCCAGCAGCCCGAAGCGGGCCGCGTAGCGCAGCAACTCGCCGTCGATCCGGTGCGGGACCCGCGGATACTCCTCGGAGAGCTGCCGCAGATGGGTCGCCGAGGACAGCCGATCCGTCCAGCGGCGGGCGAAGACCTGGCCGACCTCGAACGGGTCGCCGCTGACCGTGGTGATGTCCTCCTCCCGGTCCGCCCAGCGCTGCTCGGCGCTGGTCAGCTGGGCGAGGGTGGGCAGCGCCGCGGTCTCGGGCGGCTCCGCCGGCCCGCCGCCCCGGTCGACCCAGCCCTTGTCGGAGGACCAGCGCAGGGTCGCGTTGGGCACCGGCGGCGGTGCTCCGAGGCCCGGTGACCCGTGTCCCCGGCCCAGCCCGGCGAGGTCCTTCGGGGTCGGCACGCCCTTGGTCGCGGCGTGGTCGGGCCCCGGTCCTGCCTGCTCGCCGGGCCGGGAGGTGTCCGGGCGGTCCGGGGCCACGGTGGCGGTCCCGGCCTCGCCGCCCGCGGGGGCGTCCGCGGTGACCGGGCCGGCCCCGGCGCTGCCGTTGCGCGCGACGGTGTGCTGCGGACCGCCGGACGCCTCCGGCAGCGGTGCGGACAGGATCGCCGCGATCTCGGGGCGCGGCGCGGGCTGCGGCGGGCAGGGCACGCCGGTCTCCCTGGCCTGGACGGCGCGGGTGATCCAGGCGCGGTCCAGCACCCGCCGCTCGTCGGCCTCGGCGACGAGGTCCTCGGACTGGTTGTAGTCGCCGTCGGCGGCCTGCACTGCCCAGAGATGGACGGCGACGCCGTGTTCCTTGGCCGACATCAGGCCGGGCAGCAGGTCTCCGTCCCCGGTGACGAGCACGATGTCGGCGCAGGCGCGGTTGCGGGCCAGTTCGGTGAGTTCGGCGTGCATGGCCGCGTCGACGCCCTTCTGGGCCCAGCGGCCGTCGCTGCGGGTCAGGGCGCCGAGCCGGACGGTGACCCGCGGCATGACCCGCAGCCGCCGGTGCTCGGGCTGCGGCACCCGGTCGGGGGCTCCGTCGAACCAGTAGATGCGCAGCAGCGGGCATTCCGTCTCGGCCTCGGCGCGTTCGCGCAGGCCCTGGACGAGGGCGACATGGTCGACGGTGATACGGGATCGGGCGGGCTCTCCGGCGAGCAGGCTCGCGGCGGCGCCCAGCAGGTAGCCGGCGTCCACCAGGACGACGCAGCGGTCCACGGTCCACCCTCTTTCTGAATCCGTCGCCCCCCGGAACGGTTTTACATCGGTTTCCTTCGAGTCTGCCCGACCGTGCGGGGGGTTATCTGCCGAACTGGATCATCGGCGTGGCGCGATCGGGAGCGGCCGGCCGACTCTCCCTTTCACGGACGGTAATGACCCGAAATGCGTTCGTTGTCCGGCCGTGCCAGGGTGAGGGGCATCGGCGCTCCTGACTCCCCTGCCAGGGCGTCGGCCCAGGTCCCCAGATCCCATCAGGAGGCACGATCATGGGCAAGAACAAGAACCGAGATCGTAGTCAGCAGAAGGCCGGCCGGCCGGAGCGCGGGCAGCAGGACGCGGAGCGCTCCGCCATGGAGGCGCAGAACAGGCCGCAGTCCGAGGCACAGGGCAGCCCGCGGGACGTCGCGCGGAAGCACCAGCGGCGCTTCGGCCACAACTGAGGGCCCCGTCGGACGAGGGGCGCGCCCGGTGCGGGCGCGCCCCTCGGTCGCGTGCAGGCCCCGCGGCCGCCCCGAGT
>NZ_WHPN01000404.1 GCF_009735685.1 Streptomyces lycii | reverse complement strand
CGGGCGGGCGCCCGGCCCCGGGTGGTGGCGTCGGCCGGCGCCCGGACCCTCGCCGTCGCCGACGGCACGGCGGACGCCTGTCTGCACACCGGGACCGAGGCGGCGGAGGGTACGGCGATCGCCGCCGTGGCCACGGCCCTCGGGCTGCACACCCTCCGCCCGGCCGAACTCGGCGCGGTCCCGGGCGCGTCCGAGAACGACGTACTGCTGTGCCGGGCGCCGCTGGCCCGCGTGCTGCGCGCCGCGTCGGCCGCCTCCGCCGGCGGGCCGCCCGGCCGCGCGGTCCGCCTCGTCGCGCCCGGGAGTGCGCGGGGCACGGCACTGCGGGCTCCGAGCACCGCCCGGCGATAGCACGGGGCGGCACCCGGCGGCAGTCCCGGCAACCGCCACGGCGTCACCCGGTTCCGGACACCGGTCGGGCCGGTGTCCGGAACCGGGTGACGCCGTGGCCGCGTGGCACCCCGGACGGTACGGACCCGGCGCGCGCCACGGTGCCGTGCGCCGGCCGATCATCCCGCGGTGCCGTGCGCCGTGCGCTGTCCGGCCGTCCCGCTGTGCCGCCGTCCTGCCGTCCCGCCTCCTGCCGTCCCGACGGGAGCGCGCGCCGACTACCAACCACCCGCCGACCGGCATCCGCCGACCGGCATCCGCCGACCGGCATCCGCCGACCGGCACCGCCGACCAGTAATGACCCACCCCCACCGCTACCCCCCACCGGCCGAGATGCCGAAGACCTCGAGCAGGGCGTAGACGGCCAACCCGGTGATCGCGACCGTGCTCACCGCCAGTACCGCCGTGGTCCAGGAGCCGGAGCGGAAGCGCCGGTCCACCTCGGTGGTGCGCAGCTGCCAGACCGCGATCAGTACGGCCAGCAGGAAGATGGCGTTGCCGATGGCCCCGATCTTCAGCAGGAGCAGGGGCGACTGGACGAACAGGTACATGGCCGCCCAGACGGCCGGCAGCACGACGGTGAAGATGCGCACCCAACGCGTGCGTACGGCCAGGTCGTTCCAGTCGATCACGCCCATCAGCCCGAGCGTGTTGGTCCACAGCCGCGGCACCGCCGCCACGGCGGCCACGTGCGTGGAGAACAGCACCGCGACGGCGCCGACCAGGAAGGCGACCTCGGCCCAGGAGCCGAGCGTGTCGGTGTAGATGCGCGACACCGTGGTGATGACGTCGTTCCCCTCCGGGACGGCGTTCTGCGGTGCCAGGACCGAGGCGCCCACGATGTAGAAGGCGAGCGTGGTCAGCGTGCAGATCACCCAGGAGACCAGTACGTCCAGCTGCATGACCTTCAGCCAGCCCTCGGCGCGGAGGGCGCGCTCCTCGGTGCCGTCGTCCGGACCGGTCCAGCGGGCGTACCCCTTCTCCAGGCACCAGTAGGTGTAGTTGGTCATGTCGTCGGCACCGACGCCCGTGGAGCCGAACATCGCCAGGGCGAGTCCGAGCGCCCCGGCCGGGATGGCGAAGCTCAGCCCCGTACCGAAATCGGCTGCCGAGTAGGAGTACGAGGTGAAGGGCAGCGCGAGCACGAGCGCGAAGGTGCTGGTCGTGAAGAGGGCCACGGATATCGTGGTGACCCGTTCGACGACGCTGTACCGGCTCGAGCTCATCAGCAGCACGCTCACCACCGTGATGACCACGGTCCAGAGCACCAGGGACGTACGGCTCAGTTCCGCGCCCGCGATCGGCCAGGCGATGGAACAAGCCGCGGCCGCTCCGCCGATGACGCCGCCGCGCTGGAAGTTCTTGGCGGTGTCGAGGCCGATCCAGAGCCAGTTGATCCATCCCATGCGGCCGATCCTGGGCCGGACCGCGCCGTACCCGGCGAGAGCGGTCCCGCCGTTGAGGATGGTCCATCGAGCCAGCTCCACCTGCACCCAGACCTTGACCAGGGCGCCGATGATCACGAGCCAGAGCAGGACGAACCCGGCTTTCGCGCCGAGTGAGGTGGTGACGAGGAGTTCGCCGGATCCCACGACGGACGCGGTGAGCACGATGCCGGGGCCGAGATAGCGCAGCCGTTCCCGGAAGGTCCGGGGCGGGACGCGGACGTCCTCGGCGCGCAGTTCGTAGGCGTCCCGGTCGGGGGCGAGGGCTTCGGTGACGCTCAAGGTGGGCTCCTTCGACAGGCCGGTGGTGGTCAGCTCGGGCGGCGCGGACGCGCGGTGGCCTTCGCGAACCGCTGGGCACCCCGGACCACCGATGCGATGTCGTCGGGATCGCCGAGCAGATGGACGGCGACGCCCACACCGGCGCACCCGGCTTCGACGCACTCTCCGGCCAGTTCCTCGTCGACGCCTCCGGTGGCCACGAACGGCACGTCGGGCAGGGGCCCGCGGAGTTGCCGGATGTGACCGGCACCGGCCGAGCTGATGGGGAAGACCTTGACGGCGTCGGCCCCGGCCCGGACGGCCCGGACGACCTCGGTCGGTGTGAAGGCGCCGGGCACGGACCCCATGCCGAGTTCCCTGGTGCGCTCGACGACCTGCGCGTCGATGTCCGGGGAGACGACGAACTGGCCCCCGGCCTCGGCCACCCGGTCCACTTCCCCGGTGGTGAGCACGGTGCCGGCGCCGACGCGTGCGCCCGCGCCGAGGCGGTCGCGGAGCGCGGTGATCCCCGCGAACGGATCGGGGCTGTTCAGCGTCACCTCGAACAGCCGGATACCGGCCTCGTGGAGGCCCTCGGCCAGGTCCGCGCACTGGCCGGCGGACTGACCGCGGAAGATGACCAGGAGACGGTCGCGTTCCAGGTCGTGCAAGAGGTCGTTCATGGTGCGGCCCTTCGTCTCGGAGACCCGGCTCGTCCGGGATCTCGGCTCGTCGGGATCTCGGCTCAGAGGTGCCGGCGCGGGACGGCGTGGCCGCGGCGCCCGGTCAGGAAGTCCAGATCGGCCCCGGTGTCGGCCTGATTGACATGACTGCGGTAGAGCGACGCCCAGCCCGAACCCGGGGCCGGGCGGTTCCGGAGGCCGCCGGAGACCGAGTCCTTCGGCGCGCGAGCGGCGAGTTCCTCGTCCGGGACGTCCGTCTCCAGCCGCCGGCCGGGAACGTCCAGGGTGACGCGGTCGCCGTCGCGGAGCAGGGCGAGCGGTCCGCCGGCGGCGGCCTCGGGCGCCACGTGCAGGACCACCGTCCCGTACGAGGTCCCGCTCATCCGGCCGTCGGTGACGCGGACCATGTCCCGCACGCCCTGGTCCAGCATCTTCCGCGGGATCGCCAGATTGCCGATCTCCGGCATGCCGGGATATCCGACGGGGCCGGCGTTGCGGACCACCAGGACGGTGTCGGGGGTCACGGGCAGGTCCGGGGAGTCCTTCGCGGCGTCGTAGTCCTCGATGGTGTCGAAGACGAGGGCCGGCCCGGTGTGCCGGGTGAGCTGGGGGGACGCCGCGGACAGCTTGATGACGGCACCGTCCGGTGCGAGGTTTCCGCGCAGCACCGCGGTGTGGGAGCCGGGTTCGGCGACCGGGTCCTTCCGGGTCCGTACGACGTCGGGGCGCCAGTTCGGGGCGTCGGCGCAGTTCTCGCCGAGCGTCCTGCCGGTGACGGTCATCGCGTCGCGGTCGAGGAGGTCGCCGAGTTCGCGGATGACGGCCGGCAGGCCGCCGGCGTCGTGGAACTCCTCCATCAGGAACCGGCCGGACGGCATGAGGTCGACCAGCAGGGGGACGGAGGCGGCCAGCCGGTCGAAGTCGTCGAGGGCGAGAGCGACTTCCGCGCGCCCCGCCATGGCCAGCAGGTGTACGACCGCGTTGGTGGAACCGCCGATGGCGGCGTTGACCCGGACCGCGTTCTCGAACGACCGCCGGTCCAGGAGACGCGAGGGGGCCAGCCCCTCCTCCACCATGGCGACGATCCGCTGACCCGCCTGCTCGGCGATGCGGGCGCGGCCCGCGTCCACCGCCGGGATCACCGCGCTCCCGGGCAGCGACAGGCCGAGGGCCTCGGTGACGCACGCCATGGTCGACGCCGTCCCCATGGTGGTGCAGTGGCCGGCGCTGCGGGAGAGGCACGCCTCCGCGGACCGGAACTCGCACTGGGTCATCCGCCCCGCCCGGACCTCCTCGCTGAACTTCCAGACATGGGTGCCGGATCCGATCGACTCGCCGCGGAAGCGCCCGTTCAGCGCCGGACCCCCGGTGACCACGACCGTGGGCAGGTCGACGCTGAGCGCGCCCATCACCTGTGCCGGCACGGTCTTGTCGCAGCCGCCCAGCAGGACCACGCCGTCGAGCGGGTTCGCGCGGAGCGTCTCCTCGACGTCCATCGCCATGAGGTTGCGGAACAACATGGCCGAGGGCCGCATCAGCGTCTCCCCGAGGGAGATCGTCGGGAACTCCATCGGCACGCCGCCGGCCATCAGCACACCGCGCTTGACGGCCTCGGCGACCTGCCCGAGATGGGCGTTGCACGGTGCGAGATCCGATGCGCTGTTGGCGATCCCGATCACCGGGCGGCCGTCGAACATGGACCCGGATCCGCCCCGGTTGTACAGCTTCGACCGGTGGACGAACCCCAGCTTCCCGTCGAGCCCGAACCACGCCGCGCTGCGCCGCTGCTCCACGGCCTTGTCTCCCTCGGGCATCTCGTTCCCTCCATCGTGAGATCGGTGACATGTAACATCATCGAAAAGCATGCAGCAATACCTATCTACATGTAACTTCAGCGGACCTGCATGTAGGATCGGCATCCGTCCACGGTTCGAGAGCCCAGGGGTGAGTCATGACCGTCGCGAGCGATCCCCGCGTCACCGATCGTGTCCATCAGGAGTTGCGCGACCGGATCTTCGCCGGTGACCTCCCGGCCGGCGCCCGGCTGAGCGTTCCCGCCCTGGCCGAGAGGCTCGGTGTGAGCCGGAGCCCGGTCCGGGAGGCGATCGTGCGTCTGGTGCACGAGAGACTGGCCCGCGAGGAGCCGCGGCGGGGCGCCGTGGTGGCCGACGTCAGTCTCAAGAGCCTCATCGCGATCTACGAGGTCCGGGAGGTCCTGGAGGGTCTCGCGACACGCCTCGCGGTGGAGAACGCCGGACGCCGGCTGCTCCGGACGCTCGAAGAGGTGCTCGGGGAACACGAACGCGCGGTCTCGGCGGTGGACCTGACGGCCGCGTCCGAGGCCGACATGACCTTCCACCGGCTGATCCGCGAGGCCGCCGACAACGCCGAGGTGGTCCGCATGCTCGACGACGTGCAGACCCAGGTCCGGCTCGCGATGCGCACCACCCAGGTCACCGGCGGGCCCAAGCTGGCGATCGCCGACCACCGCGCGATCGTCAGGGCCATGGAGGCGGGCGACCCGGCCGCGGCCGAGGGAGCCGCCCGGGCGCACATCGCCCGGCTGCGCGCCGTGCTGGCCGGGCAGGCAGGGGGGCCGCGTTGACCCGTATCGCCGAGGCCCGGGTGCGCGTCCTGGGCGCACCCGTCCGCGACGGCATCGAGATGTCGTTCTCGCCGCTGAACCGACGCACGATGGTCCTGGTCTCGCTCACCGACGAGGACGGGAGGACCGGGCACGGGGAGAGCTGGGTCAACTACCCGCCCTGGGCCGCCGCGGAGCGCACGGCGACCCTGCGGGAGGGAGTCCTGCCGCTGCTGGCCGGCCGCCGGGTGGACGATGTGCCGGCGGTGCACGCAGGTCTGTGCGACCGGCTCGACCCGCTGGGGCGGCAGTGGGGGGCTCCCGGCCCGGTCCGACAGGCGGTCAGCGCGGTCGACGTGGCCCTGTGGGACCTCCGAGGGCAGCGGGCCGGCGCCGCGATCGCGCGGGTGGCCGCGCGCCGGGTGCGGGACCAAGTCCAGGTCTACGCGAGCAGCCTGGGGCCGCGTTCCGTGGCGGCGCAGGCGGCTCAGTGCCGCGACGCCGGACACGTGGCGGCGAAGGTCAAGCTCGGTTTCGGGCCCGAGGCCGATGGGCGCAATCTCGCCGCGGCGCGGGAGACGCTCGGCGAGGACGTACTCCTCTACGCCGATGCGAACCAGGCGTGGGACCTCGGCGAGGCAGTGGCGATGGCGCCGGTGCTCCGCGACGCCGGGGTCGAGTGGATCGAGGAACCGGTCCGCGGCGACGAACTGGCCGACCTGGAGGAACTGCACCGCCGTACCGGCCTGGTGATCGCGACCGGCGAGAACCTGTACGGCCGCGGAAGGTTCGGGGCCTACGCGGCCTCGCCGGCGGTCGCGATCCTGCAACCCGACGTCGCCAAGGCCGGCGGGATCACCGAGGTGCTCGCGGTGTGCGACCTGGCGGAGAAGCACGGCACCGCCGTCATGCCCCACCTCTACGGCGGGGCGGCGGCCTTCGCGGCGACGCTGCAGGTGGCCGCCGGATCCCACGCGGTCGGCGGCGTCGAGTACGACGTACGGGACAACCCCCTGCGCGACCCGCTCCTGCTCGATCCGCCGACTCCCCGGGCAGGCCGGCTGGACCTGCCCGACCTGCCCGGCCTGGGGGTCCGGTTCGACACCGCGGCGCTGGAACGGCTGACCTGCCACGACGAGACGCTGCCGCTCGGCTGACGGTCACGCCCGCGCCGACGGCGCCTCCGGCACCGGGCCGGCCTGACAGGCGGCCGGCCTGACAGCCGGCCGGTCTGACATCCGGCCGGGCGGATGCGGCCGCGTCAGATGTCCCGGAACTCATAGACAAAGCTTCTGACCTGTGCAAACAACCCTTCTCGAAGATCGTCTTGCACGGTTGTTGCACAAGCCGAACGGTGCAGGAGTCACGCGGCCCGGGTGTAGGCGCTCCGGACCGCGATGCGGACCTTGGAACCGGCTCCCACGACCCGGTGCACGTACTTACGCAGGGTGAACGCGGGATCGGCGTGTCCGAGTCGGTCCGCGAGCGTGTACACGTCTACACCGCCGCTGATCATCATCGACGCGTACAGGTGTCGGAGCGCGTGCATCATCACGTCGCGGGACTTCTCCCAACGTCGTCCTTTCGCGTCGGATTCAAGGGGCTTGATGAGGCCGGCCGACGCCAGGGCGGGCTTCCAGCGGTAGGAGTTGAACCAATTCGACTGAATGGCGGTCTTCTCCCGGGTGTAAAAGATCAGCCGCACCGTGACCGGGTCGCCGCCTTTGCTGCCCCACGGTCGGGTCACCTCGGCCGGCGGGTACTTCTGCATGTGCGCGCGCAGGGGGATGGCCACGTCATCGGTCAGCTCGACCCACCGGTCCTTCGGGTCTTCGTCGTCTCCGCCCTTGGGGAGGGCGTATACGAGGAACGAGCCGTCGTGGACTACTTGCCGTTGCACGTGCACCATGGCGCCGTCCGGATGTGCCCAGTCGATATCTTCTGGTGACAGGCCGAATATCTCTCCTTGCCGAAGACCCAGGCCGCGACCACAGTCGACGAGCGCTTTGTAGCGGTCGGGAAGTTCGGCACGGATCTTCTCGGTGTCCTCCCATGTCAGGGTCAGCTCTGCCCGGCCGCCACCTCCTCGCTTCGGCTTGGCGTCCTGCACCGATTTGGCGAGGCACGGATTTTTGTGTATCAGGCTGTCGTCCACGGCCAGGTCAAAGACAGCCCGAAGGTTGTCGAAGACCAGGCGCAGTGTGGAACTTTCGAGCAGCCTGCGACGGTCGTGCAGCCAGTCCAGCAAAGATGAGGCGTTCACGTCCTTTACGCGCATCTTCCCCACTGCGGTAGGAACGACGTGCAGGAGAATTCGCTCCTTGTGGCGTCGGTAAGTTCGTGGATTCTTGTGTTCGTGCCCCTTGAGCCACGTAATGGCGAGCTCACTGACCCTGACCTCTCCGGCGCGAGGGTTGATATATGAACCGTCGTCCACTCCGGACCGCATCTTGGTCTCATGCCTGCGGGCTTCGACCTCGGTGCGGAAGAGCTCCGTCTGCTGGACATCTTCCCGGTTACGCCATCGGGCCTGCCACCGCTTCCCCGTCCCGTGATCCCGGGTCGGGACTTTGCCGTGTTCCTTGCAGGTCGACTCCCCGTCTTTCGGGCGCGACTTGTGCCAGCGGTCGTACGGCATCAACTAACTCCTAGTTTTCAATGGGCCTTTGAGTCTATTTGTGGACTCTCTTGAATCAGGGCGATCGTCGACGGCGAGATCGTGTGCCCGTTCATCGCGCCCTAAGTGAATTGGATGTTGATCCAGGCGAGCCGAAGATGTCAAATGCATTCTTGGGGTCTTCGTGACAAAGGGCGCAGAGTGGTAGAGAAGATTTCACCTAGGCGAATGCTCGCTGAGGGTTCGACGAGGTTTCGACGAGGGCTCGACGAACCCTCAGCGAAGATTCGCCTGTGTCCTTCGAGAGTTCGCAAGAGTCGTGGGTATTTCGCCGAAAGGCCCTCTGTTTGGTCCGGCCGGAATTCAATGCAAACGTTCGCCCACCACCACAGCGGAGTACCGCTCACGTGGTTCTTTCCTGCCCGCTTCGAACCGTTTTGGAGTGCCCATGCGTCGAACCACTGCCCGTGCGGAAGAAGCCGCCAGTGGCGCGGGGGACCGTTGTCCCTTGATGAGCGCGGAGGAGCTGGCCGACTTCCTGGGCGTACCTCTGAATACGGTCTACATATGGAATCACCGACACCAGGGGCCGCGAGCCCACAAGGTCGGCCGCTATTTGCGCTACCGCTGGCCGGAGGTAGAGGCATGGCTGGAATCTCAAGCGGTGAATCGCGCGACCTGATCGGCCAAGATTGGCTAGTGCCCTTGTCCTTGGTCGGGCGATAGAACCCGGCGTACAGCCCGCCTCGCCCGACGCCAACAGCGGCTTTGCCTTGGAAAGGGCCTCCGACGTAGGTCTGAGGCCCCTTCTAGTGACGCGCCATCCTGAAACGGCGCGGCCCCCCTACGCCCGGTCGCGCCTGAGAGCCGTCTCGCCGAGCCCGAGGGCCATGCTGCCCATGAGCTGACGAGCGAAGTCTTCCAGGATCGAGGGGTTGGTAGCGAGAAACTCCATGACCCGCTGGGTTCGCTGCTCAGGCGAAAGCTCTTTCAGTTCCTGCTGCCATGCCAGGGTGGCAACACCGCCATCCTCGACCTCGGCATTCACGATGAGGCTCCAGAGCGCCTGCTGGGCGTCCTCACGAGCGAGCCAAGTCAGGAACATCTGCTGAAACTGCTGGCTCGTCACAGTGACCTTCGGGTCGCTGGGCGTGGTGGCCAGATCTTGGGAAGGCGCGTCCGCCTCGACTCCCGGGACGGCAACAGGAGGTGTTGTGGACCCAGCCCGCAAGGCCTTCTTCTGGGCTCTGCGGGCCTGTTGTTTCAGCACCAAGGCTTCGCCCTTGGCAACGAGGGCCGGCGCGGCCCGGGTGCGCCACCAGTGGGCAACGCGAGGTTTTGCGATTTCTACAAGAGCCTCAATGATCTGGCCCGTGATGTCAGCCACGGCCTGTTGGCCGGGGGTGAGCTGAGGACGCTGATCCTCCACGTACTCGGTGACGTAGACGATCTCGGGCTTGTCTGCGAAACTTGACTCCTTTTCGGCCCTCAGGCGGATCTCGACGTGCTCCGGCCCTTTGTCACTCGTCTTGGGAGTGAACCCACGCTTCCAGCCTTCGCTCTTCCGCGAGTCGGCGAGGTGCTCGCCCTTGGGGATACGAACAACTGCGGGGACCTCGTCGTACTCCTGGTCCTCGGCCATGCGTCCTCGCTAGTGCTCGGGTCTTCCTCGGCGCTCGGTCGACGAGGAAGACGCGGTAGTAGAACCTCACCCATGACCGTAGCTGCAGCGTCCGACGATTTGGCAGGTTCGGCGGGCATCGCACCAGCCGCCACAAAGTCGCAGGCCCAAGGTTGTCACCAGTCCTTTTGCCGGATCCGCTCGTCGGACACGATCCCGTAGACGTAGCGCCCAGAACGTTCGGGGCATCGTGGAATCTCCGACGGCCCCGCGATCGGCCATGCCTCCAGCGCTGACCTGATCTCGTGCCACTGCACGTTGCGCCGGCTCTCGACGATCACCAGGGTGTAGTGGTTAGTCCGGTAGGTGAAGGGCTTGCCGGTCTTCGTGTAGAAGACCTCGCCTTGGTGCTCCTCGATCCGAGGCCTCGCCGTCTCCATGTTGGGACCGACCGGCACCGGCTCGGGCGGAGGTGGCGGCGCCACTGGATGCCCTGCCCACCGGAGCCGTTCCTCCGGCGTTGGCTCCCGGCTACTTCGATGCCAGGATGCGCTCCCCGGCACGGTGGTCGAGGTGACTGCCAGCTCTGTTCCGTCCGGCAGCACCCCACGGCCAGGCTCTCGGTAGGGCTCCGCGATCTTGATGTCACGCCGCTCATAGCCGAGCCTGGTGGCAACTGACTCCAGGGTGCCCATTTGAGTGTTCCCGACGTACGACAACTGGTCCTCGCTCGCATCGTCCGAGAACTCCACGACGCCGACCAGGTAGACCCCGTTCTCGTTCGGGTCGCCGAAGAGCTGCCGCAACAGGTCCGGTCCAATGTCGCCCGTCATCTATCCGTCCACCCCTGCATCGTCGCTGTCAGATTCTCCGTCGATTAATGCGATCACAGTCTCCCTTGCGGCTGAGTCGCGTGCTGTGCCATCCGGGACCCGATCACAGCCACCCTGCTGAGCACCTCGGTGGCTTCCTTGAGTGTGGTTGAGGGAGGCAGCACGAAGCGCGCGCCGAACTCGACTTCACCGCTGAGCTTGGCCTGCTTCTCGCCGTAGCCAGCGCCGAGGAACGCTGGAGCGCCGAGCGCCTTGAGTCGAGCCACGCCATCCTTCTCCCACTGCAAGGTCTTGCGCGGTGGATGGGGTCTCCACGGAATCCAGTCTTCTTGGGCGAGGTACTTCTGCCAGAGCAGCGCCAGGTGATCCCAGTCGTAGGCCTTGGAGGAGGTGACTTGTTGCTGTACGAGGAAGAAGCGGAAGTCGACCCCGCGAAGCCCGTTGCTGTCGACGAGCTTGCCAACGTCCTGAGTCGGCAAGCTCTCGGTGGCTTCCCAGCGGACGGTGTAGCCGCTGCCCGGAATCGGGGCGTCCACGATCGCGACGTACAGGCCACCGGAGCCGATCTCCTGGATGGACTTCGATGAGCCGCCGGGCAAGGCGACGTTGTCGTACAGGTAGGCAGCACGAAGCCGGAGGGCGAGGTACAGGTCGATATCGTCGATCTGATTCCAGATTGTGTGGCCATCCACCTCCGGCACCTGGGACTCGATGTGGCTTGTCCAGGCTGTGGCGGTCGTCGCGGCCCACGGTACCGGGGACGAGGCGAAGGGAGCGATGAGTTCCTCCCAGGTGAGGTTCTGCCAGTCCTGGGCATGGGTGGTGTCGAGACGGATGCGCTGAAGCGAGACCGCCACGAACCGGCAGTCGTCTCGGTCCTCCTCGGCGACGTATCTGTAGTACCGCTCCAACTGTTCAATTCCGAGGCCGGCAAGCAGCTTCACTTCGACGACAGCGACAACCTGACCGTTCGCCTCCACCACCAGGTCGGGGCGATCCGATGCCTTCCGGCCCCGCGACTTCGAGACCTCCCGACGGATCCGGAGCGGGCCATCAGCGTTGATGCCGAGGACGGAGCGGGTGATCGCCTGGTCGGCATTCATGAGGGTGGCGAGCAGATCGCTCCACGCGTTCTCGCTGTTGATCGAGAGCAGGAAGCGAAGGTCTGGAAGACTGCTCACTCGCTGCCCTCTCCCAGCTCCGCGTCGATGTTGAGCACGCGGATCCCGGACTGCGACTGCGCGAGGAGCACCGCAGCGTTCTCGGCAAGGCGACGGGCGGACTTGAGCCGCAGGTCCAGTTCGACATCGTCACCCCAGCGGACTGACGTTGCGATGGCGAATGCGATTGAACCACCGGACTCCAAGTGGCCGACGATCTCCTTGTGGATGCGGCGGCTGGTGCGCTGTCTAGAGCGATCCGTCTTGGCGTTGCGGTAGTTGCTGGCTCGCCTGGCCAGCTCCACGGACTCCCCGATGTAGAGTACGCGGATGCCGTCGTCGTGCACACCGAAATCGTATCGGTAGAGCCCTGGCGCTCGCGGGAGTGCGGGAAACCTCGGCAGGCCGACTTCGTCCAGCGTGATCGGGCCGGCGCTCAGCCACGAGAACGCAACGCGGACGTCGAGCGCCTCCAGTTCCTTGAGCTGGGACTCTTCGAAAGGCTCACGATGAGTCGCGCCGGTCAGCTGCGGGATTGAGCCGCTCTCGGTGGCCAAGGATCCGACACCGATCAAGAACCCGAGGTTCTGCAGCCACCGCCGAGAGGCTTGCGACTGAAACCGGCTGCGCTTGGCACCTGTCGCAAGGGAGATGACCTGCTTGACCGGCCAATGCACACCATCTACTTCGACCCAGTACTCACGGATCTCCTCGGGCACGTGACCAGCGAGACGCCTACGAACAAGCGTGGGCGTCAGCTCGAAGGATTCGCCATCGAGGGTGAACTGCATGGAACGGAGGTTAGCCTCAATCGTGCATGAGTACTCATCAGTTCGCTGACGGGGACGCTGTGCGTGTGGGGTGCGGCTCTTCCGGGGGTGAGGTCGCTCCTCCCGGACGACCAGCCTCATCCCCCTGGGCCAGGTGCCCAGGTCGGGCATGTCGGTGATTTCCGCGGCCCAGGCGCCGGGCCGTTCGGTGCCGCCGGCGTATTAGGGCCGGCGTCCACGCCTTCTTAGGGATCTTCAGTACGGCTTGGCGGATGGCGTCGGTGATGGTCATTCCGACGGACTACGACAGCCGCTGCCCATCAAGCGTGGATGCTGCCGCCGGAGTCGGTGCGGATCAGTGTCTGCCGCCCCAGCCGCAGAGTCTTGGAGAGTTGTGCCAGGGCGAGTCGGGCGGTTTCGATGTGGTCCGCGGCGGTGTTGGAGCCTGCGTTGCCGGGCCGCAGCAGGGCGGCCACCGGCTCCCCGGACCCGGCCTGGCCGTGGTCGGCGAACGCGACGAGGGGGCGGTGGCCGAAGCTCTTCTTCTTCCGGGGCGCGGTGGTGTCCTGTTTCTCGGAGTGCGCGAGGGTTAGCACTCCGCCGATGTCCACGATCACCTGGCCGTCGGTGGCCGGACTGTTCGCACGGGCCAGCGCGGGCCGAGCCGGATGTTCGGCCCGGAGGCCTCCGATCCCACAGTCTCCCGTGTCATCGGCAGACTCGCCGCATCCGGCCCGAAAGCCCACGCGGCGATCCGGGACGCACGCTCCCGAGCACGGGGCGGGTCTGGGAAAGCATGCCGATGTCGGCCAGACAGCCCCCGCCGAGTGCGATGGCCAAGGCCACATCCAGCAGGATCTTCCCCGGATCGTGCACGGGCCCGCGGCTTGCGCCACGGCGTGAGTGCCACCGATATCGCGGTGTTCAAAACGGACTTGCGGACCATCTCGGCCAGCAGCAGCGACCCGGCCTGTGAGTGGAGTGTTTCGCCATTGTTGAGGGCGAGCTCGGTGATGGGCAAAAAAGTAGAGAAGCCTTATTCTTGCTGTTCAGAAGCACGTCTCGCCTACGAGACCACCCGTCGGACAGCTCGCTTCATGAAAGCGCGAGGTTAGCGGTCAAACTGTGGGTCGGCGCATAACTGACCAGGAACGGAGACGCCGTGACGGACCTCCACACAGACGGCCAGCCCATCGAAGCCCTGCCGACGGAGTACAGCGGCACCACCTTCCGTTCCCGGCTCGAAGCCGACTGGGCCCGCACCCTCGACACCCAACGCATCCTCTGGCAGTACGAGCCCGAGCGAGTCATCCTGCCGTCAGGGGCGCATTATCTGCCGGACTTCTGGCTGCCCGAGATCGGGACATGGCTTGAGGTCAAGGGACCAGCCACGCCCCGTAAGGAAAAGGCCGTCGAGCTGGGCAAGACGCGCGCCTGCCGCTGCGACGGCCCCTGCGCCTGTGCGTGGCCCGGTGGCGAGATGGTCCTCCTTGGCTGGGTCGCGGAACGCACCCACGGCGACATCAACGTGGCACGCAGCCGGTCGGGCTATGCCAGTTGGGCCGCCGCTCACGGGCCCAGCGCGTACTTCGTGTTGTGCCCATGGTGCGGGCTCAGACAGTGGATCACCCTGCGGCGCCCGTGGAAGTGCCGCGCCTGTTGCCGCAGTCTGGAAAGCGAGGAGCTGTTCCAGCCCCACGACCGTGTGCTGCCTTTCGGGAGCGGCTCGGTATGGTCGCCTGCGGACACGGCGGCCATCCGCAGGGAGATCGCCGAACAGATTGCTGAGGCAGAGGCCGCCGATTCGGGCCACTCTCGCTCAGAGGCCCCGTACGAAGAGTGAGGGCGCGGGCGCCCACTCGCGGGTGAAGGTCCACTCTCGCCCGGCACCGACTGGGCGCCGTGCTGCCGCCACGAGGCGGCGACACTTCGACGGCTCCCCAGGGGCGGTCGGTCGGGGGTACTGAACCCGGCAGACCTGGAACAGATTCGCGCGCCCGGCGTTCTCAAATCATGGCGGCTCGAACACTACGGGCCGCTTCCGCCCCTCTCGCTGGCCTGCGTCGAACACATGGGTAGGGTCGCGGTACCCGAGCTGGAGAGGTAGCCGCATGGACCCCGAGATCGTGATCGCGCAGACGACGAGTGACGACGAGGAGCAGGCGAAGACCCTCGCCAGAGGCGCTGTTGAGAGCAAACTGGCGGCGGGCGTCCACATCGATGCGCCCATCACCGCCTTCTACTGGTGGCAGGGGAAGGTCGAGGCGGCTCAGGAGTGGCGGATCTCCTACATGACGTCGTCGGATCGCCTCCCCGCGCTAGAGGCATGGCTGCACGAGAGGCACCCGTACGACGTCCCCCAGTGGGTCACGCTGCCTGTGACCGGAGGGTCGGAGGCGTACCTGTCCTGGGTCGTCGACGAGACGCGCCCAGGGTAAAGGCCCCCACGACAGCGCCTCGCTCCGAGCCTGTGCGCTTCGACGCTTCACAGCGTCGCGAACGTCAGCAGGTGGCTGGCCAGGTCATGCTCAGTGTCGGGGAGCCCGGCAGCGATGGCCTGAGCCCGCTGCCGGCCCATGGTGTTGGGCTTCGACTCCGCCGCTGCGGCGAACTGGTGCGCTACGTAGGCTCCGCGATCTACGTCACCGCCGCGCAGAAGGGCGGACGCCAGGTCACCCAGGACGACCACACCGGACTCGGGTAGTTCACCGCCGAGGCGCTCGACTGCGGAGTCGGCCGTGGCGGTCAGCTCCTGACGCTTGAGTTCGCCGTAGACCGAGAGGGTTAACGAGTCCATGCGGTATGGCGTCACGAAGCGGACCCACGCCTGCTCGCTCGTATGGTCGGCGAAGTCATAAGCGAATTTGGCCTGGTCGAGAGCACGAAGGGCGCCAGCGTCATTGCCTGACTGAGCGGCTTCCTCCGCGTACCGGCCCAGAGCCCACGCTGCGGCGGTTGCGTTGCCACGTCCGCGTACGTCCTGAGCTGCCTGCGAAAGCATCTCCAGCGCCTTCGCTGGGCTGGGGGCACCGTAGCTCGCGTAGCCCAGAGCGAGAGCGCGCAGCGGGGGGTGTCCAGCCCTTTTCGCGCACTCCGAGGTCACTCCGTAATAGGAAGTGGCCTTGTCGTGCTCGCCGAGGTCCCAGGCGACCCACCCAGCAAGAGCGGCAGTCTCCCCGGCCGCGATGGTCAGGGCTCGCTCGTGGGCTCCGGCGCGGGGAAGGGCTGCGGTGATCGCGTCCAAGTGCGCCTCGACGCGGGACTGCAGGCTGAGCGCGCTCTCGTTCAGCTCGTCCACGTGCAACCGGGCCGCATGATCAATAAGCACCCCCGCGGACTCAGGGTCGATCTTGGAACCCTTGCTGAGTGCGTAGGCCAGCCGGCCCCACGGCTCGGCAGCCGCAGCCGCACCGATGACTGCGCCTCCCAGCAGCGTTCGGCGTTTCACGTCGTCCAGGTCCTCCGCCTCGGCCTTGTTCTTCTCTCGCCGCCTGGCGCGGGCGGCTTTCGCCTCGCGCAGCAGCGGCTCCAGCGGGACGCCACAGGCCAAAGCGATGTTCCCCAGGGTGTGATCCGTCGGAACGTTCGCACCGTTCTCGTACCGGTTCACCTCTCGGCGGGTCACCGTTGCCCGGCCGGAAGCGGCGTTGATCGCACCGGCCTGCTCGTCCTGCGTCCGATTCGCGTTACGCCGCAGGTGACGGAGCAGCTCGGCAAATGGATCCACTGCCATGAGTCTGACCCCTATCCGTGGGAGAAAGTCAATACTCCCCTCAACTCCCCCCTGATTTTCCCCCCTTGACAAAGATTTCCCCCCTCCGGTTTCCCCTGTCCCGGATCGCGCAGCCACGGTGCGATGTGCTCATGACCACGCACCGGACAGCAATGCCGCCCCGACCTCGGGGCGACGACGGTGGCGCCCACGTCGTCGGCGCCGCGACCGCTCGGTGTCCGCTGGCCTCTCACGTCTTCGAGATGGCCATGGAGCCGGTAGATGTGCACGTCGCTCAAGCGCGACGAACGACGGCCACCGTGCTGAAGCACTGGTCGTTGCCGGAGACGCCGGCAGAGGACGCCCGGCTCGTCGTCTCGGAGTTGGTGTCCAACGCGATCATCCACGGTTCCGGGGACGTCCGACTGCGACTGCGACACGACGAGCACGAGCTTCGAATCCGAGTCACCGACGACAGCACGGCACCGGCGAGGCGACGACGTGCAAGTGCCGCCGGCCTCGGCGGTCGAGGGCTGCACCTCGTCGCCTGCCTGTCGCTTCGGTGGGGCATCGCGGACGGCGGCCGGACGACGTACGCGGTCATCCCCACTCTCACGGAGGCACCCCCATGTCGCCGCACAACGCAATCAAGCACGGAGCCGACGTGTTGAGCCTCGTCGCCTTTGATCGGGGGCGAGAGAAGCACACGGGCGGTGGGGCGCCGACCGCTGGCCGTGACCACCCCAGCTGGCCTCGCACCTCTGCCCAGGTGAAGCGCCAGTCCCGAGCTGGCCAACTCCGAGGCTTCCGTCAGCACTTCTACCGTCAGGCCGTCAACGCGCAGGCCGATCAGCCGCTGCGCGTGCTGGCGTACAGCCTGGTACCGAGTCCGAGGGCCCGACCTGACGAGGACTGGGGGACGCTACAGGCTGAGGCCGACCAGCTCGGTTACGCGATCGCCGCCCGGCTCCACGATGTGGCGGTCCCGGTGACCACGACGTACTTCCCGGCATCCAGTGCGAGCCAGGGCGTCTACACGCCGCCTTGGGATCGACCTGGTTGGCGGGAAGCCGAGCGGCAGCTCCGAGAGGGCTTGGCCGACGGAGTGCTCGTCCTCGACCGGCACAACATCAGCTCCGATGACGACGAGTACCACGCCGTGATCAAACACCTGGGCGAGCACTGCCGGGCGTTTCTCCACCTCGTGATCTCCGAGGAGCCCGTAGCGCCGACTTGAAGGCGTCCACCGCGCTGGATGGACAGGAAGGGCTGGGGCTGGCGGCAGATCAGCGCCCAGATCGCCCTGATCGTCACCGTGAGTGTCGTGCTCGTCTTCACCTTCAAATACACCTGACCGAGGGCTGACCATGACTTTCGAGGGACACATCGATCGTGCGCCGCGCCTCCTTCCGCACCGCGAGCAGGGCGAAGCGCTCCTCGCCATCAGGGAGGTCGTCCCTTCGGCACCCAGCGAAGAGGGGATCGACCTCTTCGCCGTGCCCGCTGGTGAGGTTCAGGGGCGCGGCTTCGACCTCTCGCGCTTTCACCGGCTCTCGCGCCTGCCGGCCGTGCCGGACGGATCGACCTCGCCTTCGGCTGACGGCCCGCCGGACGCGGCCTGACTCTCCTCCAGCGAGCACGACGGCGACCACCACTGCCCCGGATGCCGCCGCCGGTTGCCACACCGTCCCATCCATCCTCGAGTAAAGGTCGCAGATGAACCGTCCCGTTCTCGCTCTGGCCACCACCATCGCCCTCGCGTCCGCAGTGCACATCGCCCAGCGTCGCCAGCAGCACCGCCAGTCCCTGGAGTTGGCAGTGCACCAGGCCCACGGCCGCATGCTCGAAGTCGCGACCACACACCCGGACTTGGACCCGATCTGGGTGCGTAACCATCCCGATCACGTCAAGGACGACGAATCGGGTCCGCTCCTGATGTGCCAGTGGTGGCTTGAGTTCTGGCGCACCGGCCTCAATCTCAGGGTGTTCACCCCCGCCGTCCTGCGGCAGAACGCGCGGAACTTTATGCAGGATCCGACGGCCCTCAAGGCGTGGGCCCTGACCCGCCACGGGCGTGCTCTGCAGTCCCGAGGGCGATGGGACCGCTTGCACGTGGCGTTGCTCGACGCGGCGTTCGAGGAGGCCGGCGGTCCGGCCCAGTACCCCGAGTTGGAACTTGCCCCGGCTTCGGCCCTCTGAGGCACGACGACACCCTGACGAGAGGACGATCATGACCGTTCCCGCTTGCGGATCGCCACCCGCTCCGGCCGCGCCGAGCGACCACGGGTCGCGCGCTCTTCTCCTCGACCTCGACGGGGTCCTCCTCGACACGCGTCCCGTGATGAGGAGGGCGTGGCAGAGGGTCCAGGAGATCCACGGCGTCGCGCTCCCCTTCCGTGACTACGAGCGCCACCTGGGCCGAGAGTTCGGCGACATCATGCAGCGACTGGGTGTGACCGATGCCGAGGCGGTCCGCCAGACGTACGAGGCGGAGTCCGTGGCCACCGCGCACCTCGCGGAGGAGTTCGCCGGCATCGTCGAGACGCTCCACGCCTTCGTGGCCGCCGACTGGCGGCTGGGCGTCGTGACGTCCAAGCACGTCGACCGGGCGGCCCCGCTCCTCGCACGCCTCGGGTGTCCCTTCGCGACCATCCGCACGCCCGCCGGCGCGGGCCGGACGAAGCCGGCCCCGGACCCGCTCCTCCTGGCGCTGGTCGACCTGGGAGTCGACCCCGCCTCCGCCGTCTACGTGGGTGACATGGCGGTCGACCAGGAGTCGGCCGCACGCGCCGGCGTCCCTTATGTGCACGCTGGGTGGGGCTACGGGCAGCCGACGGCTCCCGCCCCGGAGACGGTCTCGTCCCCCAGGGAACTTCTGAGCCTCCTCCCCGCCAAGCAGCTCGTCGAGGGGAGCACGGTGTGAGCCCCCGCACCGCTGGTGGCCTCGGCCTGGTCCGCTCCTCCAACGCCGGGAAGCCGACGTGGACTCTCGTTGGAACCGGCGCCCTTACGCACGCGCGAACCGACCACATCCACACGACGGACCTTGATGCGACGGTCGTCGACAAGCAGTTACTGCGCTCCGGCGTCGAAGACGTCATGGAGGCCGTCGACCGCTACAGCGCCAAGTGGGCCGCCACCCCGGGCGGAGCCGACTGGCTCCACGTTCAGCACGTCCCCGTGCGACGCTTCGTCGCCGAGATCGTGCGCAAGCTCCTGGCCCTGAACTCCTGGGCACCGTTCGCCTCCGCCCCAGGGCCCCTGATCCTGGCCCCCTACGAAGGTCTCGTGGGACTGCGTTCGAGCAGCTCGCGTGAGTACCTGGCCTACACCGTGACATGGTCCGGCGTCGCGTACGTGCTCGGTGCTGCGGCACCGCACAACCCGCCCCGCTCCACCCAGCTCCGGAACCGAGCCCGGACGAGTACGGCGAACACGGAGCCGAGTCCGCTCCCCTCGGATCTCGGACGGCAGGACGTTCTGGCGCTGTCGTGGACCTCCCGCCATGCCGCCACGCTGACCCCCGTTCTCGGCGAGCTGGCGCGAGGCGGGCAGAGGAGCCTCCTGCTCGATATCGCCACTGATGCCGCCGAGCGATGCAGCGCGGGACCGGCAATGGGTTTCGAGCTGCGCTCGGCTCCGAGCGACCTCTTCACCGTCTCCGGCACCGCCGAGGGCCTCCACCGCCCCGACGACGAGCACGTCGTCCAAGTGGAAGGCCACGGCGTCCAACTTGCCCGGCTTGTAAGGCTCTTGTCCGTGCTCTTGGAGACCAGCGGGGGCTGCACCCAGCCGTCGTGGCGGACGGTGGTGCGGGCGGAGAGCTGGCTCGACGACATCCTGTCGACCACCCGGCCGCACACCGTCCTGCTGAGCAACGACACCAGCCCACTGGGCGTGCTGGCCGCGCACGCCGCCGAGCGGCACGGAGCGAACTCGGTGCACGTCCAGCACGGGGCGTGGACGGCGGAATCGGTCGCCTGGCCGGCCCTGCACAGCCGCGACATCATCGTCATGGGCGAGCGGGACCTCGCCCTGGGCCGTGGGTGGGCGCGCCACCCCGAGGCCGAGGTGCACGTCCTCGGGCAGCCCCGCTTCGACGTCCTCGCCAGCCTGAGCCGCCAGGCACAACGGCGGTACTTGGAGAAGCTGCTCGCTCCGGGGGGCCGACGCGCGCCGACCCGGATCGCGGTGTGGGCCTGCCAGCCCTTCAACCCCGATCACCTCAAGTCCCACGCGGACCTCCTCCTGGACGGGCTCGCCGAGGCGGACGGCGACTGGGGGCTCGTCATCGCTCCACACCCGGCGCAGGGAGCCGACGCCTTCACCGCTCTGGTGAAGCGGGACGCCGGGCCGCCCATCGCGGTGGCCGATCCCCGAGTCGGAGCCCGAGGCTGCCTCGCTGGCGCGGACGTCCTGGCGAGCGCGTACTCGACGTGCGGGATCGAAGCCGCGCTGCTCGGCATCCCGGTCCTCGAAATCGGCCCGCCCGGCGAACGCACCCTGGGCCTGACCGGTCACGGACTGGCGACCCGGTGCGAGGCCGCCGGTGAGGTCGCCGAAGCACTCTCCGGCTTGCGCGCGGGCCCTGCGCCGATCCCGCGGGCGGCCTTGGACGCGGTCTGCCGGTGGCGCGGCGACAGCGCCACTCGGATCGCCCGGCTCATCACCGACCGCGCCACCTCCGGCCCGAGGGCCGACGACTCCACCCACCACCACCCGGGCGCCGCTGCGTCGCCCAAGGACGAAGGAGCATCCGTCCGATGACATCCCTCACGGCCGACAGCATCGCCGAGCTGTTCTCCGGCGCCGTCACGCTGGCCAAGTCCGGCGAGAAGATCAGCCCCCGGGGCATGGCCACCCACGAAGTCCGCGATGTGCACCTGCTGCTCACCCAGCCGCGTGCCCGCCTGCTCTACGCCCCGCCCGTCCGCATCGTGAATCCGGCCTTCGCCGTGGCCGAGACGGTCTGGCACCTGTCCGGCTCCGACGCCCCGTGGATCTTCGACTACAACAACCGGCTGCGGCAGTTCGCCGACGAAGGCGTCCTCCTGGGGGCGTACGGCCCCAGGATGCGGAACTGGGCCGGCAAGGTCGACCAGCTCGCCCGCGTCGTCGAGATCCTCCAAGCCGACCCCGACTCCCGGCGAGCCCTGATCCAGCTCTACGACCCGGCCCAGGACGCCGCAGGGCACAAGGACGTGCCGTGCACCCTTGGGTTCCGGTTCCACCTGCGCGCCGGCCGCCTGCACATGGCGACCATGATGCGCGGCCAGGACGTATGGATCGGCATGCCGTACGACGTGTTCTTCTACACCGTGTTGCACGAGCTGGTCGCCGGATGGCTCGATGCGGAACTCGGCGAGTTTCACCTGCACATCGGCTCGCTGCACATCTACGACGAGCACATCGAGCAGGCCGACATGCTCACCTCGCTCCCGGCGAGCGAGATCATGCCCGACCTGCGAACACCCTGGAACGGCTTCGGCGGCCTGCTCGACCAGGTCGAGGCCCGTGACGTGACCGGCCACCCCGGCTGGGACGCGATGGCCGAGACGCTGCGCAGCTACCGGCTGTGGAAGGACGGCAAGCGCGAGCAGGCGTGGCGGGCGGCCGACACGATCGACGGGCCCCTCGGCCAAGCCCTCACCGCCTGGTACGGAGAGCTGGAGCGGCGCTCGACCAATCGCGCCGCGACGGCCGGGGCAAGGTGACCGCCGCCATGAAGCGCACCCCCTCCGTGATCCTCGGCCTGTGCTCGTACACCCACGATTCGTCGGCCGCCCTTCTCGTGGACGGTGAACTCGTCGGCTTCGTCGAGGAGGAACGCCTCTCTGAGCAGAAGCACACCAAGCTCTACCCGGCCCGCGCCTTGGGATGGCTCCTCGACCAGGCCAAGCTGAGCGCCACCGATGTGGACGCCGTCGCCTACAACTTCCAGCCCACTCGCTACCTCGCCGAGTCGCCCGCCGCCCTGCGCATGGCGCTCTCGCCAATGACACGCGACCGGAGCCTGGCCCGCGCCCACGGGTTCGCCAAGGTCGCCCTGCGCACCCGGCGGCGGCTACGCGTCCTCGGCAGCCAGTTCCCCTCGGCCCGCGTCACACCGGTCCTGCACCACCGCGCCCACCAACTCACGGCCTACGCCGCCTCCGGCTGGGACGAAGCGGCCGTACTCGTCGTCGACAGCCTCGGCGAGCGGCAGACCACCACGATCGCCCACGGCCATGGCGTTCAGCACCCCCGCGTCCAGACCCTGGAAGCGATCAACGACCCGGCCTCCCTCGGTTACGTGTACGGCGCCGTCACCGAGCACCTGGGCTGGCGCCGGGGCGACGAAGAAGGCACCGTCATGGCGCTGGCCGCCCTCGGTGACCCCGCCCGCTTCCGCCACCTGTTCAGCACGGCCGTCCGCACGACGGCCACGGGCTTCCGCATCCACCCCGGCTACTTCCCGGCGCGCACCCTCACCTCGGGATACCCGAGGACATCCCGGCGGTTCGTCGCCGAGACCTGCCCTGAGCGGCACCCGAGCGAACCGCTCACCGACGTCCACCGAGACCTGGCGGCTGCCCTCCAGGAGCGGACCGAGCAGGTGATGGTCCACCTGGCCCGCCGCGCCAGAGTGCTCACCGGCTCCCGGCGCCTGTGTGTGGGCGGCGGCGTCGCCACGAACTGCGTGAGCATCGGGAAGATCATCGAAGCCGGCATCTTCGACGAGATGTTCGTCCCGCCGGCACCGGGGGACGCCGGAACTGCGATCGGGGCCGCCCTCGCCGTGCACGTCGACGCGCGCACGCGTCGCCCTGTCGCCGGCATCGCCCGCCACTGTTACCTCGGCCCCTCCTACGAGGACCAGCCCCTCGACCTGACCCCCTGGCCCGGCCTCCGCCAGAAGACCCTCGGCATCGAGACCGCCGAGTTCCTCGCCGACCAGCTCGCCCACGGCATGATCGCCGGACTCTTCCAGGGAGGGGTTGAGGCCGGGCCGCGTGCCCTGGGCAACCGCTCGATCCTCGCCTCCCCGCTGGAGCCCGGCGTCGTCGAGCGGCTCAACGCCACCGTGAAGTTCCGCGAGCCGTTCCGGCCCTTCGCCCCCATGGTCCCGGCCGAGCGCGCCGCCGAGTTCTTCACCCTCGGTCAGCCGGCCCCGTACATGTCCATGGCCTCCGGGGTGACGGACCTGACGCGCGAGCGAGTGCCGGCCATCGTGCACGCCAACGGCACCTCCCGCCTGCAGACCGTCACCCGGTCGCAGAACCCGTTCATGCACGCGGTGCTGACCGCCTTCGGCCGCCGAACCGGCATCCCCGTGCTGATCAACACCTCCCTCAACGTCAAGGGCAAGCCGATCTGCGGGACACCCGAGATGGCCCTGGACTGCCTGGCCAACTCCGGCCTCGACGCCCTGCTCCTCGAAGGGCGGTGGATCACCAAATGAAGATCGGATACAGCTTCTGGGGCTTCCTCGGCAACGGCGTCACCGACACCCCCGACGGAGGCCGCAGCCACCGCCGCCCCTTCATCGACGCCCTCCTTGCCCGCGGTCACGAGATCGTCTTCCTCCAGCCCGACCGCGACCGCCTCGAAGCCGGTGACGACCTCGGCGGCGCGTACACCTTCGACGACGGCCTGCCCGGCATCGACGCCCTGTTCCTGGAGTGGCGCTGGGCGATACCCGGCCGCAACACCACCGTGTGCGGCAGCGAGGGGCACACCTGCGACCTCCACCGGCAGGCCCAGCTCATCAACCACTACACGGCCCGGCACCGGACGCCCACCGTCATCTGGGACAAGGACCGCACCCTGCGCACCGAGAGCGTGTGGCGCCGTACGGCCCACACCCGCGTCTGCGAGGCCGCGCTCGCCCCGACGCTCGGCGCGCACTCGTTGCTCTTCCCTGTCGCCGAGGACCTCCTCGCCCAGGCCGATCCCCTCACCCTGGCGGCGCGGCCCCGGGATCTCGCGCTCGGCTACGTGGGCAACCAGTACGACCGCGACGAGCCCTTCGACCGCTTCTTCGCCCCGGCAGCCGCCCGCGTCGAGCACATGGTCGCTGGGAAGTGGCCCAAGACCGGCCGCTGGCCGCACGTCCGCTTCGCGGGCCGGATCCCGTTCGAGGACGCCGCCGGCGTCTACGGCCGGTCCCTGGCCACGGTGCTCATGCTGCCCGAGCGGTACGCCGCCGTCGGGCAGATGACCCAGCGCATCTTCGAGGCCGTGCTCGCCGGCTGCCTGCCGCTGGCCCCGGCGGACATCCGCTTCGCCGACCGGTTCGTGCCGAAGGAGCTGGTCGTGCGCTCCGGCAGCGACGTGCTCGAACGCCTCTCCTACCTGCGCGAGATCGCTGGCACCGAGCAGCACGCCGCCCTGATCGCCGCGTGCGTGGACCGGCTGCGTCTATTCGGCCTGTGCAAGCAGGTCAACTCCCTGGAGTCCGTCCTGCACGGCCTCCTTCAGGCCACCGCGACCGAGCGGGGGGCTGCCTGATGCAGACCGCTCGATCGACCACGGCGCGCGGATCCTCTGGGCGCGTCCCGGAGGATGGGCTCGCCGGACACCCGAACCTCTCTACGCTGGAGCACCATGAAGAAGGTCGCCATCGTCGGCTGCGGAGGCAGCGGCAAATCCCACGTGGCCCGCGAACTGGGCAGGATCCTCGACGCCCCGGTGACGCACCTGGACGCCGCGTTCTACGACGACGAGTGGAACGCGTTGCCCATGGACAAGTTCACGGACGTCCAGCGCGAGCTGGTCGCGCAGCCGCGGTGGGTGATCGACGGCAACTACAACTCGACGCTGCAGGTACGGCTCGAAGCCTGCGACACGGTGGTCCTGATGGACGTGTCGACCGTGGCGGCGCTGTACGGGATCTTCTCCCGGCAGATCCGGCACGGGGCCGGGCACAAGGGCAACGGGGTGCACAACCGCATCCACTGGGGCGTGATCAAGTACGTCGCCACGTACCGGCGCAAGATGCGGCCCCGCGTGATGGCGAAGATCGAGGAGTTCGGCTCCGGCACCGACGTGGTGCTGCTGGCCAACCGGCGTCAGACGCGCCGCTGGCTGCGGAAGGTCGCCGCCGAGCAGTCCTGACCGGTCCGCGCCCCCGGTCAGGGGGTGCGGCATGAACGAGCCCAACCCGTTCCTGGACCCCGCCCGACAGTCGGAGCTGTACGGACACGCCTCTCGGCTGGCCGGGCGGACCAGCGCCCTGATGCGCGCCAAGACCGTCGGCCACCCGGTGCCCGAGACGATCGTCAGCCTGGTGCAGACCCATCACGCCCGGCCCGACCGGCTCGGCGTGGTGCTCGACATCGGCTGCGGTCGCGGCACGAGCAGCCTCGTCATCGCCGAGCAGCTCCGGCCCGAGCGCCTCGTGGGTCTGGACGCCGCCCCCTCCCTGCTCGCCCAGGCCCGCGAGCGCGCCAAGGACCTGGCCGACAGCACGGTGGACCTCGTCGAAGGCGACTTCCACGACCTCCCTCTGCCCGACGGGTCGAGCGACATCGTCGTCGCGGCGTTCTGCCTCTACCACTCGCCGCGCCCCCAGGACGTCGTCGGACAGATCGCCAGGGTCCTCGCCCCCGGTGGTGTGGCCGTGCTCGTCACCAAGGGCCTCGACAGCTACCGGGAGATGGACCAGCTGGTCGCCGCCGCTGGCCTCGATCCGCGTGCCGCCCAGCACGAGAGCCTCTACACCGCAGCCCACAGCGGCAACCTCGCCGACGTGGCCGCCTCCTCGCTCGACGTGATCGCCGTCCTGGACGAGGAGCACGTCTTCACCTTCGACGGCCACGACCACACGGCGCAGTACCTGGCCACCAACCCCAAGTACGACCTGGCGCCCGGCCTGTACGGCAACCCCGGTGCCCTGGCGGCGACCCTGCACGAGTTCCTTCCCGACCAGCCGCTGACCACCCGGTCCCGGATCACCTTCGTCGTCGCCCAGCCGAAGGAAGGAGGAGAGCTGGCATGAGCCCCGCCTCGTTCACCAAGCACTACGCGGAACCGGAGCGCGCGGCGGGGGCGGTGCGCCACTACCGGTGGCTCACCGCGCACGCCAAGCCGCTGCGGCAGCCGGCCCTCCACACTGCCGGACCGCGGTTCCTGACGTTCGAACGGATCGAGGGCCGCCCCGTACGTCCCGAGGACCTCCCGCGCGTGGCGGAACTGCTCGGCCACGCCCACGGTGCCGCCTGGGCCAGCGGCCTGCACTCCGCGTCGCTGGACACCCCGTACCACTTCGAGGACGGCACGCTGTTTGACGACTACCTCGGTCCCCGGAAGGTCGCTCTACGGCGACGCCACGAGCAGGGCTACCTGCCTAACAAGACGGCCCTGCACGCGATGCTCGGCCTGCTGCAGGCGACCGCCGAGGGCCCGTGCGCCTTCTACAAGGACAGCAACCCGCGGAACTTCATCATCACCGCGCAAGACATCGTCGCCGTCGACACCGACGACCTGTCCCTCGCCCCGCTGGGCTACGACCTCGCCAAGCTCGTCGCAACGCTCCACCTGACCTACGGGCCGCTCACGGACCAAGCCGTCACTACCGCCCTGCTCGCGTACAACGCGGCAGCCCGACGCTACGACGCCCGGCTGGGCACGACGGACCGGGGCCAGCTCGACAGCTTCCTGGGCCTGCACGCCGTGCTCACCGCCCCGTACGTCGGCCGCAACGGCTACCACTACAGCCTGCCCCTCCGTTTCACGCACCGAGGAGCCTCATGATCACCACCGAACTCGTCTTCGTCCGGCACGGCCAGGCCCAGTGCAACGCCGACGGCCTCGTCGGGGGCCCGCGCACCTGCACCGGCCTGACCAACCTCGGTTACGCCCAAGCCGAACAAGCCGCACGCCGCCTGGCCACCGAGCACCTGAAGAAGCCCTTCGACGTCATCTACACCGGCCCGCGGATCCGACTCGTCCAGACCGGCGAGATCATCGCCCAGACGCTCCAGATCCCCGTGCACCACGACGAGCGACTCGACGGACCGGTCCACGGCGACGCCGACGGCCGGCCCTGGGACGCGGTGAAGACGGCCGCCGACGGTGGCCCGCACGCCCACCCCGACACGCCCTGGGCCAAGGGCTCCGACACCTGGAACGGGTTCCTGGAGCGCGCCAGCAGGAACCTGAGCCAGCTCATCAAGGAGAACCACGGCAAGCGCGTCGTCTTCGCCGCCCACGGGGAGACGGTGATCACCGCACACACCCTGCTGCTGGGCATCCCAATCGGCTCGCCCGCCGGATTCACCCACAACCACGCCTCCATCACCCGCTGGCAGCACCACCGCAACCGCCTGGGCCAGACCCGCTGGATGCTCGACCGGCACAACGACACCGAGCACCTCAGCCTCCTCACGCCGGAGCCGACCCCGTGATCGCGACCTCGCGCGACCCCCGGATACAACTGGCGCACCTCCTCCTCGGCACAGTCGACATCGCAGCGGACCCCGCGCTCCCGCCCCGCGTCGTACGCCTGGTGGCCGGCGACGGGCGTCAGTTCATCGCGAAGCAGCACGCGGAGCGAGACCGGTACGCCGGAGAACTCCACGCCTACGGGGCGTGGGTCACCCATCTGACCGGCCATGCACCGGTGTTGGTCGGCCGGGATGATGCCACCCACACCCTGCTGCTCACCGCACTCGCAGGCGACCGCGCGGACACCTTCGCTCCGGGCTCGCCCGAGGAGGAGCTGGCCCACTACGAGGCCGGGCACGTGCTGGGCAAGCTGCACCGAGCCACGGCCATGCCCCAGGGCGGTGCCGTCGGCGCCTCGCTCGCCGAGCGGTTCCAGGGGTGGATCGACCGGGCCGTCCACGCCGACCTGCTCGACGCGGCCGAGGAGAACCTGCTGAAGCACCACGCGGTGATCCTGGGCACCAGCCACATGGACAGCGCGATCTGCCACCTCGACTATCAGCCGCGCGACTGGCTGCTCGGCGACACCTTCGGCATCTACGACTTCGAGCACATGCGACGCGACGCCCGGGTCCGCGACTTCGCCCGGCTCGAATTCCGACGCTGGCAGGCCGCTCCCCACCTCCGCACCGCCTTCTTCGACGGCTATGGACGCTCACCCAACGACCTCGAACGACGCCTCCTGGAGTCCTTCGGCGCCATCGAGGCGGCCACAGCCCTGGTCAAGGGCCACCAGGAGAACGACGCCGCCCTCAGCGCGCACGGCAGAACCGTCCTGTCCCGGCTCACCTGACCAGCCCCTTAGACGACACCACTCTGGAGATCTCCGTGCCACAGCACGAGCAGCCCCCGACCAACGCTTCCCCCCGACGGGCCGTGGTGACCGGCTCCGCCGGATTCATCGGCTCCCACCTCGCCCACGCCCTCGTCCAGGCCGGCACCACCGTGATTGGCGTGGACCGCCGAGACCCGTCCACCGACCCGACGGCCGCCGCCAACCTCGCCGCGCTGCGGGGTCGCCCGGGATACCACCACGTCACGGCTGACCTCCTCCACTGCGCGATCGACCCGCTCCTGATCGACGCCGACACCGTCTTCCACCTCGCCGGCATCCCCGGCGTACGGCCCTCGTGGGGACCGCAGTTCGGCGACTACCTCGCGTCCAACGTGCTGGCCACCCACCGCGTCCTCGAAGCCTCCACCCGGATCGGCGTATCCCGACTGGTCGTAGCCTCCTCCTCCAGCGTCTATGGCCCGACCGACGGCGACGCGAGTCGCGAGACCGATCGCCCCAACCCCGCCTCCCCGTACGCCGTGACCAAGCTGGCCGAGGAGCAGCTCTGTCTCGCCTACGCCGAGCGCCCCGTCGGCCCCAGCGTGGTCGCCCTGCGGTACTTCACCGTCTACGGCCCCCGGCAGCGTGCCGACATGTTCACCCACCGCGCCCTGTACGCCGCCCTGACCGGACAACCCCTGCGCCTTTACGGAGACGGTCACCAGCGCCGCGACTTCACCTACATCGACGACGTGGTCGCCGCCACGATCGCCGCCGGCACCGTCCCGAACGCGCACGGCACCATCAACGTCGGCGGTGGCTCGAACGCGTCCCTGCTGGACGTGATCAACATCGCCAACAGCCTCACCAGCCGCGAGATCCAGCTCCACCAGGACCACGTGCGCAACGGGGACGTCCTCCTCACGCGTGCCAACCCCGGCCGTGCGGGAGAGGTCCTCGGCTGGCAGCCGCGCGTCGACCTCCACAGCGGACTGCGCGCCCACATGCAGGCTCTGGCCACCCCAGTACCGGACTACAGCCGTGCCGCCTAGGCGCACCCGTCGGATCACGAGAGGAGTGCTCATGGAGACCCCCGAGCGAGCGCGGCTGGACGCCTTCTTCCGAAGGATCACCGCGCAGTTCCCCGCTGGCCAGGCGATCACGACGCTGGTCATCACGCACCTGCTCCAGGAACGACCTGCGTTCTTGCGCGCCATGACCGCGGTGTCCACGATCGGCGCCGTGCTCCCCAAGCCCCGGTCGATCCACCAGCCGACCCTCGACACCGTCCGCCGCACCCTGCCGGTCCACGACCTGAGCCGCGAGCGGTTCACCGACGAGACCCAGGCCCTGCACTACCTGGAGGACACGGCCGGCGGCCAGGACGTCGTCCTGGTCGACATCGGCGGCTATTTCGCAGCCAGCCTCGACACCCTCGTGGACAAGTTCTCCGGCCGCATCCTCGGCGTCGTCGAAGACACCGAGAACGGACACCAGCGGTACGCGGCCCTCGGCTCGCTCCCGTGCCCGGTCGTGTCCGTGGCCCGCTCACCGCTCAAGGACTGCGAGGACCACCTCGTCGGCCGGTCTATCGTGTTCTCTACCGACGCCCTCGTCCGCGCCCGCGGGGACATCCTCACGAGCCGCAGCGCCTGCGTCATCGGCTTCGGCAAGATCGGTCGCTCGATTGCGCAGACCCTACGTGCCCAGGACCTGCGCGTCACCGTGTACGACAACGACGCGGTCAAGCGGGTACAAGCGCACGCCCTCGGCTTCCACACCAGCGCGTCCACCACCGAAGCCGTCCACGACGCGGATCTCGTCCTGTGCGCCACCGGCAATCTCGCCCTCCGGCACGAGGATTTCGCCGCCCTGCGCAACGGCGCGTACCTCGGATCGGTGACTTCCTCCGAGGACGAACTCGAACTGGGCAGCCTCGACGACCTCTACGAACGTCAGCCCGTTGGCCCCCAGTTGACCCGGTACGAGGTCACCGGCCACTACTTCTACGTTCTCGCCGACGGCGGTGCCGTCAACTTCGTGCACGGCGCCGCCGTCGGCACCTACATCCACCTCGTCCAGGCCGAGATACTCGCCGCCACCGCCGCACTCAGCCACACGCGGCTCCAGCCCGGACTGCACGAGATGCCGGCGGCCGACCGCGACACCATCGCCAGAACCTGGCTCCGCCACTTCGAAAGGTGACCTCGTTGCCACCCTCCACCGGACACGTCCGCGCCGTCACCGAGGCGTACCTCGCCTGCCACCCGGACGAGCGCGCCTCCCTGACGATGCTGTTCGACGTACTCGCGGGCGCGGACGATCCCACCAGCCGCAAGACCTTCCCTGCCCACGTGACCTGCAGCGCCATCGTCATCAACGGTGAACGGCACGTGCTCCACATCCTGCACAAGGCGTCCGGGAAACTTCTGGCGCCCGGCGGGCACAACGAACCGTCCGACCAGCGCCTGCGCGACGCCGCCCTGCGCGAATTGCACGAGGAGGCCGGCATCCCGCCGAGCGCCGTGGTTCCCCTCGCCGGCCACGAGGACATCCCCCTCGACATCGACGTGCACGCGATCGACGCGAACCCGTCGAAGAACGAGCCGGCCCACCACCACGTGGACTTCCGCTGGGCCTTCCAACTCGCGACCGATCACGCGGTGGTGCTGCAGGAGGAGGAGGTCGACGGCTACCAGTGGCGGCCGTTCGCGACCACTTCCTCACCCACCGTCCGCGCCAAGCTCGCCCAGCTCACCTGAAGCCTGCCCGAACCCGACCACCAGGAGGACGCCGTGGCCGCCACCACAGCCCGACAGACCGACGCCCAACGCCGCCGGCACATCGCCGTCATACCGTGCCGCTGGGGTGCCTCCCGTTTCCCCGGCAAACCACTGGCCCTCCTCGGCGGCAAGCCGCTGCTCTGGCACGTCCACCAGCGCTGCCTGGAGGCCAAACGCCTCGACGGAGCCATCGTCGCGACGGACGACGAACGCATCGAAGCGGAGTGCCGCAAACTCGGCATCGACAGCATCCGTACCGGGGAGCACCTCACCGGCACCGACCGCGTCGCGGAGGTAGCCGCACGCCTGCCAGCCGACGGATACATCAACGTCCAGGGCGACGAGCCGTTCATCTCGCCGACCGCCATCAACGACGTCTCCGAAGCCCTGGAATTCACTCCGCCCAGCACCCTCGCCGTGAACGCCTACACCGAGCTGGTCGATGTCGGCGCCGTCCTGGACCACAACGTCGTCAAGGTCGTCGTCACGGCTCGCAGCGAGGCCCTCATGTTCTCGCGCCAGCCCATCCCGTACCCCAGGGGCGACCGGCCGAAGTACCTGCGCCAACTGGGCCTCTACGGCTTCACCGGCGAGGCTCTCCAGCACTTCCGGCGGCTCCAGCAGGGGCCCTTGGAGCGTGCCGAGGGAGTGGAGATGCTGCGCTTCGTCGAACACGGCCACGCCGTACGGATGGTGCCCGTCCTGGACGACGGAGTGGCAGTAGACACTCCCGAGGATCTGGCGCGAGCCGAACGTCTCCTCGATCAGCACCACTGAGACATCCGCGCGAACGCAACCCTTCCTGTTGGACGCCTCGTTGCATTTATCGGCCGTCAACTAGGTTATTTAGGCGACGGGTTAGCGAAGGTCCTCGGGCTTTCTGGGCAACGGTGCTTGGTGAGAAATAGAGTGCCTCCCGAGAGCGCACTCCAAAGGCATTTCAAGATCAATGGGAGAGGTCACCGGCCGCTTTTGATCTTGCCTTGCCCTAGTGATCCGTCACGCCCGGGTGACCTTTGCAACACGTTCTTCTCTCATGGTCACTTAATCCCCCTTGTACGCTTAGGCGCGGACAGTGCGTGCCGGTCCAGCACCGTGCGCATCGAATACGGCTCCAGCCTGCCAGCGCCTCGCGTACGCGCGTTGAGGTATGGGGTCTGCAGTGAGAATGGAGCGACTATGCGTTGGCGTAGGGATCCTTCACGTCGCGCCCTTGTGAGGGAATGCGAGAGGAAGCTCGCTGATCTCCCTATACCAACCCCCTTCAGCGTCGAGACGCTGGTGAGCAATATGGAAAGCGCGCTGAGGCGTCAGATCCAGTTGGTCCCACTGGACGACCCCGACGGGGGCCTAGGGACAGCGTGCGGCCTTCGGGTGAAAACTCCCGAGGCGACCATCATTCTCTATCGTCGCCGCTCAAGCAGAAATCAAACAGAACACGTAATCCTCCATGAGATCGCGCATGAGTGGATGGATCACGGCACCTCTCTGACGGCCGTGGAAATCGAGCGCTACGTCCCTGAGCGTATCCGGCAAGAAGTGCTTCGGCGCTACCCATCAGCCCTCATTCAAGCGCGCGTAGATTTCGACAGCCACGAGGAGAAGCAGGCCGAGCTTTCAGCGTCATTGATCAAGCGCCTGGCACGTCGCCAGTCTGCTACCGGAGACGATGTGATCAGCCTGTTGGAGTATTCGTTGGCGCATCCGGTTGCCCCGCCGCGGCGTCGGCGGTAGCTCCACACGATCCGCAATCTCGCACTGACCAAGTCTGCACTCTGCAGGGCCCGTGAGCGGCGACAGGTGTGGCATCTATAGATCGACTGATTCCGTGTTCGACTCCTTCAAATACTTCACTGCTGCAGTCATGACGCTGATCTCCATCTGGCGTTTCCCGGCTGTCAGGTATGGCGATGCGCATCGTAGGGCGCTCTGGGGCGGCTACGCCGGGTTTGCAGTGGCCCTGTGTCTATACACCCCAGCAGCAATGGACGCGGTCGATCGCATTCCGGTGGTCGATCTCAGCGCCCTGCTCCGGCACTTTGCCAGCACGGCGGCGATCATGGCGGCCCTGACCTATGTCGCCACCAGCTACGGCAAGACCGCTGAGGCGGTCGTGCCCAGGCACGTGGAGTTCTCACGGTGGATCGCCCGAGCGTCGTACAAGGCCGGAGCCGTCGGCGTGGTGCTGCTCGCGATCCTCTTCTTTACCGTTGTCCAACGAGATCGGCCGAGCGAGGACTTTCTCGTTGACCATGCGGGAGAATGGGGCGTCGCGGTCTACATGACCGTGTTCTATTTCTTTCCGCTAGTCACCACCGCCGTATGCGGCTATCAGTGGACGAGGGCGGCACGCCGAGCTGAGAGCACGAGCATGCGCATCGGGCTCGGTTTGATGGGTTTCGCGATGTGGATGGGGCTCGTTCACACGATAGCCAGAATTGCCATCTTGTGGAGTGCCGTAGTATTCCCGCTCAGTCAATCGACGGTGCGATTCCTGGTTGATGCCACTGCGATCTGGATGAATCTCCTTTTCGTTATCGTCGCAGTAGGGGCAAGCATCCCGACGACCCGCGCGGCTGCTGCGCGATGGAAGACGTTCCGAACCCTGAACTTGATCTATCCGCTCTGGTTCGATCTAGTCGAGGCTTTTCCCGGAACAAGCCTGTACCCGCCCAGCCGACGGATCACGGAACTCTTGCAGTTCCGCGTCCCCATTGATGTTCGCTTGGACCGATGGACGCAGGATATCTCCGACGCCTGCGAGAAACTGCGCTACTACGTGCCACGCGACTTGATGTTTGCTGCGGAGGACAAGGCGTCCCCACACTCCGATCCCGAGCCTGCTGCGGAGGCATACTGGATAAAGGCTGGCCTTCTTGCCGCTAACGCGGAATCCGTCAGGCCGTCTTCGGCCACCCTGATGAGAGACAAGCCGTTCGTGGACACCGAAAGTGAAGCTGCGTGGTACGTGCGAGTCAGCACGGTCTACACGCAGATCACCGGTGACCAAGCGCGAGAAGTTCTTCTTGACTCCGAGAAGCTGGAATCGGAATCTCGGCGGTAGTTCTGGAGCACGGGGTGCGTCGGGTTGCCGTATCCGTGTTTTCGGCGTGTGCGCCCTGTCACTCAGAGATGCGATCTTGTAAGGCTTGCGTGAGATTCGGCACCACCGGGCATGCGGTCGCGACTGGTACCGTGGGCAAGGCGGAAAGAGAGGTTTTTCTCCGCCCTGTAAGTGCACTCCCTGGCCTGCGATGCGCAGCTTCTGCGACCGCCATGTACGCCGGGTCCGCGACGCTGTCCGGTCTGGATAGGCGTCCGAAATCTCAGCAATGGAGTTCCCCGCATGTCCAACCGCCGTACCGGCCTCATTCTTGATTTCGGAGGCGTTCTCACCACCCCCCTGCTGCCCGCTGTGTTGGCGTTCGAGCAGCGTGAAGGGCTTCCCCAGGGGGCCTGCCTCACTGCCCTGTACAAGGACCCGGAGGGCGTCCGGATCACCAGCGATCTGGAACGCGGAGTGGTGTCCCAGCGCGAGTGGAACGAGTTCGCCGGCAGGATGCTGAATGTGCCGGCGGACGGGCTGATGGGGAGGATCTTCGGCGACCTCCGCCCTGAGCCGCTGCTGATCGACGCTGCCGCCGCAGCACGCCGGGCCGGGATCAAGGTCGGCATCCTGTCGAATTCCGTGGGCCTGGAGCCGTGGGACCTGTATGCGGGCTACGAGCTGGAGAAGCTGTACGACGTCGTCGTCATCAGCGAGCACCACATGATGCGCAAGCCCGACGCCCAGCTCTTCGAGACCACGCTGAAGCTGATGGGCCTGCCTGCCGAAGAGTGCGTCTTCGTCGATGACACCGAGGCGTACGTCCAGGCAGCGGAGCAGCTCGGCCTCGCGGGAGTGCACAACCAGGACCCGAAGCAGACGGTCGCAGCCCTGTCCGAGCTGTTCGACGTCGACCTGGCCGCTTCATAGATCGGCGTCGATTCTGTCCGTAGGAAGGGACTACGGCTCGGCCTCCCCGGAGGCCGAGCCGTAGTCCCTTCGTGCATCCGGTCCGAGAAGTGTGCTGGCCCGGCCAGAGTCGAGGAGCGATAGGCGGTCAGGGGTCCTCGGACGCGCCCGCAAGGCGGCGGTACCGCAACTGATCTCCACCCGCCCGCTACTAGCGGGGCTGCTCTTTGTCCTGAACCTCGGACAGTGCGTGCCGCAGCTCTCCTACGAGCCTGTTGATGTCGGCCATCGATCTCCGGGAGAGGATCTCGCTGCCGCGTGCGGCCAGGCCGAGGATGTGTCCCTGGTGAATCGAGTCGATGAAGCGAACAGCCTCCAGGAACTCCTGGACCATGGGGCTTAGTTCTGCGTCATCGCCGAACAGCCAGGCGGGGACCTGGAAGGCGTGCGCCAGGCCGGCGCGCACTTCATCCGATGCCGCGGTTTCGGTTCCGTCGCGCAGCTCGCCGATGCCCTCGGCGGTGACGGCTGCGGTCGGCGCATGCTCGTTGACGAGTCGCGCGATCTCCGCGTCGGAGAGCGCCTCCTCGCCGGTGGAACCGTACTGCAGGAGAAAGTTGATCTTTTCTCCGATCGTGCGAGGCGCGGCCTCTTGATCGCCATGTGGGGCGGTGGTGCGAAGGCCGAACGAGCGATCCTGCGCCGCGAGCAGCTCCTCCTCGGTCACCCCGTACGCCGCCGCCAGCGGCTTCACATAGCTGGCGTTGAGCCTGCGCCGCCCGGACTCGGCGTTGCTCACCGGCCCCCGGCTTGCGCCGATGATTTCGGTGGCCTCCGCCACGCTGAGACCGGCGTCACAGCGTAGGAGCTGTAGGTCCGGCGGCCCGTCGTGGGGGAACAGTTCGTCGAGTGGTTCGTTGAGCGCCGTGGCGATCGCCGGCAGCTTCTCGCCCTTGGGAAAATCCTTCCCGGATTCCCATCGTGCGACGGTGGCACCGCTGACGCCCACCAGTTCGCCCAGCTGCCTCTGGTGCATGTCCCTGCGTCGGCGGACAGCACGCACGCGGCTGCCGTCGAACTGGCGAGGGGGCACTGGGACTCCTGGTGCGAGGTGGCGATGGGCTCGGTGTCGGGGTCAACTGTAAGCCAGGGTTGATGCATTTTCGAAACTGACGTACGTTTCCGTATCGCACCTGTTGATCAGGCCCGATTCTACGGTGCCGAGCCCTGGGGGACCTCTGTGCATATTCGTATGCCATAACCGCTCACGCGACAAGCGCTTGCGGCGCTTGCCGGTCGGCGTGGATCCACGTCTGCATCGCCCTCCTGAGAGCGGCCGACACGGAGTAAGACGACCGCAAACGATCTTCCGGACAACGGGATGGACTTGTCCGCGGGGTCTACGTATGTTCGTCGTCCCACGCCGGGCAGCGCCCCGGAAAGGGGCCGATGACCAGCGAAAAGGAGGCGGGACAGATACCGGCATACGACCCGTGATCTGACCCCGAAACTGAAACCGGCGCCGAGGAGCTACCAACTCCCAAGCGCCGGGCTGGCACCCCGAGGGGCGCCAATTACACATCACGCGGGCGGCAGGGCTTCTTGCACGAGACCGCCGCACCGCGCTCCTTCGAACAACGGAGTATCGCATGCTCGCCACGCCGAGCGGAAGCCCGGCCTGCGCGGACGACGGCCGTCCGCGCCGCCTCGCCGCACAGCTCGCCGACATGATCCCGGGGGCGGCCACGATCCGGGTCAGCCTCACCGACCCGACACGGACGTGGCCTCATCTGCACGCCGTCGTCAAGGACCAGGCCGGAAGGACCCTGGAGCTGGGCCGCCCGACCGCCAGGGTCGTGGCACGCTGGATCCTGCGGGTCTGGCCGGAGGTGGATTGGATGCGCCCCCACACCTTCTGCCTTGCCGACGCCACCCTGACCCGCAGCGACCTGGTCGCCGCTGAGCGGGGCCGCTGAGATGGCCCGGATCCGAACCGTCAAGCCGGAGGCGTTCACGTCCGAGTCGCTCGCCGAAGTGACCGTGGCGGCCGAGCGGACCTTCTTCGGCCTGCTCACCCAGGCCGACGACCATGGTCGCCACCGGGACAACGCCGCGATCATCGCGGGGCTCCTCTGGCCCCTGCGCGCCGAGCACACCTCGGTCCACGTCGAAGACGACCTCCACCAGCTCGCGAACGCCGGACTGATCTGCCGATACACCGGATGCGACGGTCGCCTCTACCTCCACATCGTGACCTGGTCCGAGCACCAGAAGATCGACAAGCCGAGCCAGTCGCGCCTGCCCTCGTGCCCGCAGCACCAGGCTGCCGACCGATGCGCCCCCTGCAAGGGCTCCTGCTCCCAGAGGGGGAAGGACTCGCCCACCACTCCCCGAGGACTCGCTGAGACCTCGGCGAGGGCACCCCGAGCTCTCGATCTTCCTGCCGCACCCTCCTCGACGGTGTCGGAACAGGCAGACGGGCCAGCCGCCGACCGGCAGGAGGCCGCTGATGCAGCCAGCAGCGCACCCGGGCGGACCGGAGTTAAAAGTGCAGCTCAGAGGGTTGTCTCCGGCGGCTCCCCGAACCTTCCCCGAAGCCTCCCCGAAGGCTCGGCGCCTGGATCTAGGATCTTGGATCCTGGATCTCTTGTCCCTACGGGGCGCACAGCGCCCGCAGCCGGCATCTCCGCCAAGGACCTCGTCGGGGAGTACGTCGCCGGGTGCGACCAGCGCCCCCCGAGCGACGTGATCGGGCACCTCGGCCGGATCATCAAGAAGCTCCTGGACGAGGGCATCGCACCGGCGCACATCCGAGCCGGGCTGGCGAACTTCACGGCCAACCCCAAGCACCCGAGCGTGCTGACCAGCATGGTCAACGAGGCGATGAACGCTCGCCCCGGCGGTTTGGCGCGGCCGGGAATCCGGCCTAACGTGCCCGCCCACCAGGCGTGGACCAACCCGGCCAACGCTTCTGCCGCCTACGCCGAGGAGCTGTGATGCACACCCGTCACCGCGAACCTCAGCTCCTCGGCAACGAAGCCACGCTGGAGCGCATGGCCCGGATCCTGGCCGCCCGCAACATCGACCCGGCCGACGCCGCGCTGCCGGACGACGCCGAGCCCTTCTCGCCGCTGGACGCTCTGCTCGCCGGGATGCCCCCGCGCTATCAAACGGCTGTCGCCGACCACCCCACGGTCCTGGAGTGGGTCCGGAGGGTCACCGACGCGGCCGTCGCCCCCAGCCGAGGAGCCCGACGACAGGTCACCACCGGCCCTAGCTTGCTGATGGCCGGGGTCGTCGGCGCGGGCAAGACACACCAGGCGTACGGCGCAGTCCGAGCGCTGGTGCAGAGCGGGGTCGGCGCGCGCTGGCGGGCGACCACCGCCGCCGACCTCTACGCCGATCTCCGTCCCCGACCCGGGGTGGACAGTGAGCGGGAGCTGGCGGCCGTCAGCCGGTGCCCGCTGCTGATCATCGACGACCTCGGCGCGGCCAAGGCGAGCGAGTGGGTCGAGGAGATCACGTACCGGCTGATCAACCGGCGGTACAACTACGAACTCCCCACGCTGATCACGACCAACCTGGCGATCAAGGACCTGCGTTCCTACCTCGGGGACCGAGTCGCCAGCAGGCTCGCGCAGATGACCACCCGAGTCGAGTTCGAGGCCGTCGACCGCAGACGCCACAGCGCCGCCGCCTGACCCTCCACAGGCCACCCCGCCGGACCGCGCCCTCGCAGCGCCGTCCCCCGGGTACCTACCGCCAGCGCACCTCTCCGCCGACGCCCCTGCGCGCGGAGAGCGATCGGAGCACCCGCATGACCAGCACGATGAACGGCCCCGCCCACCACCGTCAGCTCGGCGACCAGACCTGGCAGGCCGACGCCGTCTGCCAGAACACCGAGTACAACCCGGTGGACCCCGAAGTCTTCTTCCCCGAACCCGACGAGACCGCCAAGATCGCCACGGCCAAGGCCCTGTGCGGCCAGTGCCCGGTCCGGCGCACCTGCCTGGACGCCGCTCTCGAAGGGGGTGACACCGACGGGATCCGTGGCGGCCTGACGGAAGAGGAGCGCGGGCCGCTGCACGGCAAGCTCGCCAGCCGCCTCGACTACAGCCGCGTCAATGCCACCATCGCCGGACGCGACGTGCACCTCACCCATACGGAGCGCCGCGCGGTCGAGTACGCGGCCTACCGCCACGGGGTGAGCGAGCAGCGCCTGGCCTGGCTTCTGAAGGTCACCGAGGAGCACGCCAAGAAGCGGTACCGCGAGATCCGCCGGGCCGAGCGCAACCGAACCCTGAACCAGCCCACCACGAACACCACGCCCCCCGAGACCAGCGGCGAGCGCCTGATCCGCGACGACTTCGGGACGGCGGCATGAACATCGCAAGCGCGTCGAAGACGGCGCACATATCCGGGTGGGACCGCGCGGCTGTCGTGGCGCTCGGGGGCGCGGGGTGCGCGCTGTCGTACGACGCCCTGCAGCAGATGGCCGTGGCCATCCACATCCGAGGCTTCCTTACCTACCTGTTCCCCCTGGTGATCGATGGGTTCATCGCCTACGGCATCCGAGCCCTCCTGGTCCTGCGCAACGCACCACTGCGCGCCCGGCTCTACGTCTGGACGCTCTTCGGCACGGCCACCGCCGCCAGCATCTGGGCCAACGCACTCCACGCGGTGCGCATCAACCAGGACACGGTCGCCGGCACCGGCCTCCAGCTCGGTGACGCGGTGGTCGCGGTGCTCTCCACCATTGCCCCGCTCGCACTGGCCGGAGCGGTCCACCTCTACATCCTCATTGCCCGGGGCCCGGTCGAGGACTCTGGCCGGCAGAACCTCGGTCAGCCCGGTCACCTCGGTGAGACCGACCGGGGCGACGCTATCGAGGTCACCCGGACCGACCGAGCCGGTCAGCAGTGGTCAGCGGCCGGTCAGGTCAAGTCCGGTCAGTCGGTCACCGCTCTGACCGACCGGCTGCCGCTGTCCCCGACCGACGAGGACACCGCCGCCCGGTCAGTGACCGGAGACTCGACCCCGGCGACCAGCGGCCAGTCGGTCACCGACCACCACAACCGCAGCCACGGTGCCCCTGACCTGCCGGGACAGGCGGACAAGGGTCGGACGGTCACTGACCGCCCCGGCAGTGCGGCCCCGGTCGGTGATGACCAGGGCAGCCCGGCGGCGGTCAGTGCCCCGCCGGTCACCTCGCCGCCGGTCACTGACCGGGCCGCTCGGCCGACTGGTGACCGGCGTCCTGACCCGGACACCGAGGAGCTGCTGGCGATCGCCCGGTCGGCGGTCAGGGCCGAGGACAAACTGACCCGCAAGGTGGTCGCCCAGGCGATCCGAGGTCAGCAGATCCCGCTGTCCAGCGACACCCTGACCGCGCTGATGGCTCAGCTGCGTGAGCAGCACCGCCAGCCGGTCACTTCCTCCCGGCCCTGACCGAACCTCCACGGAGTGGGTGACCGAACCGGTCACCCCGGCCGGTCACCCACTCCGCATGTCACCGACACACCCCGCCACAGCAGAAGCGGAGAGCACCCGATGCGCACTCACCCGGCCACGCCCGCCGAAGTCGACTCCTGGCTGACCGTCCTGCACCAGCACGGACACCTCCACCGCGCCCAGTCCGGCCCCGACACCACCTGGATCGTGCAACGCGAGCAGCACGACCGGCCCTGGACCCTGCACCACCCCGTCCTGGCCATGGACTGGATCGAGGAACTCGTCCGCGAAATCCAGCAGCAGGACCCGGAGACGAGCCGGTGAACAGCAACGACCCGGTGGCCACCTCCGCTGGACAGCAGCGTGACCCCACCACGGCTCCTGGCGGAGCAAGCTATCGCGTACGACGGTCCTACGGCCCGACGTACGCACTTGCCCCCGCCCAGGAGGGCGGGGGAAGCCCGGCTGGTCCCCGAGCGAGGGCGCACGGGGACCAGCCGGGCAACCGGCACCAGGGGGCGCCGGTCACCGGGGGAGAAGCCGACCGTGACGACCACCGCGAGCAGCCGAGCCCGAGCACGCCCGCCTACCCCGACCGCAAACCGCGCCGCCGCACCCGCAACCCCAGCGAGCGCACCCGCAAGACGACCACCCGCCTCTCCGACACCGAGAAGACCGAGATCGCCGAGGCCGCCACCAAGCGCGGCGTCACCGTCGCCCGCTTCCTCGCCGTCTCCGGCCTGAGCGCCGCCCGCGGATGCGCCGCCGTGAACAGCAACGACCAGCTCGACACCGCCATCGACGAACTCGCCGCTCTGCGCACCGCGCTGGCCCGGATCGGCAACAACATCAACCAGATCGCCTTCGTCCTCAACAGCGGTGGCCAGCCGCGCGCCGGTGAACTCGAACGCGCGCTGGGCGCGCTGACCGGAGTTCTCGCCCGCGTCGATGACGCGGCGAACGACCTGGTGACCCGGCGGCTGTGATGGTTCCCGACATCGGACGCGGCTCCCGCACCCACGGACTCCTCGTCTACCTGTACGGCCCCGGACGGCGCGAGGAGCACACCGACGCACACCTCGTCGGCTCCTGGGACGGCTTCGCCCCCGACCCCGGCCTCGACCCCGACCCGAAGGTCACCCTCGCCCGGCTCACCGCCGCCCTGGACCTGCGGGTCAAGCAGGCCGGCGACCGCGCACCCGCCAAGCACGTCTGGCACTGCTCGGTCCGCACAGCCCCCGGGGACCGGCGGCTGGACGACGAGGAGTGGAACGCCGTCGCCCAGCGCATCGTCCACGCCACCGGCATCGCCCCGGCTGGAGACTCCGACGGCTGCCGGTGGATCGCCGTCCGCCACGCGGAAGACCACATCCACATCGTCGCCACCCTCGTACGCGGCGACCTGCGCAACCCGCGCCTGAACTACGACTTCAACAAGGCCCAGGCCGAATGCCGCCGCATCGAGAAGGAGATGGGCCTGCGGCGCCTGAACACGGGCGACGGAACCGCAGCGAAGAATCCCAGCAGCGCCGAGAAGTTCAAGGCCGAGCGCACCGGCCGCCCGGAGACCTCGCGCGAGACGCTCCGCGAGGCCGTTCGTCGAGCCGTGGCGGGAGCGGATTCGGAAGAGGAGTTCTTCACGCGGCTCCGAGAGGCGGGAGTACGGGTGAAGCTGCGGCACGCACCGTCTGGTGACGCGCTCGGCTACAACGTGGCCCTGCCCGGCGACCGCAACCGCGACGGAGCCCCGGTCTGGTACCCCGGCTCCAAACTGGGCCCCGACCTCTCCCTTCCGAAGATCCGCCTACGCCTCACCGATGGGGCCGCCGAGCCGAGCGCGCCCGCGGTCGCGGCTGACCGGACGAACTGGTCACCGCCCGCCCGTCAACGACGCAACGCCACCGTCATCGCAGAGCGCTCGGCCACGCTCCTGGAACGCGATGAGGACGGCGAGGCCGCCCCCCAGCTCGTCGGCGTCGGAGAACTCCTCGACGCAGTGGCCCAGACCTCACCGGCCACTACCCGCACCGAGCTGGCCGCCGCAGCTCGCGCCTTCGAACGGGCAACCCGCAGTCATGTCCGCGCCGAACGCGCCGACACCCGGGCCCTCCGCTCAGCCGCCCGAGGCATTGTCCAGGCCGGCGGGGCGCTCGGCCGAGGCGAGGACGGCGGCACCACCGCCATGCTCGTCTCCACCCTCGTCCTCGTCACCCTCGCCGCCGCCCGCTGGCACTCCGCCCGCGGACACGCCCAGCAGGCCGACGCCTCCCGACAAGCCGCCGCGCACCTGCGCACCGCCTACCGGCAGGCCGCCGCCACCCCGATGCGCATGCTGCACGACCAAGGCCGCGCCCTTCCTGACGCCCAACGCCTCATGCACGAGGCCACCCTTCGCGCCGTCCTGCCCGAGAAGGTCGTACGGGCAGGAGGCACGGAAGCGAGGACCGACGCCTTGGTCGCCACCCTTGCCCAGGCCGAGCGGGCAGGCCACGACTCCGAAGCCCTCCTGCGCCAGGCCATCGACATGCGCGAACTCGACAGCGCCGATGACGTGAACGACGTCCTGGTCTGGCGCCTGCGGCGCATCGCCCAGCTCCCGGCACACCCGGGTGACGGTGCCCGTCGTCCGCAGGCCGCCACCCGCCAGGCCACCACGCCGAGCAGCCGCACCAGTGAACGAAACGCGACGGCAGCCGCGCTGCTCGGGACTGTTCAAGACCCCAACCGCCGCTCGCCACGTCGCTGAACAGGTCGAACCGGTAGCCGGCCACCGACCGAGCGGACGCCGCGAAATGTATGGACAGCCGGTTCCACCGGCTGTTACGGATGAAGACAGGACCGACAACCGGGAGATGACGCTCGTGCTCAGAACCACCACCCGCACCACGGAGCCGGCACCCGCGCTGCCCGTCCTCCCCACTGGTACCGACCCCCTGCTGCAGCTCCAGGCCGAGACTCGGCCGGCCGACGGCCCCGGGGCGATTCGCTGCGTCGGCCACTCACGCGAACTCGCTCTCGGGGGCATCCCCGTGATGTGCTCCGCCTGCCGTGCCCGACGCGACTGGCTGCTCATCAACCACGGGCGCAACGTCTGGGTCCGCTGCCGGTGCGGCAACCAGTGGCTCGAGCCCGAGATCAGCCGCGCCGACTTCGACGCCCTGGTCGGCGGCCCGCACGGGACGACCTACCCGAGTGTCGAGGCGGGCTTGGCCGCGCTCGGCTTCGACGGTGCGTTCGCCGGAATTTACCTGGAGTAGGCAGGTAACGGGCTGGAGGCGCCGCCGGCGTGACAGTGGCGCCTAACCCACCGTGCCGTTTGCCGACAGACTGGCGCTGCACCTTGAGCGTTGTCGCGTAACAGACCTTAACAGCAATGGAGTTAGTAGGTATCTGCTAAGTGCCAGCAAGGGCAGGCGAGCTAGCAGGCCCTGCACTATGGGGAGGCGGGTGTGGCCGAACGGCGGGGGGTACCCTACGGATCTTTCCGATGTCGGATGGGCGGTGCTCGAACCGCTGGTGCCGCCCGCGATGCCGGGCGAGCGCCCGCGCAAGCATCCGCGGCGTGGGTTGATCGACGCACTGGCGTACTGGGTGCGGGCTGGCGGCTACTCTCTCGGCTGTGGCGCGCCCGGCTTCACGCACGCAATGGCCGAATCGAGTCGGCACGGGCAGACCGAGGATGCAGTCATCCGCCGCCCGCCCCGGGTCGGCGTCGGCCACGTCGGCGGCCGCAACGGATGCGTCTGTTTCTATTGTTGAGGATGAAGTGAGCACTATTGTGTGTGTTTGCTGCACACTCGGGAGCGTCCGTATGCGCAGTGCTGGTGCGGGTATCGCCTGAGACGAGATAGTCACAGGCCCTGGGGATGGGCAAGAGCAATATGTCTGCACAGCTGTGGTCGGACGAGCCGACCCGCCTGGATCTTCTGTCTTTTGACGCGGTGGCCAAAACTGTGGTCCAGGCAGTCCTCGACGACGCCCTTGACCCGGTGACCGTCGGAGTCTCGGGCGCCTGGGGGAGTGGCAAGACCACCGTGCTCCGCCTCATCGAGGACGAACTCGCCCCCAAGCCGCCCGCAACGGACACGACCATTCTCGTGATCAGCACAGACCCGTGGCGCTACGACCCCGGTGTGGGCGCCAAGGAAACCCTGATCGGCGAGGTGCTCAGCGCCGTCGCCGCCGAGCTCGCCAAGAAGGAACAGCCAGAGGGCCGCATCAGCCGCGCCCGGACGATGCTGACCAAGCTGCGCCAGCGAGTCGACTGGGCCAAGGCCCTGCAAGTGGCGGCCAAGACGTCCCTGACCCTGCAGTTGCCTTCCGTCGACGACCTCACCAGCCTGATCAACACCGAGCCCAGCAACGATGATGCCGACGCAGGCGACCCGCCCTCACGCGGACTCGGCGAATTCCGCAGTGAGTTCCGCACACTGATGGAGTCCGCCGAACTCAGCCACCTCAGGCGCGTGGTCGTGCTGGTCGACGATCTCGACCGCTGCCTGCCCGACACGGTCGTGGACACGCTGGAGACCATCCGGCTGTTCCTGGCCGTGCCGAAGATGGCCTTCGTCGTCGCCGCCGACGAGCACCGGGTTGCCGACGCCCTGCGAGCCCGCTTCCCCGACCCCGGCAGCGGACAACAGGCAGCGCAAGAGAGATACTTCGAGGAACCGGCCAGCCTCTACCTGCACAAGATCGTGCAGACCACGGTGCCGCTGCCCACCCTGAGCCGCTTCGACACCGAGGCATTCCTCGTCCTGCTGCAGCTCTCTCAGCGCCTGACCGTCGAGGAACTCACCCCCTATATCGAGGCCTGCGTACACCTGCGGCTGGAGAAGGGCCTGCTGGACGACCTGGCCGAGGCCGTGAACGGCAACGACATCTTCGCCGAAATGGCCTTTGCCTCACGGATGACACCCATCCTCTACGAGAAGCTCCAAGGCAGCCCCCGCCGCATCAAGCGCTTTCTCAACGACCTGCGGGTGCGCCAGTCCGTCGCCGGCCATCGCGGCATCGAACTCGAGCCGGACATCGTGGCCAAGCTCATGGTTCTGGAGAAGCTGCTGCCCAACGCCTTCGCTACCGTCCTGGGATGGCTGGCCCGCGGCGAACTGCGTCCCCGCATGGCCAAACTGGAGACAACCGCCGGCCGGCCCGCCCCTGAACCCCCCATCGCCGCCGACCCCGATCCCGACGACGCTGCTTCCCCGGAACAGCAACCGACGCCGGACGAAGGCGAGAGCGAGCCGGTCGCCTTCGACGACGACCTGATCCGATGGGCCAAACTTCCCCCCGACCTCGGCCCCGTGGACCTGGCCCCCTACCTCTACCTGGCAGCCGCGTTCACCGGCGAGCAGCTCCTCGACGCCGGACTGCCCGGTCGGCTGCGCGACATCGCGGCCAACCTGCTGTCCAGCGTGCGCTTCGACCAGCGCCGGGTCACCGAAGCCGACATCACCGCGCTCGGCGAGGACGACGCTGCGAGCCTGGTCGAATACCTCGGCCGGGCCGGCCGAGACCGGCCTACCGAACAGACCGCAGCCGTGCGCAGCCTGGTTCGCATCACCACTGCCTACCCGGCCAGTGCCGAGCGGGCCACCCGCCTCCTTCAGTCCATTCCTGCCCGAGAATTGCAACCGGCCACCATCCTGGTTCTCCCGTCCGCCGTCCCCGTCTTCCGCGGCGTGCTAGAGCACTGGAAGAGCCATGTCCCGGCCGGCCAGGACCAGATCGGGCGCACCCTCGACCACGCGCTGGGCACAGGAAGCAGCCGCTGATGGGCACCAAAGGCTCCTACACCGGAAACGGCACACCGGCCAGCAAACAACTGCAGCACAACATCACCCAGTGGCTCGACGCTCTAGCCGGCTCCGGTCCCGGCGCGCCCCCACCCCAGCTCAACACCGATCAGCTGATCCCTGCCCTCGGCTTGTTCCGCCCCTCCGGCGGCCACGCCGACGGCCCCGGCGGCGGAGGCGGAGGGGCCGGAGGGGCCGGAGGAGGCCGTAGCGGGGGAGGGGCGCAGCGCAGCGTCGCCCGGTCCTCACGCACCGCAGGCCGTGCCGCGGCCGCGGCCTACGCCTACCGCACCGGCAACGCGCAGGCTCTGCACGAACTTGGCCTCGACTACGCACAACTGCAGGCCGCCGCCGCCGACCCGATCGACTGGACCCGCCGCATCGTGGACGCGGCCTGCGGGCCGCTCGCCGACGGCACCATCGAAGACCAGGAACGCCGCTTCGTCGCCAGCGAAGTAGCTCAATGGGTCCTGGAAGCTGGCACCGACAGCACACCCCCCAGCCCCGACGAAGTCGTCCGGGAAACCCTGGCCCTGATCATCTTCGAAGCGGTCATCAGCGAGACCGCGGCGAAGATGAACGACGGCTCCCGCCCCGCCTGGGCCACTGCCGACGGCGAACGCCAACTGCGCGAGACCGCACGCGCCCTGGCCGACCGCACCTCCCTCACGATCACCGGTCCCAGCACCACCGAGATCACCCAGGCCGTCGAAGAGGGCATCACCGCGATGCGGTCCATCTGGATGGAGCCCTGATGCCCGCCTACACCATGCGCCTGGACGCGGACACCACCCGCCCCGCGCCCGACGACACCACCGTGTTCTGGTGGCCCGCCGGGGCGGGCGGCTCCTTCGTCTCCACTCTCGGTCCGTCACTGGGAGCCCTGGGCCCCGTCCCCGAACCCAACATCGAACTGGTCCGCCTGGCCGCCCTGGTCTACGCCGCCGACCGCACCACTACCCGCCGCGCCGCCCACTCCAACTGGACCCAGCGCACCTTCGAACTGGACATCCCCGTCTACGACCCGGCCCGCTGGACCGCGGTGCGCGAACGCCTCGAAGCCCTCCTGGCGTTCCTGTCCGGAGACCGATGGTCGATCCGCTTCCACACCGCTGGCACCCCGCACGAAACCATCCACGACACACCGCACCCCGGGATCCGGCGAGTGGTCCTGCTCAGCGGCGGCGCCGACTCCGCCGTCGGCGCCCTGCACTCCCGCCACGACCTCGGCCCCGAGCAGCATCTGCTGCTCTCCCACGTCGGCGCCACCACCCTCGCCCCCATCCAGCGAACCGTCGCCGACACCATCGGATACCTCATCGACGGCCCCCCACAGCCGCACCAGGCCCTGCGCTTCTCCCGCAAAAGCCATCAGCCCACCGGCACGAAACTGCCCAACGAGTACTCCACCCGCACCCGCTCCCTGCTCTTCCTCGCCCTCGGCCTGGCCGCCGCAGCAGTGGAAAAGGTCCCACTGTGGATCCCGGAGAACGGCTTCGCCTCCCTCAACGTGCCGCTCACCGCCGACCAGCGCGGCGCCGTGTCTACCCGCACCACCCACCCCCTCTTCCTGCAGACCCTGGCTGCCATCGCCCACGACGCCGGAGCCCACGCACACATCCACAACCCCTTCGCCGCCCACACCAAAGGCGAAATGTTCACCCGGGCCGCCGAACTGGTCGGCCCCGCCGCAGCCACTCGGCTGCTCAGCAACACCCACTCCTGCGCCCACACCGGACACCGCACTCACCGCATCCCCGTACGCACCCACTGCGGCGTGTGCTTCGGCTGCCTGCTGCGCCGCGCCTCCTTCCGCGCCGCCCAGATCGAGGACACGACCGACTACCTTCACACCCGCCACGCCGAGAACCTCAGCGCCTACCTGACCGGCAAGTCGGTCGAACCCTCCCTGCGCACCTTCCTCGCTCGCGGGCTGCGCCCGGCCGACATCACCACCCTGAACCTGCCCTCCGACTACTCCACCCGTCAGGCCTACGACCTGTGCAGGCGGGGCGTCGCAGAACTGGAGTTGCTGTACCCATGAGGACGAGCGCACTGCCGCCGCTGGACCTGCACGCACACATCGACAGCAGCGTCCCGGCCGACGACCTCGCAGGCCTGGGCGCCGTCATCTTCGCCGCCACCCGTTCCCTGACCGAGGCCACTGAGGCCGTCCAGCGGCACGACGACCGGATCATCTGGGGAGTCGGCGCTCATCCCGGACTCGCCCGCAGCCACACCGCATTCGACCCCGACGCCTTCACCCAGCTGATCGCCCACACCCCCCTGGTCAGCGAGATCGGACTCGACGGCAAGAGCCGCGTCCCGCTAGATCGCCAGCAGACCACTTTCCGCAGTGTCCTCGGCGTCCTGGAGCGCACCCCGCGCATCGCCAGCATCCACAGCTACGGCGCCTGCGAGCAGGTGCTCGACGAACTCGAACGTGCCCCGGCCCCTGGCATGGTCCTCCACTGGTGGCTTGGCGACCCGGAACAGACCGCCCGCGCCGTCCGCCTGGGCTGTTACTTCTCCGTCAACGTCTCCGCCGCACGCAAGACGGCTCTGCTGCAGACCATCCCGCTCGATCGTGTGCTGACCGAGACCGACCACCCCTTCGGTGACCGCAGCTCCGCTCAGCCACTGCCCGGTAACGTCGCCGACGTGGAGCAGACCCTGGCACGCCATCATCGGACAACGCCCAGGGATATTCGCCAGACCGTATGGCACAACCTGGCCGCACTCGTGAGAGACACGCGTTGTGCAGCACACTTCAGCCGGCGCGTGCGGTCTCATCTTGCATCGCTCCCGCCTCGTTGAGCCCTCAGCGGGTGGGTGCCTGAGCCGCCGGAGAGCACCGCCTCGTAGCGGGGAAGGTCCCTCCGGGATCCAGGCCTGGGGTTCCCTACAGCATGCGGTCTTGTCATTCCAGGAGCAGCCCTGCCCCTCAGCCGATAGCGTCGCCGGACATGTACAACGATCTCGATGCCACAGAGGCGTGGGAGCGGCTGAGAGCCAGTGGCAAGCTCCTCAGCGTCGATCACAGTCAGCACGCCGTAGGGCATCGCTGACGAGCTCCAGCCGCGGTACAGGTCAGCGGCCTGCGCGTTCGGTGGCCTATCAGACTCCGGCGAGACTGTTCGAGAGGTCGAGGGCGTCGGTGGCGAAAGCGAGGGCGGCGCACAGGCCGGTGACCTCGTACAGGGTCGGACGGACCAGGCGCGGCCAGTCGTCCGGGGCGGCGGGCCAGGAACCGAGGAGCACCTCGGCAGTGGTCAGGCCCAGATGCGCCGTGACGTCCCAGCCGGTGCGCGATGCGGACTCCCAGCGCAGTCGGATGCGCCCAAGGGGAAGTCTGGGAGTTCCGGCAGCGAGCCAAGTGACATCGAGGGGGCCGTCGGAGCGGTTGGAGATGCGCTGGACAAGCGCGCTGTGCATGCCATGCGGCATGGGGCCCGCCGCGAGATCGTGCAGCGCGAGGCAAGGCGCGGGGCGCGACAGTGACGAGATGGAAACCTCCGTAGTGATGGGAATGAGATCAGGCCCAGGTGAGGGCGTGGCGCGTCCCCACCGGGAGGTAGTCCTCTTGGCCGTCATCGGCGATGTATGCCTTGCCGTCGCGGATGACGACCTCGGCCCCCACAAAGTGGGCGAACGGGAAGTCGGGGTTGACGGCGAGACGGACCGGCAGGTTGGGGTCGAGATCCTGGAGCTGGCGGAGCAGGTGGCCGACGGTCAGGTACTGGGGCAAGGGAGTCTCCGTGAACGGTGAACATCTACGAGGCTGGTCGGCTCGACGACGGGGAGTCGTCGAGCCGTCAGTGAATGTATGAGCGGAGCCTGATCGGCAGTCAGCACGAGGAGTTGGTGACCAAGGCGGCGAGGAATCCGGCAACGGCCTCGGAGGGGGTGTGGAGACCGAACTCCTGGACCTATGTGTCGCCATCGGCGGACTGCACCCGGACGTGCCAGACGATGTTGCGCTGCCAGGCCGACGGGTCCTCGGGGAGCCAGCCGACGTAGACACAACCGTCGGGGCTGGTCGCGTGGACGTTGGCCTCGGGGGTGTCAACGATCGCCCACCCGAGTGCGTCCAGGAGATCGAGCACCGGGCCCGCACCGTGGTCGGCGGAGAGCCAGTTGAGAGCATCCGCTGCGGGGCGGATAACGGCCGGAAGGAGGGTGGAAGAGGGGCTCACGGTTAGATGGATCCCTTCGTTGAGCTGCGGTTTTCCCGACACCCGTACGTTGGCATGTGACATGCCGAAGTGCGTAGTCGTTTCCCGGCAAGGACGTCTGCCGTGGGCGAACCCGGGGTCGTCGGCAGGTGACGGGAGACCGGGGAATGGACAGGCCACCGTGGTTGTCCTACATGGGTTGCGGTGACGGGCCGCAGGCGAGAGAAGGGGGACAGCGATGGCCGAGGCGAGCAGACACTGGGACGGTGCCGGGTTGGAGCGCAAGGTCCGGGCGGCCGGGCGGCCGTGGACCGTGGGCGACATCGCGATGGTCGCCGACGGCCAGTGGGGAGTCGGCGCACAGCCCGACCGGTGGCCGGACGAGGAGACGTTGGAGCGCCGGGTCGCCGAAGGCCAACGCGTGGAGCTGACGGTGGAGGAGCTGGCCCGCGCGGTGGGCCCCCGGGCCGAAGAGGGCCACCGCGACGAGAATCGGAGCTAAGCGTTCAACGTCGGGGCCCCGTTGTGGGCGCTGACGGCCCTACGACCGCCGCCGGAGAGGACGGTTCGGGCACGGCCCCCGGGGCGTGCCGCGTCTGCCCGGAGCGGGCGACAGCGGCCTGAGCCAGCCGAACCGCCGGTGCCTCAACCTCGGGTGCGGCGGCCTCCCGAGCCTCCACCACGCGCCGGATCGCCTGGAGGTACGCACGGCTCTCCGCGTGGGCGACGCGGAGCTTGACCGCCGTTTCGGTGATCCGGTCGAGTTCGTAGAAGTCAGGCACGTACCCATGCCGGGACAGGGCGTGAAGACGGTCCTGGTGAACGGTTACCGCGCTGTCCGTGATGGCCAGGGCCGCGCGGGTGTGCATGGCGCAGCGCAGGAGCGGGTCCTCGCTGGGGCGGCGGACCCCTAGGACCTCAAGAGCTTCGATGGGCTGCCCCCAGGCGTTCTCGATCATGGCCGTGGCCTGGTCGAGCATGGTGGTGGTGGGCATGGTGGAACTCCTGTTGGGCGGGGACGGTCGCGAGTGGAGTGCGGCCTGGGGTGGGAGTCAGCGTCCGCGCCGGGGCGTCGGCGAGCTGGCCGGCAGCCGGGCAGAGGTCGCGGGCGCGGGGTGTCCCGTCCGTTTCTGCGCCGCCCCCGTGGAGCGGCTCTGCGCGGCCATCACCCGGAGGTCGGCTGCTGTGCGTGGTGCCCGCGCGGCACGGTGTACGGCCTGGGTGACCGCGGTGCGGCGTACGTCCAGCGGAGTCGGAGCGCGCGAGACCTGAGCCTCGGCGATCGGCGTGGACGACGCGACAGGGGTCATGGTGACCAAGTGCTGCATCCGCCGGTCGACTTGGTGGCGCTCGCGGACCACCGGGGTCGACTCCGCCATCACAGCGGCGGTTGCGGCGATCAAATGGGACGGTGTGCGGGCCGTGAACGTCGCTTCGGCACGAGTGCCCCAGCCCGGCGGGCCAGCCCACAGCTCAACGGTCGTGCGGTCGGAGCCGTAGCCGCGCCGATCGATAAGGATGCCCGCTTGGTCGTCAGGAGCGATGATCTCGACGGTGCCGAGTTCAGCAGCTCCGTCAAGGTTCCAGCCGGCATCGGTCAGCGGCCCGACGGTGTCCCTCCAGGGGACGGTTGGCCCTGTCAAGAAGCGGCCGAGGGTGTCGGAGGCGATGGCTTCGTCGTAGTCCTGGACCAGTGCGGCGGTGAGGCCGGCGACCATCTCGGCCGGGGTGACGTGGTTGAACGTCGCCGTCCAGCGAGGCGCCGAGAAGGCGTCCTCGGCTGCGCTGATCTTCCACAGTTCGAAGTCGTCGCCGAACCAGCCGATCCGAATCCGTTGGTCGGGAGAGGTCACGAGGAGCTGGCAGGGGCCCTCATCGAGGTACTGATGGGGCCAGTGGGCGACGGGCGCGAAGCCAGCCTCGCCGGTCCCGTTGGAACCAGCCAGATACATGGGGCTGACCAGTACCTCTTGGTACCGGGTCGGGTCATCAGGGGCGTACATGGTCGAGTCTCCGGAAGCGAAGGAGGAGAACGGATCCGCGTATGCAGCGGCGGGAGCCGCCGGAGCGCACGCGGATGCCGTAGTGGCGGCGAGTGGCCTCTAGTTCTCACCTCCGTCACCGGCCCCGGCCCGGTGCCGACTGAGCGGTCACGGCCGCCGGCACCTGCGGTTCCGGCTGAGGCGCGTGGCTGAACATGACGTTCGACGCGGCGGCGCTCCGTCGTAGGGCCGCCGCGGTCCGGGCGCTGTCGGCTCCCGCCTCCAGCGGAATGCCGACGTGGGTGCGCGTGGCTGCCGCTGCCGGACGCGGTGCCGCTGTTCCACCTCGCAGCGCGAAGGGCTGGCTCCAGTGCTCGACACTTGCGTAGACGGCCCCCAACGCCTGGCTGGCATCGGTGAGCACGTAAGGGTCTCCGTGCCGGGAGCCCGTCCGCGTGACCAGGCCATCGGCCTGAAGCCGGACAAGTCGCTGCCGTGCGAGGCCGTAGTCCAGACCGGCCGCCTCGGCGATGTGAACGAACCGCATCTGGCCGTCAGCCGAGTCGAGGGCCTGAATCACGGCAGTTGAGTGCCGAAGATGCAAGCGGCGCAGCGCGTCCTCGACCCGCTCGGCTTCGGCCATCGGTTCCTGTGTCGTGTCGCTCGTCCAACGCCGCTGCGGCTTCGATGACGCGTGTAGCGGCCTGGTGCAGCGGCTCCTCCGGACCATGCGCGAGGGCGTGCACGCTGACATCCCCGACACCGAGCACTTCGACGACGAGATAAGGCCCAGGGTGTGTGTCTGCGTCGTACGGGTTCACTCCGTCGCCTCCATCCGGGCCAGCAGGGAGCGGACCAGAGCGGGCAGGCTCCCGGGATCGTTGTCGAGCCGAGGGCGGTCACTCACTTCGCTGAGGAGATCGGCGTCATCGAGCAGGCCGCTGGAGATCTCCATGCAGGCGTCGGTGATCCGGGCGGCGGCGAGTAGCGACTGGGAGAGAACCTCGACGTAGGCGTCCGGCGCGAGGCCGGCGGCCTCGGCTGCGTTGCGGACCGCCTCCAACTCAAGTGTGCTGAAGGCGAAGTCGAACTCGTCGTCCCGCTCGGTTCCGCCGGACGTGGCGGCGATCGGGGCGCAAGGCTCCGTAGGGATGCCCACGCGGGTACAGATCTCGTCGACCGAGGAGGTCAGCTCGGCGAACGACTCGGTGAGCCACCCCAGCGCGGAGGCGTAGGAGGCCAGAGCGAACAGGCCCGCCGAACCAGCGGGGCGTGGCTCGGTGGCCACGAAGCCCTCGAACCGGTCGTTCAGCTCGGTGATCACGCGGGGCCCAGCGGCCAGCGGACCCAAGACGGGATGCAGGTAGGAGCGGGCGGCGGCCGTCGGGTACTCGGCGGCAGGGATGCCGCCGACGTTCTGAGCGGCCTCGGTGAGGAGATCCGCCAGCTCTGAACGGGTCAGCGCAGTACCGTCGTTGGTCATCGCTGGGTGGCCTTTCGAGAAGCAGTGGCCGAGGGCGGCGCTGGTGACGGGGCAGCCGCGCGGCCCGTTGTCGGCCGTTCGGTGGTGAGCGTCGAGCGAGACCGGGCGGCCTGCACGCGGGCCTCCGTGGCGGAGTCCGGGCCGAGCCCTTGCTGAGGCTCGGTCCGCAGGTGGGCCGCGCGGTAGACCGCGTAGTTCTTCCGGCTGCCAGCCGCCACGAGGTAGATCTCGCGCTTGTGGGTCGAGGTCGGTGGCGCTTGGCGGAACTGGATGACCAGCCGGTAAGAGACCGCCGGGTCGACGTACACCTTGTGGAAGCCGGCGAGACGGCCCTTCAACGGCAAGCAGTCGTCGCTTCCGTGGACCAGGTTCTGCAGCTCCAGCAAGGCCAAATCGCGCATCTCAGAGGGGAGTTCCCGCAGGTCGGCGATGGCGTCAGGGTGCGCGGCGAAGGCGAAGCGGGCGCGGCTCACAGCAGCCTCCCCTGGACCGCGCGCTGGACCGGTACCGCCGCTGACGCGCGGGGCGCGTCGAGCCCGGTCTGCGGTGTCGGAGAGGTTCCGGCGGACCGGGAAAGGGCGATGCGGGCGATGCGGGCCCGGACGACAGCACCGTTGTGGTCGCTGTACTCCGGAGGCTCGGGCAGCGGTTCGCTGCGCTCGTCCAGCCAGGTCTGGGCGACGCCGACGTCGGGGAAGGCGCCTTCGCGCATCGTGTACGTGCCGGCACCGTGGTTCCACTCCTCGTAGAAGAGACGAACCGGTGCCTGGGTGGCCTGGGAGTCGTTGACGAGTGTCCACGCCTCGCTGGGGTTGTCGTCAGAGGTGTAGGTGTCGAGGACCTCGTAGCGGGTGCCCGACTTCTGGATCTGCTGTTCCACCTGGAGGGTGAGGTCGTCGGCGGGCTTGATGTAGTCGCCACCGTGCAGTGCGATCCGTTCGAGCGGGCAGCCGCGTTCTGCCAGCCAGTTCTGTGCGAAGGACGCCGTGGCGTGGTGACTCGTCTCGAACGTGAACGTGGACTGCCGTAGATCCCGAGCGACCGCGATCGCAACGAGCTGTGGCTCGCCGGGTATCCCCCAGGTGACCGATCGGTCGTGGGCGAGGACGAAGCTGTGCGAACCGTTGGGTGTGGTGTGGTGCTGGGACAGCACCGTCAGGTCGCCAGTCCAGAGGGCCTCCATCGCTTCCTCGGAGTCGTCGTTGGCCGGCGATAGATCGGCGAGGCCGAAGTCGAGAATGTCGTTCACGCCGCCACCCCCGCCTGCTCGGGCGCCGGGGTGGCCAGCACCCGGTGATTGGGGCGAGTTGCGCTGGTCGTGCAGGCCGCGAACGGTCCGTCGGGCGCACGCAGGTGCGCCAGGGTCTGGTCCAGGTGGTCGCGGTGCCAGGTCGAGGGGCCGGACAGGCCGGCCTCCGTGTCGGTGAACTGCTGCCAGGCGAGCCAGAGTGCGTGGAGCCGGGCGACGGCCTCGGGGTGTTCGTGCCAGTGCGCGCACCAGGGACGGCTCGTGCTGATCTCCCGGCCGTACACCGGTAGGAAGAGGTAGTTCACCCAGTCGCTGAGGGCAGCGAGTTCGACGGCGTACTCCTTGCCGCCCAGGGCGAGGATGAACACCGAGGCGGGGCCGTCGGGCTTCTTCCCGTCAGCCGCCTCGGCTTCCGGAGCGCCGTCCGGCGGCTGGATGGCGCCGGGGTCGGGCTCGGAGCCGAGGCGGTCGAGGATGACGCCGTGCTGCCTGACCTCGGCCATGGTCTTGGCGAGGGTGCTGGCGAGGTCGTCGAGGTCTGCGTCGGGGACGCGGTACGGCTCGGGGCCGGGGGAGGTCGGGCTGGTGTCGGCCATGGGGGTGTGCTCCATCTGTGAGACGGCGACATGCCCGAGAGGATCCGGAGAATCAGCGGTTTGGTCCGGCCGGAAGAACGCGGTAGTGGAGCGCTATCGGTCGGCGCAGCGGGGACAGCGGGGGAAGGGTGGTGCCAGCAACTGCAAGGCGTGCGAAGCCTGTTGTGGGACGACACCGTTGCCGAGCGCGGTGAGCTGCGCCGGACGGCCGAGCCCCGGAGTCGCGGTGACCCAGCCGGCGTCGAGGCCCTGCATCCACTCCACGAAGTCCGCGCGGAGCCGACCGGCCGCGTCCGTGGGAGCCGGGGCCGGGCGGGTGAGGCTCTCCCATCGGGTGATGGCGGATCCGTACGCTCCCCATCGCCGGTCCGCGTCCCCGCCTCCGGCGTCTCCTCCGCCCAGAGGGGCAGGACCACCGCCGACAAGGGAGGCCGCCATCCCTTCCCGGGGCGGCGGCCCGGGGTGCCCGTGTCGCTGGCCCTCGGCGTCGGCAACAACGACGCAGCCGCGCTGGGCAGGGTCATGTCGCCATTCCCGTGCCGCTGGTTCGGCGAGCCCTTGATTCCGTCCGACGCCTTCGGGGTCGGCAGCAGCAGCCACTCGACCTCGTCGGCCAGGTTCGGACCGTGGCCCCCGCTCTTCCGCTTCGATGGATGCTGGCTGCCGCCGTTCTTGCCGATGTTGCTGGTCGGCGTCTTCAGCAGGGTGCCCGGCGGGCCATGCGGCGAGGAAGGTCCGCTCGCGGCGGTGCGGGGCCCCGACGTCGGAGGCGCGAAGCACGAGCCACTTCGCGTCGTACCCGAGGTCGGCCAGGGATCCGAGTACGGCACCGAGTGCCCGCAAAGCAGGCTGACCTGCGGTGTCTCCCAGACACCACGGGCAGAGTTCCACGTCGCCAGGGGAGCCGGCGGGGGAGGTGAGGAGGCCGCGCACATTCTCGATCACAACCAGGCAGGGTCGGAGGGCTGCGACCGCACGGGCGACGTGCAGCCAGAGCCCGGAGCGGGTCTGGGCGTTGAGTCCGGCCCGGCGGCCGGCGACCGAGACGTCTTTGACAGGGGAAGCCGGCCGTCAGGACGCACACCCGGGGGACGGTGGACCAGTTGACGGCGGTGATATCGCCCAGGTTCGGGACGCCGGGCCAGTGGCGGGCCAGGATGCGTGAGGCGTTCGGGTCGACCTCGGCGTGCCAGGCGAGCGTGCCGCCGAGCGCGGACTGCACACCCAGGTCGAGGCCGCCGTACCCCGAGCAGAGAGACCCGATCAACGGGGTGGCGAGGCTTGAGGCCGTGACGCGTAGGTCCGGCGCGGCTGCGGAGGTGGGGTAGATCAATGCGAGTTCCAGGGGCAGAAGAGGCTGATGGGGAGGGGGCCTCACGGGTGGCCGCGCGAGGGTGGTCGGGCTGCTGACAGCGTGGGGAGACGGCTGGCCGGGGCTGGGGGTGACGCGCCTGGGCGGGGTGTGCTGCGGGCGCGGGCGGCCTTCACTCGGTCGGGTGGCGGCTCGGCCGCCGACGGAGCGGATGCCGTGGTCTTCGGGGCCGGACTGCTGTTCGCGGTGGCCCAGCGGGCACGTACTTCGTCGAGCGGACCGAGTTCGTGCAGGGCGTGGTTGATCAGCCGGCCGGGCCCCAGGACCTCGTCCTGGGCCAGGGTCCGGATGGCTCGCGCGGAGGCGGCGGCGGTGCGGGTGACGGAGGAGCGCATCACCCGCTGTCCGAACCAGTCAGCGCTGCCGGGGACCATGCCTTCGCAGACGGCGGTCAGCTGCTCGCTCGACACTGTGCCGTCGGCCAGCAGGCCGCGTCGCTGGGCCTCCCAGAGCAGGGTGATCCGATCGATGGGTTCGCCCCGGTGGTGCAGCGCGCCCAGGCACCGGTAGAGCTGCCCGTGGGTCGGGTCGGCGAAGTCTCCCGGCCGCAGCCAGGCCACCACCTCGCCCATGGCCCCCGGCTGTTCGGCGAGGACGGCCAGGAGGAACCGCTCGTCCTCGGCGACCTGGCCGCTCTGTGCCGGAGGCGGGATGTCCGTGGCGGCAGAGGGCCCAGCGGTGGGTGGGACCGGTCGAGGATCGGTTCCCCAGCGTCGCGCAAGGTCGGTGAGTACGCCGCTCAGGACGTCTGCCGTGCGCAACGCTCCCTCGACCTCGCCCTGGACGGCGTCGGCCCGAGCCGCCTGGTGGAGACGGATTGCGTGCTGGGCGACGGTGCGGTGAATCGCCCCCTCCAGCACCATGCGGCCGTACACCGGGGCGTGCTCGGTTCGGGGACACGCCTGGATCAGGGTGTGGGCGTACGCCGCGGTCAGCCCGCGCACGTGCTGTCCGGCCTCCTCGACCGCGTCGGTCACCCACGACAGCGGCAACGGACCATCGGCCGAGAGCGCGGGGTGCCCGTCGTTGCGCAGCTTGCGGAGGGCGTCGAACAGCGCCTGGTGGACGGGCCGATAGAAGTGGTCCGCAGCGAGCCACTCCAGGTGCGTGAGCTGCTCGGGGTCGAGGAGTGCGGCGCCGAGGACCGCCTGCTCGGCACTCATCAGCGGGTTCACCGCCGGCCTCCGGGATCAACGGAGGACGCCTCGTCCTGCCGGATGAGGAGGTGGGCGACTGCCTGGTCGGCAGCGGCCATCGACAGCGCGAAGTCGTCCAGGACGGCGGTGAAGGCGGGATCGGAGGCGGGGACCGAGCCGGCCCCGCTGTCAAGCCACCACCGGCCACCGCGTAGGACGACCGGGGCGTGGGCCAACCGCCCCTGCTGTGGTGTGGGCGCGCTCATGCCGACAGTCCAAGATCGTCCTGGCCGATGCTCTTCGCGAGGGCGCGCTCGGTGATGGCCTTCGTGGCGCGAGCGGAAGCCGGGCCGACCACCTTGACGGAGGGCTCCTTGTACCAGGGCTTGAGGTTGAGCATGGCGACCCGGATGCCGGTGGCCAGCAGCAGCACCTTGCCCTTGGGCAGGGCGCGGATGGCGTCCGGTGGAAGGATCCGCTCCGTGCGCATGCTCACCGAGGTGGACTTGCCGCCCTCGCTGGTCGACACCGAGGTGGTCTGGACGTCGTGGTCGCCGACCTGTCGGCTGAGCCGGTCGGCGAAGTCGGCGTCGTCGATGCCAGATCCGATGATCTTGATGGTGGCGGCGGAGTACAGGGCGTCCATACCGGCCTCGCCCCAGCACCGCTGGCCCTGACGGTAGGACTGCAGGATCGTCATCGGGATGACGCCTCGGCTTCCCAAGTGGCTGTAGAGATCAGGGAGGTCCGAGATGCGGCAGACATTCGCCGCCTCGTCGAGGACGCACAAAGCGGGCGGGTCGAGTCGCCCGCCGGAGCGCTCGGCGACGATCACGGCCGCGCGCATGACGGCGTCGGCCGCCGCCGCGATGATGGCGGACGCACTGCCGCCGCCGTCCTTGCTCAGCAGGTACAGGGTGTCGCGGGACGTGGCGAAGGCGAACGGCTGGAACTCGGGGAGGTCGTCGTTCGGGGTGACCCAGGCGGCGACGTCCGCGTCGAGTAGGCAGCTCGCGTACTGCCTCGCGGTCTCATAGATGCCGTCACGCGTTTCGGTGGCGCCGGAGACGGTGCCCTGGAGTTGGGCGGCGACCGCGTGGTGGCCGGCGTCGGTGAGCAGGTCCACCGGGGTGCGGTCGGCCGGCATGGCGAGCCAGGCCAGGACGTCGGTGATCGGCCGCCGGTGGGACGCGGCGGCGAGGAAGAGGGCGCCGAGGGTGTTGCTCGCGGCGGTTGACCAGAAGTCGGAGCCGCTGGACTCGTCCACGCTCGCCGTCACGAAGTGCCCCGCCAGCCTCTTCGCCCCGGCGAGATCGCGGGCGTCAGCGAGGATGTCCCACCACATCTCGCGCGGGTGGTGGGCGATCTGCTGCGGATCGAGGGTCCAGATCGTGCCGACCTCGGCGCGGGCGTCCACCGTGGCGGTGAAGGCGTCGTTCGCGGCTTTGTTACTGGTGAGTAGGACCGGACCCGGTGCCGAGAGGATCGCGGGGATCGCCAGCCCGGACGTCTTGCCGGAACGCGGAGCCATGATCGCGACGATCACGTCCTCCCAGGACGCGCGGACCTCCGCACGACCGGGATCGAGGGTGCCAAGCAGGATGCCGCGGTCAGCGGGCAGGACCTCTTCTACTCTCCCGGCCGCCCAGGCTCGGGCGGAGGCTCTTCGCCTTGGCGACGATCTCCTTGTCCAGCAGCGGCGCCAGGTCCGCCTTGCGGGCGAGGCCGGACTTGGACCCGGCACGCCAGCGCATCCACATCACCGCAGCGGTGACGACCAGGGCAACGGTGAGCAAGCCGGGGACGACGCGGGCACCGACCATCAGCATGCTGGTGCTCAAGGTCGGCCACAGCACCTCCGGGTGCAGCAGCGCGTCCGTGACGCGGAAGGGGGCCCATGTCCCGCTCCCGACGAAGTTATTGGTGAGATTTCCGGTCAGCCAGGCCAGGGAGCCGAAGGCCATGGCGGCGCCGAGGATGCCGAACAGGAGGTAGAGGAGCGCGTCCGACCCGGTGGTGGTCGAGGGCGCGCTGGTGCGCGGGGAAGGCACGGCGGTTCCTTGGGTGTGTGAGCGGGCGGGGGCGGGGCGCGCTCGGCTCTCATGCAGCTCATGGGGGTACTCCTGGACGTCTGAGGCGGAACGCTTCAGCGGGGTCGGCCGGCAGAACGAGGCGCGGGCGGAGGTGCTGCGGTGGCCGGCGGACTGCCGGTCGACGGCGATGTTCCGGCGCGCGGCGAGGAGGCGCGGGCCGCCCGCTGCCGGTCTGAATCGACGTTCCGGGGAGCGGACGGCACACGAGCAGCCTCGGCACCGAGGACATCGTCGAGCAGCTCCCGGCTGCGCAAGACGTTGACCATCTGGTGGTGCCGGGGGTCCGTGCGCTCTGCGGGACAGGCAGCGAGACTGTCCTCGGCGACTTCCAACTGCTCACGGACGTCCTGGAGCATCCCGTACGCGGCTGCCAGTCGTGTCCACGTCTCGAAAGTCGGATTGTGATGCGGGTCGTCGAAGTCGAGACGGGCGCGAGTCCAGTCAGCGGCAGAGGCGACGAGTTCGGCCAGCTCGGGCAGAGCCCCGACCAGTGCGCCGTTGACCTCCTCGATGATGCCCGCCACCTCATCGGGCGAGGCGTCCTCGTGGAGGCGAGAGATCATTCCACGGACCGAGTACGGATCGGCGGAAGCGCTGGGCAGGTGCCTGACCTGCAGCGGCTTGTCGGAGCCCGGTGCCGCGCTGCGGTGGGCGAGCCGGATGTTGTGCTGCATGGCCGCACCGACGGCCTCGCCGATGCTGGAGTAGTACTCGGGCACGTTTGCCTCTTCGGGTGAGTGGTCTTTGACAGGTGGGTCGAGCGGGGACGCGCGACGTACTGGTGGCCGACGGCGAAGAGAGCCGCCGGGGTCACCGTCGGGGCGTTGCGGCGCGCGGCGGGTGACCCGTCGTAGTGAGCGGCGCCGTCTGGGAACTGGACGCCGAGGAGACCTTGGCCTGGTTCGCCGCAGGAGAAGTGGCCAGAGCGGCACCACGGTGATCACGGACGGTCCGTGCTGCCGAGTAACTCGTCGAAGCGGCGCCGACGCGGCGTAGCTCGGCCTCGGAATCGACGAGTTCGGACTGGGCCGAGCTGACGAACTCCGAGGCGAAGCCGAACCGGTCGGCGAGCGCATACGCGTCGTCGTCCAGGTCGTTGACCTGTTCTCCCGCTGCTTCCAGCGCCTCCCGGACACGCTCCAGCGCACCGTGCTCGGGGTGAAGGAGGTGGTCAACTGCCCGCTGAAGGCTGGCTCCGTCTTCGGCCGCACGGATCTGGTCCGTGATGCTGAGAAGTTCGGCTCCGGCGGCGTAGGGCCCCAGCACATGCACCGGAGGGCTCATCCGGGCCGTGTCCAGAGACGGCGGAAGGGTGACGTCATAGCGAGCGGCTCGAAGCATCTCGGCCGCATGGCTGGCGATGGCGACCTGGTCGGCGAGCGGAGTGGTGGTGGGCAGGCGATGGCGTCGGCCGTGCCAGTCGTCGATCTGCTTGAAACCGGCGTGACGGAGGAGCTGCGCGGAGAGGTCATCAGTAGCGCCCTTGGCAACGACGCTGCCGCTGAACTCGGACGTGATGGTGATCGAGGTAGGCACGGAAGTCTCCGGGGCAGAGGGAGCGAAGGACCCGTTGGAGGTGGGCCAGTGGGCAGAGCGTCCGGCAAATCCGGGGTTTGGTCCGGCCGAGAATCGCTGGTAGAGGCCGCACGGTGGCGGTCAGCCGGGTGCCCCGCCGCAGCAGGGCACCCGGTCGGTCAGAAGAAGGGATTCTCTGTCGGCCGGTCGGCCTCGGTGGCGGCTCGGAGCAGTTCGGTGAGGTCTTCGGGCTCGGACGACCTCTGGTCTATCCACCACCCGGCACGGGTCACCGTACGAGCGTTCTCCTCGATCTCCGCCCACTCCGCTTCGCTGGTCGTGCCTTCGGTGACCAGTGCGGTGTAGGCGTTGGTCAGGATCTGGTGACGACAGCGCACGCCCCAGGGAACGGCCCGCTCCGTCCCCTCCAGGGGAGGCATCCGGTACTGCTCGGACCAGGCTTCGGACGCCGTCTGCTCCTCGGCGCGCTTCGCCTTGAGCCAGGCGGCCTTGTCTTGCTCGGCGCCCTCGTTCGAGGCGCGCCAGCAGTCCGTGCACTCCTGCCTGGCGAGCCACTCGGCGAAGCCGGCGCGGCGGTCGGCCGGTCGGTCGGACAAGTCGCGGTCGGCATGGTGACCGCAGGTGTGGTCGATAGGCCAGATCGTCTTCACGGCCATGGAAGGGCCTCCTTGAGGAGTTGGATCAGCGGTCGCGGGAGTACGCGATGCGGGGGTCAACCGGCCGGACCGCCGGTGTGGTGACGGCGGCGGGGACCGGCGCCCTGCCCGGGATACCGGCACGGGCCGGGCTGGCGGCGAGCGCGGCGGCGCTCAACGGAGACGCGCGAGCGGGACCACGGCCGCGCTCACGGCCGACGGCCGGCGTGGCAGCAGGGCGGGGCCGAGCCGTCACCTCTTGAGCGAGGCGGGGCTGCACTGCGACCTGGAGCCCCGAACGGTGCAGGGCCACCGTGGCGTCGGCGACTTTCCCCAGCGCCTCGACGCGATCGGTGGTCGCGGGGAGCGTGTAGATGTCCAGGCTCGAGTTGTGCCGCCAGCCGTCCTCCACCAGCGCGAGCCCGCTGAGGCCGGAGACACGGTCGTCGAGGGCTGCGACGATGCCGAGCTGCGGGTGATCGGCGAAGGCGACGTCTGGTTCACCGAGCGGACCGCGGTCGCGTACCTGTGCCGTGTCGGGCGCCAGCGCAGGGTCAAGTGCGACGTCCACATCGACCTGGTAGCCGGCCTTGCGCAGCAGCTCGATGGCCCGGCTCGTACGGCCGTGGCCGTCACGGTTCTGGTCGGCCAGCGCGTACAACGTCGGCTGGTCGGGGACGGGATGGAAGTCGAATCCCTTGAGCATCCAGGTGCTGGCCGCGAGGTTCTTCGGGTTCGCGGCGACGATGCCGTGGACGGGGTGGTGGCCGAAGGCCAGGTCGGGCAGCACGTCGTAGTGGCTGGGCATGGCAGATCCATCCGAGGCGGGTGCGGTTACAGGTGCGGGCGACGGGCGGATCAGTTCTGAGGGTGCCGTGCACGGAGGACTCCTGGATCGCGGTCGGTTAGAGCCGGGGGGCGGATGAGGACCTGGCCGACGGCGGCGCGGCCCGCGCGGAAGACTCCGGCGGCGGACCGGTCGGGAGCACGCGCTGGCCGACCGACGGCGAAGAGGCGAGAGCGACACTCGCCCGGGATGGAGCGGAGTCGGGCGGGAGCACGGTGGCGGCGCGCGCCTTGCCGGAACGTTCCTGCTCCTGGCGTGGTGGTACGCCAAGCTGGTCCAGGCGGGCGTCGACAGCGGAGAGGAGATCCGGCACGCTGCCGCCGTGGCGCGCATGCGGACCGTCCGGCTCGGAGTCGTAGATCACCTCGTAGACGGCAGGCTCGACGGACCGGTGGCGGGTGACCATCCAGCTTTCCGGGGACTCGGGGTGCTCGGAGGGCGGCTCCTGCGGCGGCGAGATGATCAGCGAACTGCCGTCGGGAAGCTCGGCGTGGACGATGTAGTCGCTCAGGCCGTACTCGACGGTGCCCTCCAGGCCGCGCTGCCCGAGCGCGGAACAGAGGGCAGCCTGAAGGCGACGCGGATCGGACCTGGCGGTCGGGGGCGAGGTTTTGTGGTGCATGGAGTTCTCCGTTGCGAACGCCCCGCCGCACGGCGGGAGCCGACGGGGGCGTGGAGCTTGAAGGAGTGCGGTGGTCCATGAGGATCCGGTGATCGGGCAGTTTGGCGCTGCCGTGACTGCGTGCTAGGGATCACCGCGAGCGACCGGGAGCCGGTGGATGCGATGCCGGCGGGACCTGGGGCAAAGCAGGTGATACCCCAGGGGTGTTGTGCGTCGAGCGGGTCCGGGCGACGCGAGCCCGCTCGGTCTGCGCCGGCCGTTCGGTGTCCGCTCGGTGAGCTAGGTATTCACCGACACGCACCAACGCCGGTCCCTTGGAACCGAGTTCATGTGAGTAGTGCCAGCCCTCGGTGTTGCGGTGCTCCTCGGCACGCTCCTTGTAGAGGTGAAGCACGCTCGGCTGCGAACCGTCCATAAGCGCCATGACGCCGTACCATTCGTGCCGCAGCTCCTCCGCCCGGAACAGGATGGTGTCGATCCCGCGTATCCGACGGAGGTCGTCACTGATCGGCCCCTCGACGTAGTCGGGGCCGTCGGCGGCGGCGCGGACCCCGGCCAGCACCTCGGGTCCGTGGTCGAGGAACACCTCGGCGTGCTTCCACGCTTCGGCGTCCCGCTTGACCTTCCCGTCCCCGTAGACCTTGTCGTCCAGCGGCCAGCCGTCCGCGTCGCAGAGCGAGTCCGAAACCGCGTCCCAGGCGTCGCACGCCTCGTTGATCCCGGCGGCGGCCGAGGCCAATGCCGGGAGGTGCCGTCGCCACGCCAAAGGGTCGGTGGCCTGCGACGGCTGGTTGTCACCGGAGGAAGGAGTGGAAGAAGCAGACATGATCGATTCCCGTTGCTGTGCTGGTCGTTGGGCTAGGCCGCCATGCGGGCGTCTGTGTCAAACAGCTCCCGCTCAGCCGGGTGGAGGATGTGCTGGGTGATGAACGAGCGGCCGGCGACCTTCCACAGACCTCGGCCCTTGGTCAGAGCGGACACCGCCTGGGTCTCGACGCCGGTCAGGCCGAGCAGAGATGCAGCGGCGGCGAGCTGGTCGGGCTCCTGGCGGTAGATGATGCGCGTGCTGCAGTCCGCGAGGAGCCCCTCGGCAAGGACCCGGCCGCGCGACCCGGCGTCGCCCGCCGAGAGCAAATCGCTGAGGCGGTGGATCACCATCAGGTTCGCGATGCCCAGCCCTCGGGAGAGCTTCCACTGGCTTTGCATCCGCTCCAGCAGCCCGACGTGCCGCATCAGCCGCCACGCCTCGTCGTAGATCACCCAGCGCCGACCGCCATCGGGATCACTGAGGGCTGACTCCATCCACGCGCTCGCGCACGTCATCGCGAGTACCAGTGCCGTGTCGTCACCGGAGCCGCCGAGACGGGAGAGATCGATGGACAGCATCGGTGTGGTTGGGTCGAACGACACGGTGCTCGGCGCGTCGAACATGCCGCTCAAGTCGCCGTGCACGAGACGTCGCAAGGCATGGGCGAGGTCCTGGGCGGCTGAACCGAGGTGCCCCGCCTGGTGGCCGAGGGCCTGGTCGAGGCGTTCGGGGGAGCCGAGTACGTGGGCGATCTCGCCGAGCAGCGGCACCGTGCCCCGGGCGGCGGCGTCAGCGACGACCAGATCCAGGGCCAGGTCGAGGGCGGTGTGCTCCATCGGTAGCAGGTCGCGCTTCAGCACGGTGCGGGCGAGGCTGGCCAGCAGCAGCAGACGGCGCTTGCGAACCTCCGTGAACCAGTCCTCCTCGCTCACGGAGGCGGGGCGAGCCGGGGCGTCCAGCGGATTCAACCGTCCAGGGAGCCCCGGGCCCAGGGCGATGCTGTATCCGCCGAGGGCCTGCGAGACACCGGTCCACTCCCCCTTGGGATCGCAGGGGATGTAGATCCGGTAGCCGTGGGCGATCGACCGGGTGGCGATCGACTTCGCCAGCGCCGACTTGCCCATGCCGATGATCCCGGCCAGGACCGCGTTGGGGTTGGTGAAGCCCTCCACCCTGCCGCTGTTGTAGAGCGAGAACGGGTCGAAGCAGAAAGCCGCCTCCGCGTGCACATCGCGGCCGATGAACACCCCTTCGGCGCCCAGGCCGCCCTCGGCCACGAACGGGTACGCGCCGCTGGCTGTGGCGGTGGTCATCCGGTGGGCGGGCAGGGCGAGCTTGCCGCCGCGGGCGGAGGCCGGACCGGGGCGACCGGCGAGCGGGTAGGTGGGCCGCAGATCTGGGTCGAGGGTCTGCTCGGCGCGGTGCTTGGGCGGGTTTCCGGCGAGGCGTGCCTGGCGGCGGGCTTCGGTGAAACCGGCTCGGGCGGCCCGCTGCTCGGCGCGTGTCGTCTTACGGGGCACGAACAGAGGGGAGGCGCTGGCGCGGGTACGAGGCATGAGCGTTTCTCCAGGTGAGGGGTGGGTCAGCGGCGGACGAGGCCGGTGAACGGAGCGTGCAGGTCGGCCGGGGTGGTGCGCCGCCGCACGAGATGAGCGGTGCGCTGGTGGCGCTGGCAGATGGTCAGTTCCGGTGCTCCCTCGGGAAGGCCGGCCTGGCACGCCTCCGGTGCGGGGATCTCGCCGGACTCCGGCCGGGGTGCCGCGTGGTAGGCGGCGTGGAGGTGCTCGGCGGCCTGCCAGATGCGGGTGCGGGCGGTACGGAGCTGGTCGCCCTCGACCGCGACGAGCCCCCCGGTGCGACTGGCGTGGGCGTCGAGCAGCCCGTACAGCGAGACGAGGTGGGCGTGCAGGGTGTCCAGCTCAGCCCGGGTGGTGACCAGCGGGCCGCCCGGGATGTTGAGTGCCCGATGGAAGTCGAGCGCGGCGGTGGCGAAGGGCACGAAGTCCTGCGCGGTCGGGCTGGCGGTGCGGGACATGAGGGTGCTCTTTCGAAGGGAAGGGTCAGGCGGCGAGCGCGAGCGGCAGGGCGGCGGCGGTGAACGCCTCGGCCTGCTGCCAGGTCAGCGGCCGGAGATCGAGCTGGGCGCCGACAGCGGCGGTCTCCACGACGGCGCAGGCTGTGCGCAGCTCGTCCTCGGTGTCGGCCGAGACGGTCAGCAGACCGGTCAGGGCGACGTCGGCGTGCCCGGCGATGAGCTGGCGTTCGCGGGACTTGATGTCCTGGTACTCGATCGAGTCCGCCTCGGAGTCGACCTGGCCGCGCCGGGCCCGTTCGGCGGCGTCGGCGATCACGCTGGACTTCTTGCGCTGCACGTCGCGCAGGGCCGCGTCGAGGTTCTTCGGCTCGTAGGAGAGCGACAGCGTGCGCCGGACGCCGCCGGTGAACAGGAGCTGGTGCAGGAAGCCGGCGCTGGTCTCGGTGCGCGGCCAGTTCTCCACCCAGTAGGTGGCGTGCACGGCGGAGTCGGTTGCGATGTGGTCCGCCTTCTCGACGACCACGACGGGGCCGGCGGCGGCGGGCTCGGCCTCGGGGCGACCGGCCGTGGACCAGCGGTCGAGTGTCGCCAGCGCCTTGGGGTCGTAGGAGGTGCGCACCACGGCGGCGATCTCGCGGGCGGTGAGCCAGCCCGTCGGGGTGAGACCCGCGGTTCGCGCCGCCTGGTCGAACGTGGAGGTGAGCTGGGCGAGGACACTGAAGGCACCGGTGAGACCGCCGCCAGCCTGGTTGATCAGCCGACGGGCCGCCTTGGTGTCCAGGGACACCGCGACGTACGCCTCGTGCGGGGCGGCTGCGGGGCCGGCGCTCTGGATCAGCTCGTTGTAGATCGCGCCGGCCATCGGGGTGTCGGGTCGGCCGTGCTCTTCCCAGTAGCGGCGCAGCGCGTCGCCGGAGTCGGGGATGGTGCGCTCGATCACCTGGATGCGGGCGATCTGCCCGGTACGGGCGAGGGCTGCCAGAGCGCGTCCCCAGCCGCCGACGTTGGCCTGCTGCGTGCCGGGGTCGAGCAGGGCGTAGGCGCGGGAGGAGACCTTGACCACCGCGGTCAGCGTCCCGGTTTGCGGGTTGTGGACGGCGCCGTATTTGCCGTCGGGAGCAGTGGTCACGCGCAGGCTGGCAGCGGTGCCGGGAAGGTGGAGCAGGCCCTCGCGGGTTGGCCGGCGGGAGGGCCGGGTGAGCCAGACGAGCTGGCCTCGCATCCGGCGCAGCGCGTATCGGACGACGATCGGGGCCCAGTCCGCCAGAGCACGGCCTCGGTGGCGGACGAAGACGAGCAGGGCGATCACGGCCCACAGCGGGATGAGCTGGAGGGCGCCGACCACACCGCGGGCGAGAATCACGGCGAGCAGGAGAAGGCCGGTGAGTCCGGCGACGGTCAACTGCGGGACGGTCAGGCCGAGCAGGACGCCCCGCCTGCTGCGGTGCGGGAACTTCACGGTGGGCGTGGAGGACTGGTGCTTGCCGGACATGGTGGTTCCAGACGGTGGGAGCGGGCGGAGGACGGGGCGCGCGGCGCTCTTCTGGACGTCATGGCGAAACCTTCCTGCTGGAGGGGAGGCGGGGGCGGGCCGTGGAGTGCGGCCCGCCCCCGGGGATGTGGGTCAGGAACCCGACGGCGGCTGGGTGGGATACACCCAGTTCGTCGGCGTCGCGGAGCCGGTGGCCGACGGACCGGACGCGGACGCCGGAGTGCCCGAGGCCGAAGGTCCGGGGTCGGCTGGCGGCATGGAGGTCATGTCGCCGCCCGGAGCCGATGCGGCTGCAAGGTGACCGGAGCCGCCCGCAACGCCTTGGGCAGTCGATTCGGACCCTTCCGGTTCGTCCTCGCCAGGACGTGTGATCAGCGGCGGGATCCCGGGGCGCTGGATCAGAGCCCGGCCCTTGTCGCCGCTCGCGTTCGGGTCTTCGCCGTACCGGAAGCGGGTCTGCTGCTTGGGCGGCCCGGCGTCGATGCCCTCCTTGCTGAGGTTGCCGCCGGAGGGGTTGATGCCGGAGGCGACGCCATCGGTGCCCGCGCCCGGGACCTGGTTCGGACCCTGCGGAGCGGGGGCGCCGGTACCGGCCCGCAGTGCGAGGCTGCCTGCGGTCTTCGCGGCTCCTGCGGCGACCGCCATGCCGGCGACACCGGTGCGGTGCATGTCGTCGTGGCCGCCGCCGTCGCTGGCCCAGTGGACGAACTTGTACGTCGCGTAGGGGCAGAGCAACACCAGGACCATCACGACGATGCCAGCCATCGCGTCGGACAGGGCCGCCATTCCGTCGCTGGCGTCGGTCTTGCCCATGGCGGAGACGCCGATCAGGAAGACCACGGTCATCAACAGCTTGGAGACGATCAGGGTTCCGGTGGCCTCGATCCAGCCGCGCCGCCACCGTTTGGCGACTTCCCAGCCGCCGCCCGCCCCGGCGAACACCGCGAGCGCGACCATGATCAGGACACCTACCTTGCGGGCCACCATCACGCCCCAGTAGAGGAAGGCACCGATCGCGCACCCGAAGGCCACCAGCGCGGGCACACCCCAGCCGAGGCCGTACATGGCCCCCATCTGATCAACCTTGATCACACGACGGATCGCGTCGTCGATCGAGGTGTTGGCGGCTTTGAAGAGGCCGTCGGACAGCGCGTCCACCACGGTGATGGCGACGGTCGTGAAAGCGATCGCGGAGAAGCTGAACAGGACTCCGGTCATGGTGCCGAACGCCGCCTTGGCGAGGGCACGTTCGTCTCGGCGCCAGGCCGCGGTCATGAGCTGGATGCAGAAGATGCCGACGGTCAGGGCGAGGCCGATGGGCAGCAGCAGCTCGTAGTTGTCGCGGAACCACCCGGCGTTGAGGTCGATGGCCGTCGTCTTGTTGACGGCCTTGGCGGCCAGGTCGGCCGCGCTGGACGCCAGCTCGCCCGCCGACTTCGCGATCCACGCGCCGAGACCGTCGGTGACGGTGCCGGCGGGGTTGGTGGCGAAGTCGACAGCGCCGCACACCTTGTCCATCAGCGGGAAGTCGCAGACTCCCATGGGTCGTACCTCCGTTCTGGGGCGAGGGTCAGGGCGCGACGGACGGCATGACGCCGACCAGGGCGCAGGAGTGGTTGGGCCGGCACTGGACCGCGAGGGTGGTGGACCGGCTCTCCGCGCCGCCGGCGGCCGAGCCCTTCCAGCGAATCGACTGCTTGCCGGAGACCGTGATGGCGTAGACGTACGCCTGGGTGATCGCCCCGGGGTCGTCCTGGAGGGCCTGGGTAAAGGCGTGCGGGAAGTGCCCCTCGTTGATCTTGGCGGTGGCGACCTGCCTGTTGGCCGCCATCTCCTTCCACAGCACGGCCGAGGGGACCGCCTGGTCGACGGAGGCCGGGTCGGCGTACTTCGACTCCGTGGTCAGCCAGCCGCGCAGCGCCTTGCGCAGCTCGGGCTGCGAGTACGCGCGGGTGTCGTACGACCACAGCGCTGCGGCGGCGGCCTTCCCGTACGTGATCGGGTCGTGGGTTTTCGGCGGAACGGGCAGAGCGCGGGGCCGGGTGTGCGGCCCGGACGGTGCCGCGGGCGACGAGGACGCCGTGGGCGAACTCGGCGGTGGGGAAGCAGTATCGGAGGGGCTTCGGCCCTCGCGGGTGAGGTAGGCGGCCAGGCCGGCGAGGGCGACGAGCACCGCCAGGACGGCAGTGCCGAGCAGCGCCCGGCGGCGCACGCGAGATGCGCCGCCGGGGTGGGTGGAGTGCTGAGCCATCAGTGGACCTGCGTCCCGAGCGTCGAGAAGAACGCCACCACACCGTTGGCCGCACCGAGAAGAAGGGCCGCGCCCGCGCTTACCAGCACGCCCTTCTTCCCGTTCGCCTCGGCCTGGTGACCACCGGAGTGGTGACCCCAGGCCCACACGCCCGCACTGACGGCGAGGGCTCCGACCACGGCAATGAGTCCGAACAAGTTGATCGAGCCCATCACCTGCTTGAGGACGTTGAGGCCAGGGAGCCCGCCCTCGTTGGGCTTGATTCCGGGGTCGTAGGCGAGCTGTATGACCTGTTCAGCGAGATACAAGGGAACTCCAGTTCGAATGAGTGCACGCCAAAGCCCGGTGGGGCGAACCAGCGGTGCGAGGGGAGGTGAGGAGGGGGGAGGAGCGCCGGTCAGACGACTCGGCGGGCCGCGAGAGTCCGCGATTTCCAGGACGCGACGGTGGTGATCCGTACGACGTCACCGGTGTGCGGGGCGTGGACGATCAGGCCCTGCCCGATCGCCATCCCGACGTGTTCCGGTACGGCGGCCGTCCCCTCGGTGAAGAGGAGGTCGCCCGGCTTGAGGGCATCGACCGAGACGGCCTTGCCGTCCTTGACCTGCGTGTACGTGGTCCGCGTCAGGGTGACCCCGGCGGCCTTGTACGCGCCCTGCATCAGGGAGGAGCAGTCGCAGCGGCCCATCGGGTTTTTGCCGTGGGAGTCGGTGCACGTGCCGCCCCACTGATACGGGGTGCCGAGCTGGCCGAGCGCCCACCGGATCGCCGTCTGTACCTTCGGCGGCGCGGAGGCGGGAATCTTGTACTCCTCCGGCAGTACGCCCGCCGGGATGGTGCCGAAGTCCGTCCCATCGCCGTCCGCCGAACAACCCCCCGCGGAATCGGGAGAGGGGCTGCCGGTGTCGGCAGAGCCGGACGGCGACGGGCTCGGCGATGCGCCGCCAGCCTTCTGCAGCAGGGGCTCGATGGCCTTCTGCAGGGCGGTGGCCAGCGGCTCCCATTTGGCGTACGCCTCCGGGAAGCCCGACTTCTGTACCGCCTGGGCGGCCTGGGTGACAGAGAGGGACTGCCAGCCGGAGACCTTCTTGAGCCCCTCGTAGAACTTCGTCGAGGCGTGCACCGGGTCGAGGATCTGGCTGGCCGTACCCCAGCCCATCGACGGCCGCTGCTGGAAGAGACCCAGCGAATCGCGGTCGCCGTAGGTCAGGTTCCGCAGGCCGCTCTCCTGCAGCGCGGTCGCCAGGGCGACGACCTGCCCTCGGGCGGGGATGTTCATCGCGACGCCCGTGGCCTGGATCGTCTTGGCGTTGGGCACTTGGTCGGCAGGCGCGTCCAGACCCGGCACGGAGACCGAGCCCTTGTCGCCGCCGTCCAGGATGGCCTTCACCTGCTTGGCGACGGCGGAGGCGTCCACACCCTGTGCACCGTCGGTCGAGCACGAAGCCGAGGCGGTCCCGGCACCGATGCCAAGGATCGGCAGTGCCAGCAGGAGTGGTCCGGTGGCGCACAGACCGACGAGGGCTCCCGTCGTCTTCTTCACGGCCGCCGCCGTTCAGCGTGTCGGTGGTGCGGACCGGTCGAGGGAGGTGGGTCGGGGCGCGGGTGTGTCAGGGCATGCTGCATCGCAGCGGCTCCTCGGTGTTCGAAGGAGACGCGGTGCCGACTTCTCGTGCAAAGCCGTCGGCACCGCGCCGATGTGCATCCGCCTCTCGGCGGGCCCGGGTCAGAGGAGTTGGTAGCTCCAGGACGCCGGTTTCAGGTCACGCGCGGCAGCCAGCCGCGCTCGTAATCTCAGGCAGTGCACAGGGGCCTCCTCACGGCGCTCGCGGGCAGATGGGCAACATGCCTCCGACGCTGCTCGATTGGACGAGACGGCACGGATAAGCACAGCTCAACGGGGGTGGAGCAGCGCTCCTTCCCGGTGGCACGGCGAGACAGTAGACCGGGATTCCGGCCGCGCCAAACGACTGCCATCCAGGGGCCCGAAGCAGGGAGCCACCTCGTTAGGCGCGGCCGGAATTCGCCGTTAACCTCCGCTGCAACCTCGCACCGGATGCACGCCGTTGAGCGCTGCCCGGAGCAGGTCCAGACTCCGCCGCGCCCGAAGAGAGGCCCTCCCCATGAGCTACACGCTGCACCGAGGCGACGCCCTGACCGTCCTGAAGTCCCTCCCGGACGAGAGCGTCCAGGCGGTGATCACCGATCCGCCGTACAACTCCGGGGGCCGCACCAGCTCTGATCGAACCGGCCGTACCGCACGTGCCAAGTACGTCACGAGCAACTCGGCGCACGACCTCGCCAACTTCCCGGGCGAGAACCGCGACCAGCGCTCCTACCGCTCCTGGCTCACCGAACTTCTCACCGAGGCGTACCGGGCCTCGACCGAGCACGCGGTCGCGATGGTCTTCACCGACTGGCGCCAGGAGCCGACCACCTCCGACGCCCTGCAGATGGCGGGATGGACCTGGAGCGGCACGATTCCGTGGATCAAGCCGTCCAGCCGGCCCCGCAAGGGCGGGCCGAAGCAGGACTCGGAGTTCATCATCTGGGGCGTCAAGGGCTCCCTCGACAACACCCGCGACCTCTACCTGCCGGGGCACTACATCGCCTCCCAGCCCCGCAAGGGCCGGGTTCACATCACCCAGAAGCCGGTCGAGGTCATGCAGCAGCTCGTCCAGGTCTGCCCCGAGGGTGGCACCGTCCTCGACCCGTTCACCGGCAGCGGCTCCACCGGGGTCGCGGCCCTGCGCGAGGGACGCCGCTTCGTGGGCGTCGAGCTGTCCGCGCACTACGCGGACGTCGCCGAGGAGCGGCTGCGGGCCGAACTGACGAAGGACGACTTCGAGCTGGCCGGACCGGAGGCCTGAGCGTGAGATCGAAGAGAGGCCAGGGCCGGCGGCCCACAGACGCCAGAGGGGCGGCTGGAGCATCGACTAACCGATGCACCAGCCGCCCCTCCTGTTACGTCAGGCCGCCTCGAACGCCCGCCGGATCAGCGGCGCCGCCTTCTCCAAGTCGGCTGCCGAGACGATACGGACCTCCAGGTCGCCGGTCCCGAGGTGTCCGATACCGCGCATGTCCCGGGTGAAGCCCTCCTCCAACTCGACCGTGTCCGGGTCGAGTCTGAGGTACACCAGGATCGCCTCGTGCTTCGGACGGAAGATCACCGACGCCACGTTCACCAACCGCCGATAGGCGATGTAGTGCCGCAGGGACGCCACCTCCACCTCGCCCCATGCCGTGAGCGCCTCGTCCAGTTCCGCGTACAGGTCCCGCAGGCACTCCGGCACCGCTCCTCCACCCGCAGGCGGAGAGACCGCCGAAGCCGTCGGCACGCTGTCCGCCACGGGTGCCCGCTCCCGGCCCCGGCGAGACGAGGCAGCGCTCGGGAAGCCGGTCGCGGAGTCCACGAGCAGCAGCCCCAGCAGGCCACCGTCGAAGATCCGGTAGCGCACCAGGTCGATCCGCTCGGGCAACCTCTGCACCGCCACCCGGTCGTGGTGCGAGAAGCCCGCCGCGATGCAGATCATCCGCGGACGACGCCAGTCGACGGACTCGGCGGCCTCCGCCCCCAGCACCTTCCGCACGAGCGCCTCGAACTCGTGGTGCGCCGACTCCAGCCAGGACAGGTAGGAGACCGCCTGGGACATCACCCCGCTGTCCGAGCCCTTCTTGAACTCGATCACCACCGGGCTGCCGTTCTCATCGAGCCCCAGGGTGTCGATCCGCCCCCGGTGCCAGGGGCCAGTCGGATACTCCGATGCCAGGAAACGGACGCCCAGCATCTGCTCCAGGCCGGCCTCGACCCGCCGCTGCAGCTCCACCTCCAGGGCTACCGTCGAACTGCACAGCTCGACATCCCGTCCGTCCGCGTTGAGCCGGAATAGCTTCAGATCGCCCACAAGTGTCCCTCTGTTGCGTACGGGCCAACTACGGGAGAATCCGACCGGACTTTGATCTATTCCTATAGGCGCGGAGCAGTCGGTATCCGGCTCTACTTGCCGTGTGTGTGTCCTCTTGGTGGCCTCAGCGTTGACGAATGTGGGCGCAGGCGAACAGTGATCGAAGAGGGAACAGATGAGCCGCTTCAAAGCGATGTGGGAACCCGCTCGTAGAGTGAGTCTTCCGCTCGCAGGAGTTCGCGTTCGACAGCGTCGGTCAGGTTCGGATTGTCGATGAGCACTCCGAACTCGATGTTGTTGTGCTCCGCGCTCCACGAGAAGTTGGCACTGGTCACGAGCAGAAAGCGGTGGTCGATGGCGAGGAACTTCGCGTGGTTGCGGACGTGATCGCCGTCGAACTTCCTCGTTCGCAAGATAGTCGCCGGCTTCATATGCTCGGCGACCTCGGTGGTGGTTGGGGACCAGCTTCGCTGGCCGCGGTCAGCGGCCCTGGTGTCGAGGTAGACGCGTACGGCGATCTCCGGCCGTTGCGCTATCAGCCGCAGTGAGTTCCAGAGCCCCGATGTCCTTTGGAAGTTGAAGGTCGAACACGTGACGGAGCAGCGCGCGCTGTCGACCAGCTGGGTCGCCGAGGTGGTCAGTGGCCCGCTCTGGGCGAGGGGACCAGGCATGGTCCAGAGAGGGGTGAGAAGTGTGGGTGCCGAGCGAGCGCCTTCTATGGCACGCAGGAGGGTGATGAGATGGCTCGGTGAGGGGGCACTCGGGTCGGTGAGCTCCAGGAGTGCCCGAACCTCTGCTCGGTGGCCGACGGCGATGACCTTGAGCGCCGTGGTCAGGGTGTCGCCGTCGGCCAGTCGGTCGGCGACTTCCCTGGCCTCGGTCCCGGTGAGCAGCTGGCCGAGTCGCCTGGCCGCCTCGGCGTCAGCCGAGGGGCGAGAAGAAGCCAAGGTCGCTCCCGGGTAGGTCGACGAGGAACCGGCGGTCGAGGAAGCGATTGGCGCGTTCGCACGAGGTCTCCGACGCCATCACGCAGCAGTGGCACGCCGCCCCGTGTAGAAAGTCCTCGGGGTCCTGGGGCGTGCGCATAGCGCAGATGGGGTCTGAAGAGCACCGCGTCGCCTTGTCGAGCGCGTTGGACACGACGCGCTGCAGGCGGGCGGGTTCGCTCAGCTGGACCAGGCCGCCCAGTGTCCCGTCGCTGTCCGACGCCGTGGTGCAGATCAGCAGACCGGCCGCTGGCTCACGTCCTTCCGCCTCCGGCCAGGCGTAGAGCCGTTCGCTCAGGCTTGCCGCGGAGTAGCCGCATGTCATGGCGAGTTCGCGGATGAGGACATGCGCGAAGGTATGGACAAGCCAGTATCGCGGAAACCTCAGCCGGGTGTCGGGATCGACGCTCGCAGCCGTGTCGGAGAACCGGCGGTTGAAGTTGCGCTGATGCGCCTTGCGGTGGGCCTGCCACAGGTCCGTCGCGAGGACCCGGTTTTCCCAGGCGGCAACCCTCTCCTCGTCGAGCTGCAGGAAGATGCCCTCACCCCGGTCCTCGGTCGCGACCGTCCAGGTCGGCCTCGCGGCACGGGTCAGGGGCGCCAGCCGCCGGGGCAGGTCGCCTACACGATCCATGTCGTCGATGCGCGTGAAGCCCACCAAGGCATTGACCTTGCGCAGTCGTTCCACGGCGAGAACCCGCGTGATCTCGGGCCGGAGAGCGGGGTCGCGCGCACGCTTTGACAGCGTCAGACCGCTCGCCTCGTCCTCGTGGCGGGTGCCGAGCGGATCCTTCAGCAGATAGCGCCACTCCGGAACCAGCAGGTCGACCGGATCCCAGGTGCGGATCTGCTCTTCCTGCTCCTCCTCGGTGGCGGGCGGCGCCGAGGCTGCCGTCACTGCCTGCTCCAGTTCCTGGTCGGACAGCAGGGTGATGTCCACCTTGCCTTCGAGCAGATCGCGGAGGATATCCAGGTTCTCGCGGTACTTAGCCAGTTTGTCACCCAGGGAAGTGCGGATCCGGTCCGCGAGGTCGCTTGCCCGTTCCTGCTGGGACTCTGGCATGACGATGATCGACTGGGTGGCGGGGAACCAGAGATTGGAGGCACCGACCAGGATCAGCCGCGTCTTGTTCCGACAGCCCTTGGGCTCGAAGGCGTCAAGGTGTGGGTGGCGGCCCCGGCAGTCGGGCAGCTTGGACTTTCCGGCCTCGCCCTGGGCCTCGTTCATCGGGCGGCGCATATTGCAGGACGCGCAGTGGATGACCGCCGAGGCGCCCTTGCCGGCCGTCCGGTCGACCATCTTCAGGGCCGGGAACTGCGCCTGGGCACACGGCTTGCCGTGATGGACCCACTGGTCGTACGGGAACTCGTCCAGGTGTCCGTCGACGCAGGCGAGCAGATAGCGGGCGGGCACGGCGGTGCGGCGGGCAGGCTTGCGTGCCCTGTTGCCGGACCGGCCGGTGCACTTGGCGTGCTCGAAGCAGGCCAGGTCGGTCCGGAACGGGTGGGTGTTGCGGTAGTCGAACTGAGAGAGCATGCCGAGCATGTCGCAGCCGGTGCACCGCAGCCACTGCGGGAACACGCGGGCCGGCACGCCGAGATCATTGCCCTCGGTGGACAGACTGATCCGTTTCGGCTGCCAGGGGTGGGGGCGCAGCTGGACGTCGGGGGAGCGCAGGAGCATGCGCACCACGTCGCGCAGACGGGGCGCGTGGATCTGAGGCGGGAGCGAGTCCCGGCGTCGCCAGATGCGGTCCCAGTCGTCCAGGCCGGTGGACATGATCGTGAACTGGGGCAGGTCCATGATCGAGCCGGGGCCGTAGGTGTAGAGCAGCGAGGACGGCCGTCCCGAACCGACCTTGGCGCGGTTGTGCTTGGCCGCCTTCTCCGCTTCCTTCTCCAGGTCGCCGAGGGGGTCGACGGCGGTCGCGGCGTCGTAGACGAATCGCGTCACGTCGGTCACGAGGTCTCCTCGGGAAACACCCACTGTGGTGCACCGGGGGGTGCGATGTACACCAGGTTCTCCTTGATCGGGCTCACGAGCAGGTTGATCTCCGGCTGCACCTCGCGCATCGAGTTCGCCACCACGAACGGCGGAGCGTCCCGGGTGTCGGCGCGCGACTTGGCGTTCTCGGCGCTCATCATGAGGGCGTCGTGCCGCGTGTCGTCAGTGACCTTCTCGTAGACCAGCGATTTACGCAGGTCCTCAAGATGCTTGCGGCGCTTGCCCCAGTGGTCCAAGCGGTTGCTCAGCCGCAGCCGCGCCCGCTCGGCTGCGTCCTCGTCGGACGCTCGTCGTACGCGGCTTACCAGCGCGTCGATCAGCTCGCCAGCGAAGTGCTGCTCGCCCTCGATGCGGGCCGCGCCGTGCTCGGGTGAGAGACCCTGCACCTGGACGGCCTGGAGTACGCGGGCCGCGCTGACCAGTACGCCGTCCAGGCCACGCTCCAAGGACGTCACAGAGAACGGCGTGACGGACAGCGCCTCGACCTGGGCGTAGAAGGTCTCGTGGTAGTGCCGGAACTGCTCGAAATGAGCGAGGTCGCGCGGTCTCGCCCAGTTGCCGAGCGCGACGACCAGACCGGGCTTCTCCGCGACACGTCCCACGCGTGAGGAAGCCTGGATGTACTCGGCGGTGTTCTTCGGCTGACCGACGACGAGCATCAGGCCGAGCCGGGTCACGTCCACGCCGACCTGGAGCATCGAAGTGGCCAGGACCACGTCGTACGGGCTCACCTCGCGCTCGGGCACCGGCTTCTTGGCCTCGCGCAGGGACCGGAGCTGTCGCTTGCCGGCCGTCGAGTCGAAACTCGGGTCGAACGGCACCGCCATCTGGTCCAGGGTCGCGGTGATATCGGCGCTGGCCACGCGTGAGGTCAGCTCGGCGACATGGAGGGCACCGAAGTTCGTTCCGGTACGGCTCGGCAGCTTCGACCACGGGCGGCGCTTGGCGAGCGCGGTCTGGATGTCGTCGCCCATGTAGCGGGCCATACCGGCCAGTTCACGGGTCGCGCTGAAGTAGCCGACCAGACTCAGGTACGGATCGGCGGCATCCCCGGACCGGTCGAGGAGCAGCTGCGCCGCGGCCATCAGGACCTCGGACACACGGATCTCCGCCGTGGTCAGGCGCACACCGGTGGTGCTGATCCCGACGTACTGCCGGCCGGGCGCCTTCTCGGAGACCGGCACCTCCTTGGAGAAGAACGTGTTCCCCGCGTCGAGCACCTGCGGCGGAAAGATCGTGACGTCGCGCCCGTAGAGGGCACGCACCTGGTCGGGCGCGTTACGGGCGGTCGCCGTCGAGGCGACGAGGAGGGGACGTACCGGACGCCCATCGCTCGCACGCCAGGCGGTCATCACGTCGATGGCGACCTCGAACAGGCCGACCGTCGTGCCGAGCGCCCCAGTGATCAGGTGCAGCTCGTCCTGGATGATCAGGTCTGGCGGCCGGAGCCGCGCCGCCGGGTGCACGGCGGCGGCTGGCAGCGCGTCCTTCTTCGGATGCTTGCTGCCGTCCTTGATCTCGCAGTGCTGGTAGTCGGGATGGACGAAGCCGTGGCGTTCGCACCGCCTGGACACATAGCCGAAGAGCGAGGCCGCCTCGCCCTCGCGCGCTAGTCGGGCGAATTTGTCGACGGTGGCGATGACGAAGGCGGGGGCGAGGCGGTAGATCTCCTCGTCGACAGTGAGTACCGGCAGCCCTTCGGCCACCTCACCGCCGTCGGCGAACGGGCACTCGGCCAGTTCGTCACCGCAGTAGACGTACACCCGGCGCTTTCCGCCGTCCGCCCGCACATCGCGTGCCTCGATCCTGGTGCCGCACCAGGGACAGCGCTGGATCTGCAACACGGTCAGCCGGTACCCCCGGCCCTCGTTGACCTTTTGCAGCTGGGTCGCTGCCTCGTCATAGCGCTTCGGACTCACGTCCGTGCCGACCCACAGGCCGATCCGGAACGGCTCGTCGCCCCACGTCGTCGGGTCCTTGAGGCGCGCCATCTCGGCCGCGCAGATCAGGGCCGTGGCGCGCTGGAACTGCTGGGCGGTGAGCAACCGCAGCGTGTACCGCATCAGCACGGCCACCCCGGACCTGCCGTCGAGCGGGCCGCCGAAGGCGTCGACGACACCCTGGCGCCGCCGGATGGCGAAGGTGTACGCGGCAAGGCCGAGGTACGCCTCCGTCTTGCCGCCACCGGTCGGGAAGAACAGCAGCTGCGCCTTGGCGAGGTCGCCGGAACGCTTCTCGGCCGCCGGATCGGACAGCAGCGGGAGCTGCATCAGTACGAAGGCGAGCTGGAACGTACGCCACGAGTGCGCCTTGGCCTCCAGCTCGGAGAGGATCGTCGCGCGAGCTTCGTCGATGCTCTCATCGGGCTGCTTCGCCCGGCGCTGGGCCACCTGCGACTGGATGCGCTGGTCGGCCATCACCTGGTTCATGAACCGGAAGCAACGCAGCGCCTCCTCATCACCGAGCAGGTGTTCCAGGCCGTCCTCGAGCTGACGCTGCACCTTGCGGGCCTCGGCCACCGCGTCCAGGCCCTCGGAGCGCAGGTGCGCCGGCAACGCCTCGGCCCGCTGCTGTTCGCCATCGAGCCAGGCGGCGTAGCCCGCGACGATGGGTGTGAGCCCGGCCATCAGGTCTGCGGGGCTCGCCGACGCCAACTTTCGCATGTCCAGCAGCGCCTCGCCGATCTCCTCGGCGGCGGTCTGCGGCGTCTGACAGGCCGGCAGCCAGGTCGTCCAGACCTCGCTGGCCCGACGCGCGCCGTCTGCCACCGCCCAGTCGACCGAACACGTGCGCCCGATCGCGAACTCGAGCCGGTCCCGGTACTGAAGCCGCAGGCGGCGCAACTCGTCGTCCCGTTCCAGCCGGGTGTCCTGAAGCACGTCGGCGACCGGGAGGAAAACCTCGGCGCCACCGGCCTTGACAGACAGCTTGGTCTGGTAGAGCCATGCCTCGACGGGGATCTTGCGGGGAGTCTCCCGGTCGTTGCACAGCGCCACCTCGATCAAGCGGCAGCCGCGATCGGTGTCGTCGTAGCGGTCGACCCGCAGGAGCACCTTGTCCTTGAGGGGGATCATTTTGGTCTGGGAGGGGCGCAGGTCGGCGACGATGACCGTCTTGGTGATCTCGATGGGCGTGCGCTTGAAACGACGAATGCGCGAGGTCGTCTCTCCATCGCTCCCGTCCTGGCTGCCCTTCTCCTTGATCGGCTCGTACACGCCCCAGGAGGCGGTCACGGTGAACGAGTCGAGGGCGTCCGGGATCTGGCAGCGCAGACCCATCGACGCCGGGATCATCAGGCCGCGCTTCTGCGGATCGTCCTCGACGGTGTCCTCGTCAGCACTCGCGCCGGCCTCGTCCACGGCGGTCACCGGTACGCCCCGGCTTGCCACAGCGTCGACGGCGTCACCGACGTCGGTCGAGGCATCGTCCGAGCCGGCCTCCCCGGGGTCGTCGTTGCCAGAGGTGAGGCGAACGGGGGCGATCCGTCCAATCAGATAGGCCGAGTCCGGTACGCCGTCGAGGACCTCCTCGGGCCCGTTGGCCGGTCCGAGCAGCTCGCGTTCCAGGATGTCGACCAGGTTCTCGCGGGCGGTCCAGGACCGGTCGTCCGGTTCGAGAGCGAGCCGGTAGGGCAGGTCCTGGGGGTTGGCTGGCGTGGTCACTCGTCGCCCTCCTCGTCCTCGGAGGCCGGGGGCAGAGCCTCACCCTGAGCGGCGGCTCGTCGGTGGTTCTCTTCCAGTAGCCGGTCCAAGATCTCGACGCGCGCGGTGGGGCTGACCGTCCACCGACGCATCTGCCGGTACGTGTGGAAGCCGTGGTCGAGCGGGACATCGCTCCAACCGTAGGCGTCCATGACGGCCTGGTCGAGTTCGAAGTGAATCTCCCGCATCCGCGCCACGTCGCCGTCGGCGGAGTCGGTGATATTGGGGTCGTTGACCAGGTTGTAGAGCTTGGTCAGACCGAGGTCGCGGCGCAGCATGATTTCGCGGCGCTCGGATTCCACGGTTCGGCCCATCTCGGCCAGTCGGACGGTTGGCGCAGGCCGCGGAAACGTCTCAAAAACACCCGAAGGCGTGTAACGGGGATCCTTTCGCAGGCCAGATCCGTACTTGATTGCCCACATCTGGTGGGGGCTCGACGACAGTACAGCCTGATCGGTAAATGAGTCGGTTGCGAAGACTACGGTGGCTTCACTTGGGACAAGCCATTCATCATCGTGGCTTTTGCTGAAGCGACACGGCATCAAGGTAACTGAGTGCCTTGTCAAAATCAGCATCTGGTCCAGTTCGGCAATGGCCTTGCGTAGCGCTGGTCGCGATCGCAGAAACAGCCACCACGGGGCTTCCCGCTCCGCTTTGCTCTTCTTCGCTCGCTCAGGCTTTACCCTGGAGAGCAGGCGTTCATATGGAAGCGGGTATGACCGAGCTGAATCCTCAGAACGGTTGTTGAAGTCGATGACCCATCGGGATGGCGAGTTATCCGGCCGAGAGTTGAGGTCCTCCCCGTTGAGGTAGGGTCGCAGAACTTTCGAATTTCTAGGGTCGGACTCAATCCACTCGTCAGCTTCTTCCGGAGATAGTACGAATCCCATTCCCAAGGCATAGCAGCCGATATAGGAAACTTTGGCATTCTCGACCAAGCGCCTCGGTTCGCCATCCACTCGGCCAACAGGTTCCAGCAGCGTAGAGATGCACCGTACTGCGACTTCGTCAGCCATGCGTGGTGTGTCTGGATTTACGGGCGCGCGAGTACCCCAGACTGCCGCGTACTCCAGGTTGGCGCCTGCGGCTGGCCATGATCGACTTTGGATTGCGCGGGTAATTGTGAAGCCGGCAGCGACCATTTGGTCGAGCCCGACCTCGCGACTTTTGCCCTGAGCAATACTGTTAGTTGCGATAAGGCCGAGTCCGCCGCTCGTCGTCACAAGAGCCATGGCGTGCAGGAAGAAATAGGCGACAAGATCGGCTCTTCCGCGTCGCCCATGCGCGAGGGTATGGACAAGCCAGTCGCGCACATTGGTGCCCATCGCTCCTGTCACATCGGATCCACTGAGGAACGGTGGGTTGCCGATGATTGCATCGAAGCCGCCCCGCTCCATCACATCCGGCACGGCGAGGATCCAGTGCAGCGGCTTCCACCGTGAGTAGTCCGTCATCACCGTCGGCGTGAGGCCAGAGTCCAGGATGCCGTCGAGCATCCTCCGATCCGCCTCACCGCCATCACCCGGATAAGCGAGACCCACCGCGATACCGAGATTCTCGTACGCCGCCTTCAGCGCCTTGCCAGGTTTGCCGCCGAGCCGCAGTCCAGCTGCAATCACCCCGTCCGCGACGTCGGCGAGCTGGGCCGTCAGTTTCTGGTACTCCCGCCACTGCCGCCGCTTCGTGGCGGCGGAGCGCTGCGGGTCGCTGTCGTTCACCTCGGTGGCCAGCTGGCGCCGAAGACGGGTTGCCTGCGCGAGCACCCCTTCCACGTCCAGATCGAAGAGGCTCGGCGGGCCGCTCGCCGCATCGGGGTCGATGTGCAGGCGCTTGAGCTGGCGCGCGTCGGTGAGGCCGAGCAGTGAGTTGCCGTGCAGCACCTTGTCGTCGACGAAGGAGAACGGCAGCTTGGGATCGAGCGAGACCAGCCACAGCGACAGCTTGCACATCTCCACGGCCATGCCGTTGATGTCAGCGCCGTAGAGACAGGTGGCGACGACCGTCCTTATCGCGTGAACGTGCAGGTCGTGTGGCGTCCCGTGTGCCACACCCTCGCGCTGCCACGCCTCGACGAGCCGGGCGGCGAGGTAGCGCGCTGCGGCGACGAGGAAGGCGCCGGAACCGCACGCGATGTCAGCGATCTTGAGATCGAGGATCCGGTCCGAGAACACGGGCCGCCACGCGTCCTGGTCCGCGGTCTGGTGCGGGCCGGGCTCGAAGACGAGTGGTTCCAGCGCGTACCGCACGACTTCCTCGGCGAGCGAGCGCGGCGTGTAGTGCGCGCCGGCCGTGGCACGCGACGGGGTCTCGACGACCAGCACCCCACCGGGCACCACGACCAGGGGCCGGTTGCGCAGGTCGCGCCTGATGATCCCGATGTACGGGCGCAGCCGGTCCCGCAAGTCGGCGTCGGTGGTCGCGGCGCGCAGTGCGCGTTCCGTGTCCTCGAAGATGTCGCCGGCCCGTAGGGCCTTCGCGAGGGCGGCCTTCGTCGGCGGCTTGGCGGCCGGCTGGTACTCCTTGACCCAGGCCAGGATCGCGTCGGTCAGTGCGGCGTCGGTCTGCTTGGCCTCCGCGAGGGTTTCGAGTTCGGCGAGCGGCATCTCCGGTTCTTCACCCGCGGTGCCGATGAGTCCGACGATGACCCCGTCGGACTCGTCGACCTCGGCGCAGGAGTAGCCGAGCAGACCTTCGTAGATGTAGCCGATCTGCTCGACGTCGATGTCGCGGAACGAGATCCGCCGGGCGGGCTGCCCCTTGAGCTGGGCGATCTGGACGGCTCGCAGGACTTCGAGCATGACCCGGTCGCTAACGGTGATCGCGAGAGTGCCCTGGTCTCTGCGCGCGGTGAGGAACGGGAATCGATCGGGGTCGAACAGCGAGCCCCCATACTCAGGCAGACGCAGGTCCTCGAAGGAGGCTCCCCGGTACAGCGCCTGGGACGTAGCCAGCAGGCGGTGCCAGGTCAGATGGGTGGCGTCGAGTGCTTCGCTGCCCTCTTCGTGAGCTCGGGTGTCGAGGGCGTCCAGTTCGTCGCTGACGCCGTAGCCCATGGCGAACAGCCTGCTCTGCGGGAGCAAGCCGCGGTCTTCGGCGAAGAGTAGAAAGACGACCCGCATCATCACCGTCACGGCCGCTTCGTACACGTCCGCGCGCTTGGCCGGCAGCGGGTCCGTTTCGCCATGACGAACCGCCTCCAGGGCGGCTTCGGACAGCGCCTGGACGAGCAGTTCGACCGCGCGGCGAACCTGGGTGCCCAGCGCCTCGGTGATCTCCTCAGCGGCGGCGACCGACTCGCCGAAAAGCTCCGTCAGGCGGTCCTCGGGCTTGCCGCCGATCAGGCGCCGGCGCTGGAGCAGCTCGATGAAGGCGTTGCGGGTCTGAGGTTCCTCGATCCAGGTCTGTGCGTCGACGATGCCGGAGGCGACCATGGTCTGCTCGCGGGCGCTGACGATCCCCCACCAGCGTCCGTCCGTGACGACGCCGATCGGGATAGTGGTCGCCCGCAGCAGCTCCTCCATGCGGTCGACCGGGCTGGCCGCCCACCCGTCCGTGAGAGGGTCGCGCAGCGAGTCGACCGGATCGACGACCAGTACCAGCGCGCCGGTTGTATCACCATGCATGAGCGCACCGTTCGGACGTACGGTGACGGCGTGGTTCGGCGACCGGACCTCGCCCGCGGCAGCGGTTGCGTAGGAGCCGCCCCAGCGCAGGACCTGACGAAGGACGAGGTCCACCCAGGTATCGCGCGCTTCGCGGTAGAGGTCGACGGCGGCGCTGTCGTCCCGCTGCTTGTCCCAGTTCTCCCATGCCTTCTCGAACGCGGGCTTGGCGTCCTTGAGGGTGGCCAGGGCGCGGGCGTCCGGCTGGGGGATTCCCTGTGGCCAGACCCGCTTGAGCGCGGGAACGGCGAGGAACGGCCCGTCGGTGTCGACCAGTTCGAGCCAGTTGCGGTGCAGATCGGAGGCGTTCAGTGCGGACGTGCGGGTCATGACTGCACCATCCCGGCCTCGGCGTCCTGCGGGGTCAGAGCGAACACGACGGCCGCAGCGGACACGTGGGGCCTGATGTCGCTGTAGCGCTCCCCGATCGCGGTGATCTCTCGCTCCTCTTCCTCGTCCAGGCTGGCCAGCCGGTCCTCCATTGCTCGGAGGTCACGGCGGCGTTGGGCCTGTTGGTCGTCGGTGAACAGGGCTTCCTCCTGGGACCTGATCTCCCGCTCCAGGCGGTCTCGGGACTCGTTCAGATTGATCCGGAAGGCGCCGAAGATCTCTCGTGCCCTGGCGATGTCAGCGTCCCTGCGGTTCTGCAGGGACTCGGTTACCTTTTCCCGACGGCTTTCGCCCTTGCGTGTCATCGCGGTCAGTAGGCGGGTGCGCAGCCGGGAGTCGTCCTCGTTCCACAGCCCCGCGAGCATGGTCCGCACCCGTTCGTCGGCCAGCACGAGGTCCTCGGTGTCGAGTGCCTCGTCGAGGACCTGCTCGACCTTGGCCTCGGCGAGTGCCTGTCCGCGCAGCCGGATGCCGGTGAGGAAGACCTCCTCGTGCAGCCGCAGCCCGCCGCGTCCGACGAGGACCAGCCGTGAGACGGCGGCGACGCACGATTGGGGCAGGTCTTCGGCAACGACCGCCGTCACTCGGTTGACGGGGGAGTCGACGCTGAACAGCGCGCTGCGCAGGACGCGGCCGGAGCGCTGCATGAGAGCGTGGCCGAGGTGGACGTGCACCAGGTCGGTTCTGCCCTCGGCGGCCTGGTCGTCGAAGGTGATCGGGCGGGGCACGCCCGGTTCCAGACGGGTGTCCAGGCCGCGTAGCGCCGACTGCCATGCGGATCCCAGCGAGGGGACGGTGAAGACCTGGGCTTCGGTCCGGTCGTCGCCGATTTCCTCCAGCGGTGGTTGGGCGGTGAGCGCTAGCGCCGTGTCCACCACGCGGCGTGCGTTGCTGGGGATGAGGTGCATCTCCGTCTTTTGCTCGTGGTAGGTGCGCGACAGCTCAGTCAGCCGACGGTTCAGTTCGACACCGCCGGCCAGGGCGCGGTTGATGACCTCGTTGCCGTCGTCCGGTGCGCTCGGCCGCGTCCTGCGGCTCGGCCTGGTCGGGCTGAAGTGATTCTGTACGTCTGCGTCGATGACCTGGTTGACCGAACCGAGATCGGCGGCGACGTGGCCGACCTTCTCCGCGATCCGACGCATGAAGTCCAGGTCAGCGGCATAGGTCGTGGAGGTGGAGTCAGGCGCGAAGTGGTAGATCTCGGGAGTCTGCTGCTGGCCGTAGCGGTCGATGCGGCCGATCCGCTGCTCCAGACGGGAGGGGTTGAACGGGATGTCGAAGTTGATCAACCGGTGGCAGTGGGCCTGCAGATCGATGCCCTCACCTGCGGAGTCCGTGGCGATCAGCACGCGGACCGGGTGCTTGGCTGGGTCCTCAGTGAAGCGGGCCCGGATCTTCTCGCGCTCCTCGGTGGGCGTCGAGCCCTGAATCGTCTCCAGTACGTCACGGTAGCCGCGCTGGGACAGGACATCGGCGATCCAGTCCAGCGTTGCGGCGTACTCGGTGAACACCACGACCCGTTCGTTTGTCCAGAGACGGCCGTCCGGGCGGCAGATCGCGTCGAGGAACGACTTCAAAGCCTCCAAGCGGGAGTCCGGCCGGTGTTCGTAGCGCCGCCCCCACTCAACAAGCGACGAGATCTCGGCACTGGTCGCCGCCACGAGGGGGTCCGAGCCCTTGCTCTGCCGCAGCGCGGTGAACTCCGGGTGGTCGGCCTCGCCTTCCTCCTCGTCCGACTGCCCGCTTCCCAGGACCTCGGTGTAGTACTCCTCTTCGTCGTCGACGCGGAGCTGTCGGTCGCCTGCGCCGGCTTCCTCGTAGAGCTCCAGCGTGCGGGCGAATGACCACGGGCTGGACAGGAATCGCTTCTTCAGAAGGATGGAGACGATGTCACCGGAGCGGCTCTTGCCGTTCGCGCGGGCACTGTCTTCGAGCAGGCGTTCCAGGCGCGTGAACTGCTGTTGCTCATCGCTGTCCGGCGTGAACGGGATCGTCTTGAGCTGACGGGTCTTGAAACCCTTGTCGGTCAACTCACCCTTGAGTCGCCGGACCGCTACCTCGCGCAGCGCGCGCTCGTCAATGCTCGCGCCGCGGCTGAACCGCCGGCCGTCGATCATCTCCAGCAGGGCCGCGAACGACTCGGGGTAGCCGTTGTGCGGTGTCGCGCTGAGGAACAGCCGGTGCTCGCAGCTGTCCGCGAGAAGCTTCGTGGCCGTCGTGCGCTGGCTGTCGACGGCGTATCCACGTCGCCCGGGCGCCGTGGTGGGGCTGGCGGGAGCAACGTGGTGGGCCTCGTCGACGACGAGGATGTCGAAGGCGAAGCGCCGGGCGTTGGACGTGCCCCGCACGTCGGCCAGCACGTCGCGCAGCAGGCGCTGCGCCCGCAGTGTGGGTAGCCAGGACATGCTCACGATGACCCGGGGGAAGAGCCTGAACGGGTTGGCGTTCAGCCCATGGCTGCGCCGGACCCGGGCCATCAGATCGCTGTTGACGATGACGAAGTCCAGGCCGAACTTTTCCCGCATCTCGTCCTGCCACTTCAGGGCCAGGCTCGGCGGGCAGACGATGACGACCGATCGGGCGCGGTGACGTAGCAACAGCTCCTGTATGACCAGCCCGGCCTCGATCGTCTTGCCCAGGCCCACGTCGTCGGCGAGCAGCAGGTTCGTACGGGAGGACTGCAGAGCTCGGCGAAGGGGCTCCAGCTGGTACGCCTCGACGTTGGCGCCGCTGCGGAACGGAGCCTGGTATGAGTCGGCATCGGCGGAGGTGACTGCTCCCCAGCGCACGGCGTCCACAAACGCGGCGAGCGTGTTGGGGTCGTCGAATGCCTCCGGGCGGATGGCCTCCGGAAGCCCCTGATCCGGAGCGACGGTATGCCCGACCTCCAATTCCCAGACCACCGCCAGCTCCTGGCCGAGCCGGTCCTCCTCAAGTGACTGAAGGCTCACCACGTGCGCGAGACCGGCAGTTCCTTCATCAGCGGGACTGCGGGGAAGGCCCTGCTGGCGGACGTCGGCCACAGCCCAGGTGGAGCCACGGACGTTGACCACCTGGCCCGGCTCCGGCAGGGGCGGATGCGATGCCGAACGGGTGGCATCGGCGCGCTCTCCCGGCAGGTGCTCCGCAGCAGTCTTCACCTTGAACCGGCTCCTTCTCGATAGGTCGCAGCCCTACGAGAGACATCTTCCTCCCGTCTTGCGAAAATCGCAAGACGATGGATAGTCTGGGCGAGTGCCCAGTATTCCTGACCGCGTACTGAGCCTGATCGAGGCATCAGGCGTAAGTCGCCATGCCTTCGCGCAGCAAGTCGGACTCGACGATTCGAAACTATCCAAGTCCCTGAACGGCACCCGCCGATTCTCCTCGCTTGACCTCGCCCGTATCGCAGAACTGTGCAAAGTCAGCGTGGACTGGCTACTCACGGGAGTGGAGCTGCCGCTGGCTGTCGCGGCCCGGACCACTACCGGCGACGCCGGCACCGCTCTCCAGGCGGCGAAGCGGTACATCGTGCTGCGCACGGACCTGGATGCCTTCGGTTACCCGCAGCCCTGGCGGCAGTCGGCCGTAGGGGTCGGCCCGGGCAGCTACACGGACCAGGGCAAGCGGCTGGCCGACGAAGCGCTTGCCCGTGTGAGCCACGCAGGTCTCTCGATCAGCGAGGGCGACCTCGCCGACCTCGTGGAGTCGGTCTTTGGGGTCGACGTGGCCATCGACCACCTCGGCACCGGTTTCGACGGGTTGGCTGCCTCGTCCGATGAAGCCAAGCTGATCGTCTTGGCCACTACCCACGTCCCGGCCCGCCAGCGCTTCACGCTCGCCCACGAACTCGGTCACCTTATCGCCGGGGACGACCAGGACGTCCACCTCGACCGTGACATCTTCGACAAGGCGCAAGCCAAAGACCCGAGTGAAGTTCGGGCCAACGCCTTCGCGTCCACACTCCTCATGCCCGAGGAGATGCTCCGCGAGGCCGTCGGAACCACGGGGCTCACCGAGGAGACCTTCGCCGAGCTGGCCTGTGAGCTAATGGTGTCCCCGTCGACGCTCGCCTACCGACTGCTCAAGCTCCGGTTGATCGACGCGGGCACCTGCGACCGATACAAGGCGATCACCGGAATGCAAGCCGCGAAACTGGCAGGCCGAGGAGAACAGCTGGCCCAGCGGACGGCCAAGGCCGCAACGACACGTGCACCAGGGATTCTCCTCAGGGATGCCTATGCCGCCTACGAATCCGGACAGGCCACGTTGCGTCCCTACGCCAACCTCCTCGGAGCCGACGTCGACGATCTCAGGCGCACGCTTGAGTCGGAGCACGGAACCCACGATGCCCTGTGACGGACTTCCTCTTCCCGGACAACACGGTTCTGTGCAACTTCGCCACCGTGGAACGCCTTGACCTGCTCAAGTCGGTCCTTGCCGGCAGCGGGCGCTGGACGGAGGCCGTGGCCTACGAGGCCGGAAGGTCCGCCCGCGTGCTGCCCGCGCTCGACGAGCTGATCGACGCCGGTTGGTTAGGGGACGCGATCGAGATCGATGGCGACGCGGATGCCCAGCAGATCAACAGGATCCGACGTTCCGTGTTCGGTGGCACCGACGACCAGCCTCTGAAGCACCTCGGTGAGGCTCAGACCTGCTTCGTGATCAAAAACTGGAGCGAGTTCGCTGGATCCTGGTGGATCTCGGACGACCGAGAAGCCCTGCGCTACGCGCGCATGCAGGGGATCACGACCCGCGAGACCATCGACCTCGTCTCCATCGCGGTGGTCAACGGCGACATCGCGGCGAGGGACGCCTTCGACCTCATGCGGCGGATGGCAGACGAAGGGCGAACGTTGAAACTCCCCAAGTCAGCTGCCGATCTCTCGCGCTGACGCCGGTCCGCTGTCGGCCTACCTAAGGTTGCTACATATAGAACGCATACCGCCCCTGCGCACGCTCTTGCGGCCCCAGATGGCGGAGGATTTGTCCGACCTGGTTAGCGGTGCGCAAGGTGATGGGCAGGCGGCCGTCGAGCTGGGTCTGGTTCCAGTTCATCTTGGTCAACGCGAGCAGTTCCTCGGCGAGGTGCTCCGGGCTGGATTCGGTCTCGACCATGCGGAACGGCAACGGCGCGGGGATGTACATACCGGGGTAGGTACCGTAGAAGGGCACGCTGCCCCGGGTGTAGAGGACATGCTGGCGGGCGTCGAGGCTGAAAAGCGTCCCTCGCAGCGGCGGGTGTGCGGCCGAGCGGAACAGCCGCGCGGGGTCGCTGGCCGGGAACCAAAGCATTTCGACGGTATCGATGTCCGCGCCGTCGGCGGCGGCTCGAAACCCGTCGACTTCCTCCGGCGTGTACGAGGAGGTCTTGTGCAAGACCACCCGTGCGGGGAGGTGGCGATGTTCCTGACGGTAACGGCGGAGGGCGTCACCGAACAACGCGTGGGCGTCCCCTTGAGCGAGGTGGGGCTGCCTGTCGTGGCGGGAGACTTTGGCAGCCGCTCCCCGGACGATGACGCCGTCGCCCCGCTGGTTGAACACCTGGGCGACGCTGGTCTCCAGAGTGCTGTGGTCGCCGCTGCGGTAGAAGGTCACGCCGACGTAGCAACTGTCGAGGTCCGTCGACTCACGGGGCAGGCGCCAGGGAACGCCGCCGGCCTTGTAGTAGAGAGCTGTGTGCAGGTTCCACGCACGGGTGGCCTCGTCCTGGAGACGCGGCTTGTCCCCGCCAGGTGGGGCGAAGCTCGGGTCCCAGGTGCTGCGGCGGATGATCTGGATTGGGCGGCTGTAACGCATGGCCATGGCCTTGAGCACGGCGCGGAAGTCGTCCACTGGTTCGGCGGGCGGGGCCTTCTTCCAAGGGGCATCTGGGTCGATCTCGGGTGCGGGGCGTTCAGGCAGGCTTTCGGGCCGGGCGATGATCACGACATCACACCCGGGCTCCTCGTCCAGAACGTCGAGTTCGGCCGCGTAGAGCTGCACGGCGGCCTTGACCGCGTCCCGCGGATTGAGGCCAGTTACCCGCTGCAGGTCACGGTCCCGGATAGGGCGCTCCAGTCGTGAATCCCACACCAGCGTGGATCGGAATCCGGTGCCGGTGTCGAAGCCGGGGAACGGCACGAACAGTCGCCCGAGACGGCTGTTCTTGGCGGCGATCGGTTGGCGGCATCCATCAAACCAGCGCCGTAGGCCCTGGATGGAGGCCGGCGTGCCGACGATGCCGACCCGGATGGTGCGCACGGCGGTGTTGGTGGCGTCAGCAGGCCCGTAGTCGGTGATGCCGTGACGTGGGTCGATATGGCGGGTACCGCCGCTGAACTCCAACGGTGGTTCGTCCAAGACGGTCAGCTTCACAGCTCCACCTCGAATAGCGCCAGCTCGCCGTCGATTGCGTTCTCGACCTTGGGAGCGCCCTCAGAGGCGTCCACACCGTCGGCGTCGGTCTTGCGGGGGTCGGCCAGCCAGGCCGCGTCGTCGATGGCCCGGTCGGCAGCGAGGGTTACCAGGTTGCCGTAGTCCAGGATCGTGTCGCGGGGATCGAGCACTCCGTCCTCGCCATGCAGGTAAGTCGCCCACATCTGGGTCTGCCCGTGAACAGCTGGATTCCGGTCGAGCCGCTTTATGCCCGTCAGGTACTCGGACAGATACAGGGAGTCTCGATAGCCGTCGCGGGTGTAGTGGAACGTTGGAGTCAGCGAGCAGTACCAGTCGCTCTCGAGGATGAGGAACTGCCACTCCAGCGCGGCGTGCTTGCAGTAGCTGACTTGGTCGGGCGCCCTCTTCTTGAACTTCGGGTGGAACACCAGCCGTTGACGCCCACTCGCTCCACGGATATGGCGCGGCTTCAAGTCGGGAGTGGCGCGGAAGTAGACGATCTTGCGCCCGCGGTGCCACGCGCAGTCGCTGTCGACATCGCGCTGAAGTGCGTAGTTGAGCAGTTGGACGAGCCAGCGCTGTCGGAGCGGGTCGGAACTCCACTCGTCAGAGCCCACCGCGTCGGTGGGACCGTTAACCATGTGACGCAGCGCCGTTGCCTCGGGTGGCAGCCAGCTGTAGATGCGTCCACCTCGCAGAATGAAGTCGTGCCGTACGTTCGGGTCTCCGCTCTCGCGTTGCCGGACGACTACATCCCGCGGGTCGGTGTAACTAGTCGGGGCGCCGTAGATGAGGTTGGGGACGGTGAGCCGCAGGAGGTTGGTGGTCAGAACTTCCTCGCCATGCTCGGCAACCGGTACGTGGGCGCGCCCGTGCGGATCGGCGAGGCCGAGCAGTCGGTATGCCGCGTCTTGGCCGAAGCGTTGGGTTTGCTTGTCGAAGTCGATCCGGCCGGAGGCACGGTGGCTGGGGTCCGCGAACCAGCTCTGGATATGCATCCACCACGCCTCACCGCTCTGTGGGTGGGAGCAGACCAGGAGGACGGGATTGTCGGCGCTCATCCAGTAATCCACATCTTCCTGCTTGCACAGGTAGTGGAAGCCGCGTTCGCTCTCACCAGGAAATGGCCGGTCGCTAGCCTTGCTTTGCACCAGGATGATCCTGTTGGCGACCTCTCCGGTGGAGGGATCACGCAGTTCGATCTCACCGTCGATGCCCGCGTCGAGTGTTCCGGCGCGCTCGTGCCAGACGAATCCCATGCTGTTGATCATCTGGTGGATGAGGGCGACGCCGCTGTCTCCGATATGAGAGCTCCTGCCAATCTTTTTCATTCGGCTCCAGTCACCGAGCGAGAGATGCACCCCCCCCGCGTGGCAGAGGAGGGCTCCCAGCTCTAGTCCGATCGGCCATCGGCGGGGCTCCCCTCACGATGACTGTTCACGTTACGCCGGAGGTCTGACAATGGGCTGCAGCCAGGGGAAAGCTTGTCCACTGGGAACAGACGACCGCCCGCAACTAGGCTTCCCATCCCGCCGGCAGGCTCGACGACGGCAGCGCGCATTTGACTGCTCTTCTCGACGTGCTCCCGGGCAGGGGTGTCGCGGATGCTGTCGGCGGGCGCCTCGGTCAGCAGGTCGCCGACCCGGACGTGGGGGTCAGCTGGATGATCGAAGGAGCGCCGGTGCGCGTGGAGGTTCGGGCTGGAACTGGCCGTGGCGGCGTAGTGCGCTTGATGCGCGTGCGTGGAAAGGACTGAACTCCGAATCTTAGGAACGCCAGCGGCACCGTCGGTGCGGACATCGCGAGGCCCCTGTGGCGAGCACTCTCCGTGAAGGCTGACGGGCACTCAGATATCTCTGATGCATCGTCACCAATTTAAGATCATCTTGCACGCACGTTGCACAAGGTGATGAAAAACAGTGATGATCAATGGCGGGTTCCGCAAGTGTGTAACAGCAGGTCAGCAGGCATTTAGAAGTGTCGTGCCCCTCATCTCCTAGGNGGGGCACGACACTTCTGCCGATCAGATGTCCCGGAAGATCTCGATCTGCGCCCCGATCGAGTTCAGCCGCTCCGCCAGCTCCTCGTAACCCCGGTTGATCACATACACGTTGCGCAGCACCGAGGTGCCGTCCGCCGCCATCATCGCCAGCAGGATGACCACCGCCGGCCGCAGCGCGGGCGGGCACATCATCTCGCCGGCCCGCCAGCGCACCGGGCCCTCGACCAGCACCCGGTGCGGGTCCAGCAGCTTGACGTCGGCGCCGAGCCGGGTCAGGTCGGTCAGATAGATGGCCCGGTTGTCGTACACCCAGTCGTGGATGAGCGTCGAACCCTGGGCCGTGGCCGCGATCGCCGCGAAGAACGGGACGTTGTCGATGTTGAGCCCGGGGAACGGCATCGGGTGGATCTTGTCGATCGGGGCCTTCAGCTTCGACGGATACACCGTCAGGTCCGTGAGCCGGGTGCGGCCGTTGTCCGCCGGGTACTCCGGGCTGCGCTCGTGGTCGAGGCCCATCTCCTCCAGCACCGCGAGTTCGATCTCCAGGAACTCCACGGGCACCCGCCGGATCGTCAGCTCCGACTCCGTCACCAGCGCCGCCGCGAGCAGGCTCATCGCCTCCACCGGGTCCTCGGAGGGGGCGTAGTCCACGTCGCGGTCGATGTGGGGCACGCCGTGCACGGTCAGCGTCGTCGTCCCGACGCCCTCGACCCGTACGCCCAGCTGCTCCAGGAAGAAGCAGAGGTCCTGGACCATGTAGTTGGAGCTGGCGTTGCGGATCACGGTGACGCCGTCGTGCCGCGCCGCGGCCAGCAGCGCGTTCTCCGTGACGGTGTCCCCGCGTTCGGTCAGCACGATCGGGCGGCCGGGGCGGACCTCCGACTCGACCTCGGCGTGGTAGACGCCGTCGGTCGCGGTGATCTCCAGCCCGAAGTGGCGCAGCGCCGTGAGGTGCGGCTGCACCGTGCGGGTACCGAGGTCGCAGCCGCCCGCGTACGGGATGCGGAAGCGTTCCTCGCGGTGCAGCAGCGGGCCGAGGAACATGATGACGCTGCGGGTGCGCCGCGCCGCCTCCATGTCCATCGAGTCCAGGTCGAGCCGGGCCGGCGGCACGATCTCCAGGTCGCCGCCGCCGTTCACCCAGCGGGCGCGGACGCCGATGCTGCCCAGCACCTCCAGGATCCGGTAGACCTCCTCGATCCGGGCGACCCGGCGCAGCGTCGTGCGCCCGGAGTTCAGCAGCGTCGCGCAGAGCAGCGCCACGCAGGCGTTCTTGCTCGTCTTCACATCGATGCTGCCGGACAGCCGCCGCCCGCCGACGACACGCAGGTGCATGGGGCCGGAGTAGCCGAGCGAGACGATCTCGCTGTCCAGTGCCTCGCCGATGCGGGCGATCATCTCAAGACTGATGTTCTGGTTGCCCCGCTCGATACGGTTGACCGCGCTCTGGCTGGTCCCGAGAGCTTCCGCCAGATGCGTCTGTGTCCAGCCGCGATGCTGCCTGGCGTCCCGGATGAGCCTGCCGATGCGTACGAGGTAGTCGTCTCCCATGTGATGGACGCTATCTCAGATATGAGATGGCTGCCCGTCGGGGGCATTCCTGTACGGCCGTTCGGGTGTGGCACGCCTGCCCGCCGACGTGTACCCCTTGTCCCGGTTTCTCACATCCGCCGCCGGAAGCCGTTGCCCGAAGGGGCACCCGTACGGCCGATCGCTGCCCGTGACGAGGCCTGCCGGTCCGCTGCCGGGACCGGCAGCGGCGGCTAGCGTGAGCGCGGCGTGGAAGGAACGCGTCGGGGAGGCAAGCGTGCACGCGCAGGAGCAGCGGGACGGGCAGCGGCGGGCGACGCCGGGGACACCGGCTCCCGGCCGGGGCCGTGGCCGGGACGGTTCCGCCCGGCCGGCCGCGGCCGCCGCCGGTGGACGGGCGGACGCACTGTCGCCGGCCGGGGTCCTGGCACTCCAACGCAGCGCCGGCAACGGCGCCGTGGCCGCGGCGCTGGGCGGCCCTTCCGGCGTTCAACGGGCGGGCGGCCCGGCCGCCGTCCAGCGGGCGGGCGGCCAGGAGGAGCGGGAGCCGCGCCCGGAGCGGACGCCCGCCGCCACCAGCGGCCCCACCGGCCTGGTCGGCGGCGGCTCGGATCTGGTCACCCCCGGCACGGGGGCGGACGTGGGACCGGATTTCCGCAATCCCGCCGTCAGCACGGACGCCTCCTACGGAGGCGGTGTGGCCGGACCCTTCGGCGTGGTCGCGGCCTCGGGGGTGAATCTCGGGATCAGCGCGCGGGGCATGCACACGGCCGGCCGCGGCCGCCGGGCCGCCCAGCCCGGCAGCGCACAGCACCAGGCGCACTCCCGGGACTACGCCGGCGCCGCCGGGGACACCGCCCAGAACGCCTCCAGCTTCACGGCCAACGCCCTCCACGGCACGGGCGGCGCGATGAACCTGTCCGGCAACTACCTGCCCGAGATCTACAACGGAGCGCTCACCGGAGGCGGCTTCGCCGCGCTGCCCGGCGCGCTGGTGCAGGCGGTGCGGTACAGCCGCAAGGCCCACAAGGCCGGCCGGCGGGTCGACCGGCTCCGGGAGACCATGGGGCGGGAGGACCAGGTCCAGAGGGAGCTGGTGCTGGCCGCCGCCCGCGAGGAGATCGAGGCCACGCGGGAGCTGGTGCGGGAACTGGAGGAGTACCACACCTTTGCGTCGAGCCGGAAGGCGGAGATCGCCGAAGGCCTGCAGGCGTGCGAAGGCGGCGCGGAACTCCCCGATGTCGACCTCGCCGCGTTCCAGGCCGAACTCGGCACGCTGGGCCAGCGGGTCGAGCGGGCCAGGGAGAAGCTGGCGGCCGCGGAGGAGCGGCGGCGCGAGCAGGACCGGGCGCAGGCGGCCGTGGAGCGCGCGCTGACCGAAGTCGCCCGGCAGATCAAGAGGTACGAGCAGGTCGGCGACGAGGAGATCACCCTGCGCGTGATCCAGGGCTACGCCCTGGCCAAGAACCAGCGGGGAAGACTGGTGAAGGCCATCATGGCGATGAGCGGCGCGCTGGCCGCGTCCGGCGCGGTGGCGTCCCTGGTGGCGACCATCGCCATCACCGCGGGCGCGGGCGTCGGGGCGGCGGCGCTCATGGCCACCCCGGTCGGCTGGGCCCTCGCGGCGACCGCCGCGACGGCGGCACTCGGCGTGGGCTCCTACCGGGCCTGGCAGTTCTTCGCCCACCGCTGGGCGCAGACGGCCGGGACGGAGACCGGCGGAGAGGCCGAGAACTCCGTACCGGGACGGCTGAAGAAGACCCTGCGCTTCTGGAGGCCGACCGGCCCGAAGCCGAGGGAACGGCTGGCGGCCGCCCTCTACCAGCTGGCGAGCGACCCCGAGCGGTCGTGGGGCCAGGAGACGGCCGAGGAGCTGGGACTCGACTGGGAGCAGTCGGACTACGACACCAGCTGGGCCCGGGAGACGGTCGCGGACCTCGGGCTCGACTGGGAACGGCTCCGGGGCGACCGGGAGAGCGCCGTCAAGCTCATCGCCGCGAAGCTCGCCTCCTGACGGCCGGAGCCGCGCCCCGACCCGCCGTTCCGACCCGGGGTGCGGGCCGGGCATGCGCGGCCGGGTGGGCGCGGGGCGGGGCATGCACGGGCGGGCGCGGGCCGGGCGGACGTCGGCCCGGCGGGCGGGGGGCAGGCGGAGGACGCGGACCTGCGGAGGACGCGGACCTGCGGCGTGGCGCCGGTCAGATCACGCGGAACCGGTCAGATCACGCGGAAGAGGTCGGCGGCGGCGTGGACGTCGGTGAGGTCCTCCACGGAGCGGAGGTTGTCGCACAGGGCGTCCAGGACCGAACCCGTTCCCGCGGCGGGCGGTGCGCCGATGGCCAGACCGAAGAGGCGGAAGCCCAGCCGGTGCTTGGCCTCGTTCCAGCCGCGCATCCACTCCTGGGTGACGCCGCACTCGTCATCGGTGATCATCACGATGTCGCCGCGCGCGCGGGCGGCGTCGTCGAGTTCTTCCTCCAGCAGTTCGCCGGCCGCTGTCAGGGGCGTCTGGTAGCTGGTGCCGCCGCCGAGGAAGGACTCCGCGAAGTCCAGGACCTCGGCGATGCCGGCGGGCCGGCCGGCCGGGAAGCGGAAGACCCGGAGCTGGTCGGCGGAGGAGAACAGGATGCCGACGAAGTCGCGCCCGGCGTGACGGGCCTGGTCCAGCAGCGCCAGGGCGCACGCCTTGGCCCACGCCTCCCGGGTGACGCCGCCGGGCCCCGCCACGAGCATGGAGTGGGAGGTGTCCACGCACACGATGACGGCACCCCGGCCGCTGGACTGCTCGCCCTGGCTGTCGTAGAGCATCAGCTCCCCGGCGGCGTAGCGCGCGGCGAACACCGCGCGCAGCCCGGGCAGGCCGAGGTGGGCCAGCTCGGAGGGGACGAGACGGGAGAGGTCGTCGCCGAGGGTGACACCGATCAGCTCACCGGCGGTGTTCTCCACCTTGCGGGCGCGCTCGCCGCCGGCCATCTGCCGGAAACGGCCGATCAGCTCCGCCCAGTCCGCGAGCCGGCCGGCGCGCAACCGCTCGGCGAGCCGGGCCCGCCCCTCGAGCGGCATCCGTTCCAGCTCGCCGGGGTCCACCCCC